>PMCH01000309.1 GCA_003154055.1 Acidobacteriaceae bacterium
CGCGCGTGTTCGAAATTGGGATAAACACGCACCATCTGCCGCAGGTCGGCGACTGCCCAGCGCTCGGCCATGTCGAACGCGGAGCGGTAACGGAGATATACCGGGCCGAGTTGCGTGTCGCCGCGCTCGCCGGGGATATATGTCTCGCTTACCGCGGCGGTGCCTCGAGAAGGAACGACCAGGGTCAGCCAGCTCAGACGGTGTCGGGGCGAGGGAGCAAGCTCGTCCATGACGCTGATCCGCAGGTCCAGCACAGACGGATTCGTTACGCTGATGCTGGCCTCGGACGCCACTCCGATCGAAAGTGAGTGGTGCCATTCGCGATTCACAGTCAGCGCGGAAGCACGCGGAAGCCGGAACCAATCAATCAGGAAGGCGACGAGCAGCACGCCGTCCCAGATCAACAGCGCCCAGAAGTAAGTGGGATTCCACAGCGCGGGAATCAACCACGCGAAGCCCGCTCCCGCGAGCAGAAAGAGGCGCGGGCCAGCGCCGCCTCCGAAGCGTCCGTTCTTTTTCGCTACGGCTTCCACGGGGGAAGGCGCGAGCGGGCGTGGCACACTCATTTCGGGACCTCGACGGCGGCAAGCACGTCGGTGAGTACGCGATCGGTGTCGAGCCCTTCGAGTTCGGCTTCGGGGCGCAGCACAAGGCGGTGGCGCATCGCGGGCAGGGTGGCGGCTTTCACGTCGTCGGGGATTACATAGTCCCGATCTGAGAGCGCGGCGAGGGCTTTAGCCACGAGCATCAGGCTGATCGCAGCACGGGGACTGGCGCCGAGTGAAACCGACGGCCAACTCCGCGTCCGGCGGGCGATTTCGCTGATATAGCGAAGAAGCGTTGGCTCGAGTTTGAGGTCGCGCAATTCCCGCCGCGCTTGTTGCAGGGTTTCGTTGTCGATCGCGGCAATGTCCACCTGTCCGGTACTGGCCAATCCTGTTTGGCTGTTGTGCTTTTCGAGGATTGTCATTTCCTCGGTCGCTGACGGATAGCCAATCTTGATCTTTAACAGGAAGCGGTCGAGCTGCGCCTCCGGCAGCGGGTACGTGCCTTCAAATTCCACTGGGTTCTGGGTGGCGAGCACCGTAAAAGTCTCCGAGAGCGGGTGCCGCTCGCCGTCGATCGTGACCTGCCGTTCCTCCATTGATTCGAGAAGAGCGGCCTGGGTTCGCGGAGGCATGCGGTTGATCTCATCCACCAGCAGCAGGTCGGTGAACATAGGGCCGCGGTGCAGCGAAAAAGTCCCGGAGGCCAGGTTTAGAACGTTGGTGCCGAGCAGGTCGGCGGGCATCAGGTCGGACGTGCATTGAACGCGCTGAAAGCCGACATTCAGAGCGCGCGCCAGAATCTTCACGCTGAGTGTTTTGCCCAGGCCGGGAACGCCCTCGATCAAGGCGTGTCCACCGCAAAGGAGTGCGATCAGCGAGCCGTCCACCAAGTTGCTCTGTCCGACGATGACCTTCGCCAGTTCGTTGCGGCCGTGCGTCACCAGTTTCGTAATTGCCTGCATGCGGTCTTATATCCTCTCCTTGATTCTTTTTGTGACTGGATCCAGTATCTGAATCGCTGCGTTCAGAGCACGAACGTGTTCAAGTGCTGCTTTCTCCGTAAGCGCGGGATCGGCGGCGGCTTTTTCGCTGTCGCGAACCAGCTGCGCGATGGGTTCAGGAAGGCGAATCCCGCGATGCGTCATTGCCTCCACAATTTCCAGCGCACTCGACGTTCCCCGGATGCCCAAGCGGCGCGCTGCAATCTGCCGCAGGCGCTGAAATGCGATCTCCACGGCGACCTGGGTACTCTGGGCGCGGCGAAATACGTTGCCGAGCGTCTGGACAAACTCAAGCGGCGACAAGCGCGGCTCTCGCGCCAGCGGAACCAGCGGCCCGCTGCGCCGCGAGAAGGTTAACACCACGGCCAGAGCGATCGCCGCCAACTGGGCGAACGCCCACTTGTAGGCTCGCACCGGCTTGTGAGAAGCAACCTGCAATCGCTCGGCGTGGTAGTACTCATCCCAGAGAATGCGTTTGTAGCCGGCGACCGAGTTCAGCAGAAGCTCGAGGTTATTCTTTTCACGGATTCCGGCATTCTCCAGCGGCCAAGCGCTGGCCCACCAGATAACCGCGCCGTTTCCCACCGGATAGGAAACTACAACCGCTTTGCCCTTTTCATCGGCGAAATGCACCAGTTGCGAGCCGTCCGTGGAATCCCACACAAGCGGTCCATCCTGCGAGATGGAGCCGCCCCGGGTAAACCGGGTCGGGGCCACGGGCTTGCACTCCACTCCGCCAACCCGTGGATCCCCGAACGTGGCCGCGGCTTTGGGTACGAACGAATCGGGAAGGAAGCCGGTGGCCAGGATCGTCCCGCCGCGCAGCAGAAAACGCGAGAGAGCAGAAGACTCGTCGCCCCTGGGAAGGGACTCAGGGTCGGCCACGATGAGCAGCGTGCCGTGGCCGTCTTCCGGGAGCTTCTGCGGAGGCTGATCCCAGCGCTCCACCGGGTATCCGCTCTGTTGGAGCAAGAGGTAAGAAGCCTTCGCCCCCCGCTGGAGGTTGGAGTAACTCGAAGGATGGCCCTCGCCTTTTTCCTCTTCGGAACTCAGGTAGGCAACGGCAAACATCACCAGGAACAACGCGAGACCCAACAGGATGACGGCACGATTTTGGCGAATCATCCGCGGCATCCCAGCTTTTCTAGTTCGGACATGAATTG
>PMCH01000278.1 GCA_003154055.1 Acidobacteriaceae bacterium
TTAACCACAAAGATACACAAAGAAAAGAAAACTCCTCAATGCGCCGCCGTGGGTACCGCAGCGCGCATGTTTTCGATGATGGCATCCGCGAACTCACTTGTCTTAACTTTCGTGGCCCCGGGCATCAGACGCTCGAAATCGTAAGTGACCTTCTTTTGGTCGATGGTGCGCTCCAGGCCCTGCTCGATCAGGTCGGCCGCTTCGGTCCATCCCAGGAAGCGGAACATCATGACTCCGGAAAGCATCACCGAGCCTGGGTTAATCACATCTTTATCCGCGTACTTTGGCGCAGTGCCGTGAGTAGCCTCGAAAATCGCATAGCCGTCGCCAATGTTAGCGCCAGGAGCGATGCCCAGCCCGCCAACCTGAGCGGCGCAGGCGTCGGAGATGTAGTCGCCGTTCAGATTGGGAGTGGCCAGGACGGTGTACTCATCGGCGCGCGTCACCACCTGCTGAAAGATCGAGTCGGCGATCCGGTCGTTGACCATCAGCTTCTTCTTCCACCCGCCTTTTCCATGCGTGGCGTAGATGGCATCGAGCGTGTCTTTAATTTCCTTGTAGACCGACTGGCGGAAATCCTCGGTGGCAAACTCAAGGCCGGGCTCTACGAGGTTGGCGTTCTGCTCGATGGTGAGATTGGGATTCTTGTCTTTGTTGTCGAGGAACCAGCTCTCGCGCTCAGTGACGACCCGGTCGCGAAATTCCTGCGTGGCGACCTCGTAGCCCCACTTACGGAACGCGCCCTCGGTAAATTTCTGGATGTTGCCCTTATGCACGATGGTGACCGACTTACGCCCGTTATCGAGCGCGAACTGGATGGCCATCCGCACCAGGCGCTTTGTGCCGGTCACGGAAATGGGCTTGATGCCGACACCGGAGTCCAGTCGCACCTGCTTCTTGCCACCCTTCAGCATGTCCTTGTTGAGAAACTCGATCAGGCGGGCCGCTTCGGGTGTGCCTTGTTCCCACTCGATGCCGGCGTAAACGTCTTCTGTATTCTCGCGGAAAATCACGATATCCATGCGCTCCGGATGCTTCACGGGCGAGGGGACGCCGCGGTAGTACTTCACCGGGCGCACGCAGGTGTAGAGGTCGAGGATCTGCCGCAAGGCAACGTTGAGGGAGCGGATTCCCCCGCCCACGGGCGTGGTTAGCGGTCCCTTAATGGCCACGCGGAATTCGCGGATGGCGGCGATTGTATCTTCGGGCAGCCAGTTGTCGAAACGGGCCTTCGCTTTTTCACCGGCGAAGACTTCGTACCAGGCCACGCGGCGCTTCCCGCCGTAGGCTTTTTCGACGGCAGCGTCGAACACACGCACTGATGCCTTCCAGATATCCCGCCCGGTGCCGTCACCTTCGATGAAGGGAACAATCGGCCGATCGGGCACCGTGTACTTTCCGCTGCTGTATGCGATCTTTGTTCCGTCGGCCGGGACCGGGGAACCGTTAAACACTGCCATGGACATCAGCCTCCACCAGCTTTAAGAGAAGCGCTCATTATAAAGAATATTGAGGGAGAAGAAAGGACGGCATCACAATGGGATGCGACGGGCTTCACCGAGGCAGCGGACGACCGCAGAATGCCTCGGTGGCAAGAGCCCTTCGCGTGGCCTTCCACAACTGCCCGCGTCAGCCACGTTCGATCATGACCGTATTGACCACTACGTCCTTGTTCGGACGGTCCTGGCGATTGCGGGCGGCTTTGGAAATCTTCTCGACGATATCGTACCCTTCGACCACTTCTCCAAAAATAGTGTGCTTGCCGGTGAGCCATTCGGTGGCACCGACAGTGATGAAGAACTGCGAACCGTTGGTGTTCGGTCCGGCATTGGCCATCGCGAGTTTGCCGGATTTGTCGAAGCGATGAGGAGAGCCTTTGGTCTCGTCCTCGAACTGGTATCCCGGACCACCCATGCCGGTTCCCTGGGGATCGCCGCCCTGGATCATGAAGTCCGGAATGACGCGATGGAAGACCGTCCCGTGGTAAAGCGGGTCGGTGGATTTCTTGCGCGTAGCGGGGTGTGTCCACTCGCGTTTGCCCTCGGCAAGATCGATAAAGTTAGCCACCGTTTTCGGAGCGTCCTTTTCAAACAAGCGGCAGACGATGGTGCCTTCACTGGTTTGGAACACGGCATAAGTGCCAGGTGTACGTGCCATAAGCCCCCTCCGGGTTATTGGTCGTTGCCTTATTGCTGCTGCGTTTTTTTCTTTGTGCCGGCAGATGGTTTAGTGGTGGTGGCTGCCTTGGCGGGTGGAACCTTGGGTGCCGCTGCGGCAGCGCCCCTCTGGATTTCAACGTGGGTGATCTTGACTGGATGGAACGGACGGTTGTCGCGCGGATCGCTGGCCATGCGGGCGATGGTCTTGACCAGTGCGATGCTGGCCGGATCGCATTGGCCGAAGATCGTGTGGCGTCCGTTGAGATGGGGAGTAGGAACTTCGGTGATAAAAAACTGGGATCCGTTGGTGTTGGGGCCGGAGTTTGCCATTGCCAGGCGTCCGGGGCGGTCAAACAGAATGCCAGGAACGGTCTCGTCCCGGAACGTGTAGCCCGGGTCGCCCGAGCCGTTGCCCGCGGGATCGCCGCCCTGAATCATGAAATTCGGAATCACACGGTGAAAGATCGTTCCGTCATACAAAGAGACGCCCTTCTTGGGAACGTGGCTGACCGGGTTTTTCCATTCCTTGGTGCCGTTGGCGAGCCCGATGAAGTTCTGCACTGTCATCGGCGTCTCTTTTTCAAAAAGCTTGCAGCGCAGGTCACCGGCGGTGGTATGGAGAACCGCCGTAGGGTTGACGGAGGGTGCCGCGGCAGCAGCGGCCTTCGCGCCAGGTTTGGCTGGTGCGGCTGCCTGTCCCGCGCCTAGCAGGGAAGTGGCAGCAATCAAGGCAAGAGTACAGAGAAGGGTCCGCATACATGCTCCTGTGGGTGCACTGGCATTTTACGACAAGCGGCTTGCTACCAGTCGCTCAGTTTTTCGCCGAATTGGCCTGTAACGCACGACTCACGCGCTCAGCTTCACGGAATACCCGCATCAGGTTCCCGCCCAGAATCTTGTGGAGATCAGCGGCGCTATAACCGCGGTCGAGCAGCGCCTGCGTGATCTTTGGCAAGTCGGCGGCAGAGTCGATGCCCTCCGGAGTTGCGCCGCTCACGCCGTCGAAGTCCGATCCCAGGCCGACGTGGTCAACGCCTGCCACTTTGGCAATGTGGTCAATGTGATCGATGAGCGATTTCAGGGGCGGGCGCGGTAACTTCGCTCCCCACTCGCGCTCGATACGGTCAGCGTCGAGGTAGGACGTTGGCTGTCCGGCTGCGATGCGCTTTTCGCGGTCAGCCTTCACGGCAGCTTCGCGGTCCTTGGACTGAGCTTCTGCTGCATTGAGATAGTTCTGGTCGATGAACGCGTTGTAGAAGTTGACTTGCACGACGCCGCCGTTCTTAGCCACGGCA
The DNA here is from genome assembly GCA_003154055.1 of Acidobacteriaceae bacterium. Classification (GTDB taxonomy): domain Bacteria; phylum Acidobacteriota; class Terriglobia; order Terriglobales; family Acidobacteriaceae; genus Acidiflorens. The sequence goes on from PMCH01000278.1 coordinate 3,455, forward strand.
CGCAGCATGTCGTCGGTCATGTTTCGCGGATGATTCGTCAGCGCGCGGGCGGAAGAGTGCGATGCGATGACCGGAGCCTTGGTGGTAGCGATCACGTCGTAGAACGTTTTGTCAGCGACGTGGGAGATATCCACCAGCATGCCGAGGCGGTTCATTTCAAGGACGATCTGCTTGCCGCCGTCGGTAAGGCCGTTGTGGTGCTCGACCTTGGGATTGTTGACATCGCCGGACGAGTCCGCCCACTCGTTGGTGTTGGACCAGCTCAGGGTCATGTAGCGCACGCCGAGGCGGTAGAAATCGCGCAACAGGTGGACGTCGTTTTCGATCGAGTGCCCGCCCTCGATACCCATCAGGGCGGCAAGTTTCTTTTGCTTGTGAGCGCGCTCGATGTCGTCCACGCTGAACGCCATCATCATGCGATCCGGGTGGCGGGCGGCCTGCTCGTAGACCGCATCGATCAGATCGAGCGTCTGGCGGGCGAAGTGGCCCTGGTTGGTCTCGGGCTCCACCCAGATAGAGAAGAATTCCGCGCCCAGGTTGCCGGCCTTGGCCTTGTCAAGACTGATGTGGCCCAAGTCTTTTGGGTCGGTCGAGCCGATGTCATAGTTTTCGTCCAGAAAGCGCTGGGGCGTGTCGGCGTGGGTGTCGATGACGATGGCGGAATCGTGGATCTGGCGGGCCTTGGGGCTGACGGCGGTAGCCGTCGGCTGCGAATGAACTGGCAGGGCGAGGGGAAACAGCACCGCGAAAGCCAGGATTTGCCGTTTGGTAATTTTCCGGATCATGGTGAACAAAGATTCTATATGACGGCGCCGGTTTTGCTCGTGCCAAACGCGGCTACAGGCCAGCCATTGCCCGCCGAACGCACTGCTCCAGCCCTTCGTCGGTGGAGATGACAGTCTTTGGATCGGGGATGGGCTCAAAGCGCGATTTCACCTCGCGATAGAGCGCGAAAGTACGGTTTCCCGCGGGATGGGACGGGTCGGGCGCGACCTCGAGCCGGTGCCGAGCCGATTCGTCCGAGCAGACACATTCCAGAATCGCCCAGGGCTGGGTAAGTTCAGCCGCGAACGCGAGAACCCGGTCAATCTGGTAGCGGCGGGAAAACGTTCGCCCGTCGAGGAATATCTTGCGCGCAGGTTCTTTTTTGAGGAGGAAACGCGCCGCTTCGAGCATGACTTCCATGCAGAAGTCATCCTGTGCCGTCGAGTATTCGATATCTTCGGGGGAAAACAGGGCGGCGCGAATCTGGTCCTTGCCGAGAACGCAGCCACCGGTCAGCCGGGCCAGTTCGCGGGCGAGAGTGGTTTTCCCGCTTCCGGGAAGGCCTGCCATCAGAATGATCATTGCGGAGACGTGTCGAGAGGGCGCTTAGTTCGAGCCGCCGGTGGCGATCTCGGTTTCCGGTGCGGACGGCGGGACCGGGAACAGAGTCTGGCTCTGGCGCCAGTCGCTGTAGCGGTCGGAGACCATCACATGGAAGCACCAGTGCCGGCGCTCTTCTTCCGGTTCCACCAGGCCAAGTTCGCGCAGGTAGAACAGGTAGCCTTCGACATAGTGGACTTGCTGCTTGGTCATGCCGCGGCGCTGCAGGTCTACCGTAATGCCGGCCAGATGCGAGGACGCAGTATCGCCTTCCGCAGGGGCCGCGTTCCGATTATGGCGGCGAAGTTTCTTCTGCACCTTCACGGTGCGCACGGCGGAATTGAGCTGGATCTGAGCATGAAACTTCCGGTAGTAGGCCTGGCTTAGATCCTCGACGAAATCTCGAGTCCACGGACGGCAGTAGCGCCGGTTGGGATCCAGGCGGTGTTCGATTTTCAGGGTCTCACTCTCGCGGATCGGAACCAACGCGTTCGCAGCCTTGAGTTGTTCCAGTTCCGCGTCGTCGGCGATGCGCGGCAAATCGAGCCGGTCGACTTCCGCATTCTGGCGCAGCAGGGAATCATGCGAAGGCCGGAACAACGGGTTCCAGCGGATACGGAGACGATGATGAGAAGAGCGGCGCGAGCGATGCGCGGTCGTACGGACGGGCTCCGTGCTGTGCAGGCCGAACGCGGTCGAGTGCGCGATCAACAGCGCAAAGACGATCGCGAGCAGCCGATTGCAGCTTTTCAGCCCTTGGGTCATGAGGGAAGCTCCTGGCTCGGGAAACGGTCCCATATTCCAGAAGATCGGCTATTCTAACCCGAAACCTTAAAGATTGTGTAAAGCAATCTGTCTAAAGGCTATTACGAAGGAGAGTTACCAGTAATGGTTACCGCGGAAATAGTGGCCAGCACCGGTTGCCAGTGGCCAGAAAACGCCCCAGACCGCTCTACGCGCCAAATTGGCGCAAGTGGTGGTCAATGTGAAGGTAGGCCCAGCGCATGCTATCCCGCTGCGACATGGGGCCGAACGAGGGGTGTTTCCAGGCCAATTTTGGACCCGCTTCCATGAACCTGCCGAAGAGCGTTTGCAGGTCCTGAAGGTCGTTCTCAAATACCCGCGGGGCAGTGCCGCCGATCTCCTGATCGAACTCAGGGCGTGTTTTGTAGCCATGAGGCCACGGGATCGGCACGTCCAAGGCGATCCACTTAAAGACCGTTCGCGTTAGGAGAGTGTCGACTGATGTGGCCGCTCTTTCGCCCGACGTGAGCCGGAAACAATCGGCAAGATGACACACCATCTGGTGACAAGACATCTTCCCCCACCGGGCGCGATTGTCGGGACGGAGAGACTTGATGCGATCAAGGATCTGCTGACGGTCTTGGGGATTGGCGAGTGTCTTCACGAAGTGTTTCCGAGAATTGGTCTTTCAGACCGGGTGACCTACGAACAATAGCAGCGCTGCACCGAAATGTCGGCGACGAGAGCTGACAGCCGAGAGCTGAGAGCTTACTTCTTGAACAAATCTCCGACGGCCTGCCTCATCACCTGCCCACCAACCTCAGAGATCGACTTGGTCAGCGGGATCTCCTTGGGGCAGATCTCCACGCAATTCTGGGCGTAGCCGCATTCCTGGATGCCGCCGTCCCCCATCAGCGCCGACAGCCGCTCGCGCTTCAGCGCTGCGCCCGTGGGATGGGTGTTGAAAAGCCGCACTTGCGAGATGGTGGCGGCGCCGACGAATCCGGTGGACTCGTTGAATTGCGGGCAGGCTTCCATGCAACAGCAGCAGGAGATACAGTTCGAAAGCGGATAGGCTTCCTCCTGCTCCTCCATGGTCATGCGTGGGCCGGGGCCGAGGTCGTAGCTGCCGTCCACCGGTACCCAGGCTTTCACTTTCTTCAGGTTCTCGAATAGCACGCTGCGGTCAACCGACAAATCGCGGACGATCGGAAATTTCGAGAAGGGCTCGAGTTTGATGGGCTGGTCGAGTTTGTCGAGCAGGGCAGAGCAAGCCATCCGTGCCTTGCCGTTGATCAGCATGGCGCAGGAGCCGCAGATTTCTTCGAGGCAGTTCGAATCGTAAGTGACGGGCGTGGTCTGCTTGCCGTCCCGGGTCACGGGGTTTGCCGCGATCTCCATCAGGGCCGAAGTGACGTTCATGTTCGGCTTGTAGGGAATCTCGAACTCCTCCCAGACCGGCTTGGCATCGGGGGTAAGCTGGCGTTTGATCTTGATGATGACGGTTTTGTCGTTAGCCATTAGCTTTTAGCCTAACTTGATATCTTTGCCAAAATAGAGCACCAGGAGAACAGACGACGCTGCGAGCCATACCCTTAAGGACACATCCTGGCCATACTTAAAGACGTCGAAATCGGGTGGTGGTTCGTGCCCCGGCTCCCATTTCCTTAAGTAATCAAAGAAATACTCGAACCAAAACCAGATTGGAGGGAGCAGGGTCCACAGCACAATAAAAACAAGCTGTTTCACTTTGACGTAAGGCCACGGGCCAGTGGGAGGAACTCTGACTCCCCAACCTTGGTAAGCGACATAGAGGGAATAGCCCAACGCCAAGGTGCTTATTGTTCCTCCAGTCCACCTACGTTTCTTCATCCCGTATTAGACCTCACGTCGACTGCCTTCAATACTTCCTCGGCCGTGGCGGAATCAGCGACGCATCCACCGGCTCAAATTCAAACTTGGGCTCGTCGGCATCCGGCGCGAACATCGCCTTCGTCGTCTTCATCCAGTTCTTGTCGTCGCGATCGGGGAAATCCGGTTTGTAGTGTGACCCGCGCGACTCGTCGCGCATGGCGGCACCCTGTGCGATCACGCGCGACAGTTGCAGCATGTTATACAACTGGCGGGCGAAGGCCACGGTCGTGTTGGCCCACTGCGTCCGGTCACTCAGATTGATTTTCTGGAAACGATTCAGCAGGTCAACTACTTTGGCGTCCGCTGCCTCGCACTTCTTGCTGTAGCGGATGACGGTGCAGTTCTCCGTCATCAGCGCGCCCAGTTCGCGCCAGATGAGGAACGGATTCTCGCTGCCGTCGGCTTTCATCAGCCCATTGTTGATGTCCTGCTGGCGCTTGCGTTCGGCGTCGAAGTGCCCGTTTCCGGGCGCAGCTTGCAAACTCTTTGCATACTGCACGGCCGCCGGGCCAGAGACAAAGCCTCCGTAGATGCACGACACCAGCGAGTTTGCTCCCAGTCGGTTGGCGCCGTGGTACTGGTATTCGGCCTCGCCCGCCGCGAAGATGCCGGGGATGTTGGTGGACTGCTTGTAATCCACCCACAGCCCGCCCATGGTGTAGTGCATGCCGGGGAAAATCTTCATGGGCGTGTCGCGCGGATCGTCGCCCACAAACTTCTCATAAATTTCGAGGATGCCTTCCAGCTTGCGGTCGAGAGTCTTGCGGTCGATGTGCGTGAGGTCGAGGTAAACCATCGGCTTGCCGTCGATGCCGAGGTTGTGTTCGTACACGACTTTGAAAATCGCGCGCGTGGCCACGTCGCGCGGGACGAGGTTGCCGTATTTCGGATACCACTCTTCGAGGAAGTACCAGCGCTCGCTCTCCGGAATGCTCTTGGGGTCGCGTTCGTCGCCCTGAGTCTTTGGAACCCAGACGCGTCCGCCTTCGCCGCGCGCCGATTCCGACATCAGGCGCAGCTTGTCTTCGCCAGGAATGCAGGTGGGATGCACCTGGATGAATTCGCCGTTCGCGTAGTAAGCGCCCTGCTGGTAGAGCGCGGACTGCGCCGATCCCGTGCACACCACCGAATTCGTGGACTTGCCGAAGATGGCGCCACAGCCTCCCGTGGCAACAATGATGGCGTCGGCGGGGAAGGTGCGGACTTCCATCGTGCGCAAATCCATTGCGCAAATGCCGCGGCAGGTGCGGGTTCCGTCGAGCACGGCAGACAAAAACTCCCAGTGCTCGTACTTCTTGACCTTGCCTTCCGATTCGTAGCGGCGCACCTGCTCGTCGAGCGCGTAAAGAAGCTGCTGTCCGGTGGTTGCGCCTGCAAAGGCGGTGCGGTTGTACAAGGTGCCGCCGAAACGGCGGAAGTCCAGCAGACCTTCGGGAGTGCGGTTAAAAGGCACGCCCATGCGGTCGAGCAGGTCAATGATGCCGGGCGCGGCCTCGCACATGGCCTTGACCGGAGGCTGGTTGGCGAGGAAGTCGCCGCCGTAGATCGTGTCGTCGAAATGGATCCAGGTCGAGTCGCCCTCGCCCTTCAGGTTCTTGGCCGCGTTGATTCCGCCTTGCGCGCAGACCGAGTGGGAGCGCTTCACGGGGACGATCGAGAACAGGTCCACTTCGCCGCCCATTTCGGCGATCTTGATGACGGCCGCCAATCCCGCCAGCCCGCCGCCCACCACGATGATCTTCGGAGTTGCTGCCATGCTGTATGAGTCCGATCTTTATCAGTTCGATCCGGGCCAGGCCCGAACGTTATTCCATAACCGCTAACGCATTACGATGTTGTGTGAAGCCGTGTCTGGTTCCCACGGATGGTACGGTGTCTTCAGGAAGCCGTACATGCTGGCGGCGCCGATCGAGACCAGCCCCAGCGCAAGAGCAAGGCAGACATAGCCAAAACGGCGGCGCGCCTTCTCGCCGGTGGTAATCCCCCACTTGGCGGCAAACAGCCACAGCCCATAAGAAAAGTGCCAGGACGCCGCGATGATTCCCACTGCGTAAAAAGCGATCATCCACGGATTCTGGAATTCTCCCTGGACCTTGGAGAACGCCGCGGCGGGATTCGTCGGCAGGTGTATGCCAGTGAAGCGCAGGTAGTACGTGTGCTGGGCGATGTAGATGAAGGCAACAATGCCGGTCCAGCGCTGGGCCGTATAAAGCCAGTTGCCGGTCCAGGGATAATCGCCGACGTTGGTCTCCCCGCGCCACCAGATGTAGACGCCATACAGGGCGTGGTAGAGGATCGGGATCCAGATGCCGAACAGCTCCAGACCCACGACGAAGGGCAGGCTATTCAGAAACTTGACTTGGGCGCCGTAAGCGTCCGCGCCCTTGAAAGCCTCGGCGTTCGAAATGAAGTGTTCAAGCAGAAACAGGCCGATGGGCACGATGCCGCTGATTGAGTGCAGTCTACGTAGCAGGAACGAAGTGCCTTCGCCTGCACGCAGCGGTGCGACGCCTGGCTTGATTCGCGGAGCTACGGGGTGGGCCGTTGAAGCCACAGAACCGCTCCTTATGAATTCGGGTGTAACCAGCGAACCAATCATTATGTTGGCTGGTGGAGTGGAGAGTCAAGAAAGCAGTTGCAGGAGATGGAACTGGACCGGCTAGCCCGGTTGCTGTGCGCTGTCCATCCACTGCAGGAATTCCCGGAAGGCAACACCACGGTGGCTGTAGCGTGATTTTTCTTCGGGAGTCAATTCCGCGAACGTTTTTTGAATTGCTTCAAAGAAAAACATCGGATCGTAGCCGAACCCGTCTTTGCCCTGAAGGCGATCGAGAATGATCCCCTCGGCCACGCCTCGAAAT
>PMCH01000064.1 GCA_003154055.1 Acidobacteriaceae bacterium
AAGTGGGATGTGGACGACGAGACTTTGACCGCGCTCGAAGGCGAAGCTTCCGAAGAGGCCAGCTGAAGGTTGAGATGAACGTTGACCTTGCCCTTGCCGCACCAATCGCTCATACTCTTACTCTCAATCCATCCCACAACTCAGTTTTGGAGGAACCATGATACGAAAACTATTCGTGGCGGCAGCGCTGCTGGCCGTTGCAGCTTTTGCCTACGGTCAGGATGCAGCTTCCGACGTCAAGAAAGCGGCCGATGACACCGGCCACGAAACCAAGAAGGTCGTCAAGAAAGCGGCGCACGGAACCAAGAAGGCCGCCGTGAAGACCGGCGACGCCACTGCCAAAGCCGCTGACAAGACCGAAGATGCCACGGAAACCGCTGCCAAGAAGACGGGGCACGCCACCAAGAAAGCAGCCGTGAAGACCGGCGACGCCACTGCCAAAGCCGCTGACAAAACCGAAGATGCCACCGAAGACGCGGCCAAGAAGACCGGCCACGGAATCAAGAAAGGCGTTAAGAAAACCGGCCACGCCGTGAAAAAAGGCGCCGAGCAGACCGCCGACGAAGTGAAGAAATAGTCCGGCGCACTACTTAGGACGTTCGCTCCGGCGCCTGGTTGCGAAGCAGGTCCTCGACGTCGCCGATCTTGTCGCCGATCAGGTTGATCTTGTGGGCCAGGCCCTGGATCTCAGTCTCGGCGCGGCGGTTGACTTCGTAGTCCAGCTCGCCGCGCAGTCTGTCTTTCTTGTCCTGCCGGTTCTGGCTCATCATGATGATCGGCGCCTGGATCGCGGCCAGCATGGAGAGAAAGAGGTTCAACAGAATAAAGGGATACGGGTCCCACGACTTGTGGCCGAGCGCGACATTAAGAGCCGTATAAGAAATCAGTACAACCCCAAACGAAGTAATAAAAGTCCACGAGCCGCCGAAACTGGCAACGTGGTCGGCAATGCGTTCGCCGAGCGTCTCCTCTTCCTCGATGACCTCGTTCGGATTGCGCGCCGCGCGCACCCGCACCAGTTTCTGTGAGGCGTGAAACTGGCGTCCCAGCACCGCCAGCATATCCATTCCGGCCATGGGCTTGCGTTGCAGCAGGATCGCAATGTCGTGGCGGTCCACCTCGATGCAGACCGTCTCCTGAAGGGCGATCGCACCCGACTGATGAATGGTTTCCTCCAGCATGGAAGCAAAGCCGAAGAACTCTCCCTGCGAAGGCTCATCGACCACGACTTCCTGGTGGTCCTCGTCGACGGTAGTCACCCGGACCATGCCCGAGACGACAACATAGGCGCGTCCGCCCGGATCGCCCATCTTGTAAATACGTTGCCGGGCGGCGAATTGCTTGACTTCGACCTGCCCAGCCAGCACGGCCGTTTCTTCGTCGTCGAGCAACGCAAAGAGCGGAACTTGTCTCAGGATTTCTGGATTGCAAGCCATTTCATCCACCCCCGTTAAGTACTGCGCAGAAAGTCAAACGTCAAATAATAACCATAAATTGAGTTCTCAGTTCCCGGTTCTCAGTTCTCAGTCAAACGCCGTGAGGTTTCTCTGAGAACTGAGAACCGGGAACTGGGAACTTGCCGCGCACAAGAATCATTTAAAATCAAAGTTTCATGCTCACAGGCTCACAAATCCGCCGCAAGTTCCTCGACTTCTTCATCGAAAAGGGACACCGCGAGGTCCACTCGTCGTCGCTAGTCCCGGCGAACGACCCCACGCTGCTCTTCACCAACGCCGGGATGAACCAGTTCAAGGACGTCTTCCTCGGCCTGGAAAAGCGCGACTACAACAAGGCGACCACATCGCAGAAATGCGTGCGCGCCGGCGGCAAGCACAACGACCTCGAAAACGTCGGCTTCACCAACCGCCACCACACGTTTTTCGAGATGCTGGGAAACTTCTCCTTCGGCGACTATTTCAAAAAAGACGCCATCGCCTACGCGTGGGAACTGATCACGTCGGACAAGTGGTTCGGGATTGCGAAAGACAAGCTGTATGTGACCATCTTCAAAGGCGAGAACGGCGTGGCGCGCGATTCCGACGCCTACGATTTGTGGCTAGGCCAGGGTGTCCCAAAAGACCGTATTTTCGCGTTCGGTTCCAAAGACAACTTCTGGCAAATGGGCGACACCGGCCCCTGCGGCCCGTGCAGCGAAATCCACTACGACATGGGCGTGAAGGCCTCCGATCAGGGCCACACCGACTGCACTTTTGGCTGCGACTGCGGGCGGTATGTCGAGTTGTGGAATTTGGTGTTTATGCAGTTCGACCGCGACGCAAGCGGCAAGCTAACGCCGCTGCCTAAGCCGTCGATTGATACCGGCGCAGGCTTGGAGCGGCTCGCGTCCGTGTTGCAAGGCGTGATCTCGAATTATGAAACAGACCTGTTCACACCGCTGATCAAGCGCGCAGCGGAATTGACGGAGACACATGCGGAGCCGGGTCTTCGACCCGGCCGGGCGGGTGAGCGCACCCGCCCCTACGCAAGCAGTGGCGATGCCCACGTAGGGGCGGACGCCCCCGTCCGCCCAGCCGAGCAAAGCTCGGCAGCCGGCAGCGCCCCAGAATGTGTAGGGACGGGTCTCCGACCCGTCCAGGCCGAGCAAAGTTCGACAGGATCAAAGTCGGCAGCGTCTCTGCGTGTGATTGCCGACCACTCACGCGCGGCCACATTTCTGATCTCCGA
>PMCH01000100.1 GCA_003154055.1 Acidobacteriaceae bacterium
GCGAGAAAGCCGTTCCAGCTACGCGATTCGCCGCAAAACTAATGCCGAGTTCTTGCTCCCAAACGCGATGCAGTTTGCGATGGCATGCTCAACCTCGGCTTTGCGGCCGGGTTGGGGGACATAGTCAAGGTCGCAAACCGGGTCGGGAGTTTCCAGATTCAGCGTGGGCGGGATTTGGCCGGTTTGCATGGCGATGATCGTCGCGGCAACTCCAGCAGCGCCGCATGCCCCCTGCGGGTGTCCGATCTGCGATTTCAGGGCCGACATCGGGACTTGATGCGCCCGCTCTTCCCCCAGCGCCAGTTTCAACGCGCGCGTTTCGATCCGGTCGTTGAGCTGGGTGGAAGTCCCGTGCAGGTTGACGTAGTGAATGTCCTGCGGCCCGACGCCCGCTTCCTTCATCGCGAGTCCGATCGCCCGCGCCGGTTCCTCTCCGCACTCCTGCAAGCGGACGCGATGAAATGCCTCGCAAGTGGAGCCGTATCCCACAATCTCCGCCAGCATTTGAGCGCCGCGTGCTTTCGCGTGCTCGTATTCCTCGAGCACAAACATCCAAGAACCCTCGGCCAGCACAAAGCCGTCGCGATCCACCGAAAATGGGCGCGAGCCTTTTTGGGGCGCGTCGTTCCATGCGGTGGTCAGGATCTTCATCAGGAGGAAGCCCTTCACGATGCCAAGCGCGATCGGCGAATCGGCGCCGCCACTGAGAATAAGGTCGGCGCGGCCCGTCTGGATTTGCCGCATGGCGTAGGAGAGCGCGTCCGTGGACGAGGTGCACCCCGTGGTCACTACATGGCTCGAACCACGCAACCCGAAACGGATACTCAGGTCGCTCGAAAGCGTGCCCATGACTGTCGTGGGCACGCAGTGAACGCTCATCTGCCGATGCTTGTCGTGGAAGAAGAGGTCGTATTGCTGCTCGGTGAAATCCTGCGACCCGCCCCCAGAGCCGATGATCACGCCAAAACGGCGTAGTTCGGCGAGCGGGAGTTTAGCGGGATCGATTCCTGCGTCGCTGAAGGCTTCGCTGGCGGCCGCGATGGCGAGCGGCAGGACGCGTGAAACTTGCCTGCGCTCTTTCTTGTCTACCCAAGCAAGTTCGTCGAAGTCGGGGATCTCGCCCGCGATCTGAACGGAGAGTTGGCTGGCGTCAAAGCGCGAAATCCGGCGTACGCCGCTCCGGCCTGCGAGCGCAGCTTCCGTAAAGGCCTTGCGGCCGATGCCATTCGGGCTGACTGCACCCATGCCGGTAATCACGACGCGTCGCTTCGAAGCCATGAGATAACTGAGATGCCCCAGGTGCTAGATACGTTACCAGAATTGCCTTTTGTGCGGGTGCGGTTCGATCGGGAATAGCGATTCAGTTCGGTCCGGGGGCTGAGTCCCCGCCTCAGCCCGCGGGTCTGCTAGACTGCTCGCGATGCGCTCGATTACACGAAGGCGATTCCTGGCGCAGTCGGCCACCACAGCCGCATGCGCATTTCTGCGTCCGTCCGGCGCGATCGCTGGAGCCGCAGGTTCCGGTCCAACCCTGCAATTCCCCAGCCAGCCTCGGGAGCGGATTTCCGTCGCCTCCTATCCCTTCCGAGAGTTCATCGTGGATCCGGAGAGGAGCTCAAAGGCCGCGGATCACACAATCGAACTCCAAGACTTCGCCGCACACGTCTTCTCCCGCTTCAAGATCAACAAGGTCGAGCTCTGGACTGGGCACTTTCCCTCCACCGACCCGAAGTATCTGTCACAACTGCGAACGGCGGTCGAAGCGGCGCGGGCGATGATCGTCAATATCGCGGTGGATGGCGAGCACAGCCCGTATGCAGCCGATCGCGGCGAACGCGAGAAAGCGATTGCTTTCAGCAAGCAATGGGCGGATGTGGCGGCGGCCGTCGGTTCACCGAGCATTCGCACCAACCTTCCTGCGGCGGGTGACTCGGAACCCAGCGTGGAGCGTGCCGCCGACAGCCTGCTGCGGGTGGTCGAATACACGTCCGCAAAGAATGTGATCGTGAATCTCGAGAACGACAATCCCGTCAGCGAAGACCCGTTCTTCCTGCTCAAGGTGATTGAGAAGGTGAAGAGCCCGTGGCTGCATGCCCTTCCCGACTTCGCCAACACCCTGGCAACGGGGAAAGAAGAACATGCTTACAGCGGCGTGAATGCAATGTTCGAAAGCGCCTACAACATTTGCCACGTGAAGGAATTTGAAGCGGCCCAGGACGGCAAACTGGTTCACGTGGACATGGCAAAGACCTTCGGATTCCTCAACCAGCACGCCTACATGGGATATTGCTCGATGGAGTTCGATAGCCCCGGCGATCCGTATCAAGGGACCGCGGACTTGATCGAAAAGACGATTCGGTATCTCTCCTAGGGGAGGTTGCTTATGCAATCTGGCAGCCGCTACATTGTTTCGTGACTGAAACCTTCCCCTTGCCGCAAGAATCGGTTCCCGGGATTCCCCGATCGAGGCGCTTCTTCCGCCGGATCAAGAGCATCGCTCTCCGCCCCGAAGCAGCCTACCGCCTCTATCTCAAATTGCAGTTCGGGGCTGGCAGGCTGACCGAAAGTCCCGGACCGCACATACAAAACGCAACGCTAAAGACCCGATCCGAGTGGCAGGAAGCATTCCAGAACGCTCGCAGGCTCCACGTCCCACTCCACCGCGGAGACGAGAAGAACTGGGATCACCTCGCGGCGGTTTCCACGATTCTGGCCCACACGGGCACGTCAGCGCGCATTCTCGACGCCGGGGCGGAATACTACAGCAACGTCCTGCCCGCTCTGTTTCTCTATGGCTACCGCGATCTCTACGGGATCAATCTCAGCTTCACGGACGTCGCGCGTCGTGGCCCCATTCGTTACCTGCCCGGCGACATCACCCGCATGCAGTTCCCGGACGGCTACTTCGACGCGGTTGCCTGCATGAGTGTCATCGAGCATGGTGTCCCACTGAACGGCTACTTCCAGGAAATGCATCGAGTTCTGAAGCAGGGCGGCTTGCTGATCACCTCCACCGACTACTATCCCACTCCCGTAGACACCCGCGGACAGGTTGCCCACGGGTGCCCGATCAAGATCTTTTCGAAGCCAGAAATTCAGGCCGCATTGACCCTGGCAAAAGACACCGGGTTCGAGCTGACCAGCGATATCGACCTGGAATGCGAAGAGAGGCCCATTCGGTGGGCTCCGTTTGGGCTGGAGTACAGCTTCGTGCTCTTCACGCTGCGAAAAAAGTAGCAGAGTGCACACAGATAAGACGCGTTTACAATACTGGGAGTGATTTGCTTATTGCGAGAGTGGCGGAATTGGCAGACGCACCAGACTTAGGATCTGG
>PMCH01000032.1 GCA_003154055.1 Acidobacteriaceae bacterium
TTGCTGCTTTTCTTCTTTGCTTTCTTTTTGGTTGCCATGGTTCTATTCTCCCTTTCCATTTGTCATGGAATCTTGCAACGGTCTTATGTTGCAACTGATTGAATGTAAGAGTCAACGCATAATGAAGTCAAGAGAAAAATGACTGTTTGTCGAGCGCGCAACGCTGTACCAAAGTCACCGCGCGCAAGCCGTCAGGAAAAAAATCACTCGCCGCCTTGACCTTCACGCCCCACGATCGAAAAAACAAACGGACGCCCGCCAGCGATCGGCAAAATGGCTGCGCGGAACCGCGCGGCGTCTTCCGACATCTATAATGTGAGACGGTTTTAGAGGTGAAGAGTTCTGAAGGAGCGCATGAATGGCTGGCTCGAATGATGTCGTGATCATTTCCGGATGCCGCACCCCGATCGGAAAATTTCAGGGAAGCCTGCGTGATTTAGGCGCTCCGCAACTGGGCGCCATCGCCGTGCGGGAAGCAGTGAAGCGCGCGAATCTCGATCCGCGACAGGTGGACGAGTGCATCATGGGCAACGTGGTCTCCGCGGGGCTTGGCCAGAATCCGGCGCGGCAGGCGGCCATCTTCGGCGGCCTCTCACCCGAAGTGGGTGCGATGACCATCAACAAAGTCTGCGGCTCGGGATTGAAAGCGGTCGCGCTTGCCGCGCAGGCCATCCAGACCGGTAACGGTTCCATCGTCGTCGCCGGGGGCATGGAGTCCATGACGAATGCACCGTACCTGCTGCCCAACGCGCGCAAGGGATATCGCCTGGGCAACGGGCAGGTGGTCGACTCCATGGTGCATGACGGCCTGTGGGACATCTACAACGACTACCACATGGGCTTGACCGGTGAAAACGTCGCGGAGAAATATGGCATCACCCGCGAAGAGCAGGACGAGTTCGCGGTGAACTCGCACCGCAAAGCGATCGCCGCCCAGAAAGAAGGCCGCTTCAAGTCCCAGATCGTTCCCGTGGAAATTCCGGCAAAGAAGAAAGGCCAGCCCGCCGTGATTTTCGACAAGGACGAAGGCCCGCGCGAGGACACCACTATCGAAGTCCTGCGTTCGCTGAAGCCAGCGTTCAAGAAAGATGGCACGGTCACCGCGGGCAATGCTCCGGGAGTCAACGATGGCGCGGCAGCACTGGTCGTGACCAGCGCCGAACGCGCGAAGGAACTGGGTGCGGCTCCCATGGTGCGCATCGTTGCCCAGGCCACCAGCGGTGTTGAGCCGAAATGGGTGATGATGGCTCCGGTTGGGGCCGTACAGAAGATCTGGCAGAAGACCGGCTGGAAGAAGGACGACGTCGATCTCTACGAACTGAATGAGGCCTTCTCGGTGCAAGCGCTGGGAGTATGCCGCGAGCTCGGCCTCGACATGAACCGGGTGAACGTGAATGGCGGCGCGGTGGCCCTCGGACATCCCATCGGCGCCAGCGGTGCGCGCGTGCTGGTCACGCTGATCTACGAGATGATCCGCCGCGACGTGCACCGCGGGATCGCTGCGCTATGCCTGGGCGGTGGGAATGCGGTGGCGATGGCGGTCGAACGATAGACGGGCCGAACAACGTCGCCCGCATGGGCTGGCTTTATTTGTCCATCGCCGAGGTCCAGTTGAGGAAGACGGAGAGCGGTGCAACCGAGGATTCGTCCACCTGCGTGGCAATGAGGAATCTTTGTCCGTCGGCACTCACATCGTAGGAGTAAACGTCCTGCGAGGAGATCGGCTGCCGGCGGTGGGTTTGGAACAGGGCCACGGGTGAGCCAGAGGCAAAGCTCGCGCCAGTCGAAACCGGCACCGCCATCATTTTTGAGTCGCGGGACAGAAAGAACAACTCCTTGCCGTCCTTGCGCCAGCGAGGTTCCTGCCCGCCTCCACTCGATACCTGCCATTTCCCGTTCCCGCCAGGGAAGGGAGCAACATAAACTTCCATGCTGCCCGACTCATTGGATGCGTAGGCCACCCACCGGCCATCCGGAGAAAATTGTGCTCCCTTCACTACCCACCCCTGAATCAGCGGCTTCAGAGCGCGTTCCGGCAAGGTGAGATACCACAATTCATTGCTGCGCCGGGTCAGGATGTATTTGCCGTCGCGCGACCAGTCCAGAGAATTGAAGGCGCTACCGCCCGCTTCCGCGATCTCTTCTTCCGCACCGGAGCCGTCCGCATTTTTCAGATAAAGGCGGAAGTTGAGGCTGCGATTGGAGCTGAGTACCAACTGTTTGCCGTCGGGGCTCCAGGCTGGCGTCGTATCCAACGCAGGATCAAAGGTCAGCCGCGTGGTTGTGTCATGCGCCGGATCCTGGACCCAGACATCAATGTTTCGGCCGTCCTGGTCGGTCTGGTCGGTAGCGATCCTATGCCCGTCGGGCGATAGTTGCACATTGTTGTACCAGGAAGGCTTGCCACTCAAGCCCAGCGTCTTCCCGTTGCGGTCAAACCACGTCAACTGCGAAAGGTATACGCCTTTTCCCGTCTGCGCGACCAGTACCTCGCCGCCGGAGACACTGAACGCGGCCCGGTAGACCTGCGGAAAATACAACACCTCGTCGCTCAGAGTGTGGGGCTCTCCACTCAGCGCGAAGTGCCGCAGGTCGAAAGGTTGCACCACCAGTGTCTTGTCGCGCATGTACAGCAAGTAACCGGGATCGGAATAGGAGGCATTGGAACTGGCGCTCACGACAAAATGTTTTTCCGTGGAATCCAGGGAACCCACAAAAACTGCGTTGATGCCTGGCCTTCCACTGAAATTGGCAGCGAGGTAAAGAAAGTGTTTTCCATCCGGCAGGAACTCTGGCCAGCGATGACCTACCTCCGCGCGTGCGGTGTCGACCTTCGTCAATTCCGCGGGAGAGCCTCCCGAAGACGGCACTCGGAACAAGGCTCCCAGTGCGTCGGGGGAGAATATGATCGTGCCCTCGCGATTCCAAGCGCCGCCGCGGCCGTTGGGGGCATCGCACAGCACCTGCACCTGTCCTCCCGACACATCCACTTTCTTGAGCTTTCCGTCAGCAAAGAACCCGATCGATCTTCCGTCCGGAGACCAGAAGGGGTAGTTCGCCCCATGTGTACCCTCCAACGAAGCCGTCCGCCGGCTTCCGACTTCGTACGTCCAAAGCATGTAATCGTTCGCCGGCGCGGAATAGGCGACCATGGCCAGCGTGCGCCCGTCGGGAGACAGCGTCACGTCGTTCGCGGCGAACGGCACCGACGCGTGAAAATACATTGCAGGCAGCCGCCGGTGGCTGGTGGACCACCAGGCTGCGCCGCCGGCCAATGCGAGCAGGAAGAATGCGGCCGTCAATATCCAACTCACCCGCTGCCCCGGCGCGCGCCCGGACGGCACTCGCTCCACACCTCCCGCCTGCGAGCCACCTTCGGCGATCCATTTCAATTCTGCTGCCAGGTCGCTGGCACTCTGCCATCGCTCATCGGGATCTTTCGCCAGGCATTTCCTAATGACTCGCTCCAGCGCCGGCGGCGTGAGCGGTTGGATCGTGGAGATGGGTGGTGGTTCGGTAGTCAAGATAGCTGCGATCAAACTCGCCCGGCTCTTGCCTGCGAAGGCGGATTTGCCGGTCGCCATTTCGTAGATCACTTCGCCCAGCGCAAAAATGTCGGCGCGCGCATCGATCTCTTTTCCTTCCAATTGCTCAGGCGCCATGTACTGGAAGGTCCCGACGATCGCGCCCTGACTGGTCAGTTTCGCCTGCTCCATCGTCATCTCGGTGAGGGCGGTGGCCAGGGGCGCCGGGCCCGACTCTTTCGCCAGGCCGAAATCCATGAGCTTGGCACCCGACTTTGTGAGCATGACGTTCGAGGGTTTGAGATCACGGTGAACAATCCCGAGCTTATGGGCTTTGGCGAGCGCATCGGCAATTTGCGCTGCGTAACGCAGTGTCTGGTCGGGAGGCAGCGAGCCCTTAATCAGCCGCTGCTCCAGCGTTTCACCCTCCACCAGTTCCATGACGAGGAAGTCGACGCCATCCTGATGGCCGATGTCATGGAGCGTGCAGATGTGAGGGTGCGAGAGTCTGGAAATGGCTTTTGCTTCGCGCTCCAGCCGCTGGCGCAGGTTGGGATCAGAAGATAGATTTGCCGGAAGAACCTTGATGGCGACATCGCGCTCGAGCCGCGTGTCGCGCGCCCGATAGACCTCACCCATGCCGCCCGCACCCAGCGGAGACTGGATTTCATACGGTCCGAGTTTGGTGCCAGAAGTAAGGGCCATGGGTGCGCGTCATTATAGCCCGAAGGAAGGGGCATCCTTCCGCAGGACCGCGCCGGGGTCGCTGCAAGGCAGACGGCTGATGGCTGGCGTAAACCGTCTTCTTGCCGACGATTTCAACGGCGCCGCAGCGTCGCAGTTCTTATTGCGTGGCCGGCGTGGCCGCTGCCGCCGCCGTCACCGGCAGGGTGAGGGTGAATACTGCGCCTCCGCCGGGAGCGTCCGCCGCCTCGATATTTCCGCCGTGCTCCCGAAGCACGGTTTTGCAAATGCTGAGTCCCAGGCCCGTTCCGCGGCCCGGCCGCTTGGTGGTGAAGAAGGGGTCAAAAATGTGGGGCAGGATGTCGGCCGCGATGCCCGGGCCATCATCCTGAAACGTCACCCAAACCGAATCCGGACGCGCTCCCAGCCGGATCCGGATGGACCCTGTGTCCCGAGCCTGGCGAATGGCCTGCTCAGCATTGAGGATGAGGTTCATGAACACTTGCATCAACTGGTTGGGATCAGCGGTCACTGCCGGGAGAGTGGGTTCCTGCAGAAAATCGACCGTGATGTTGCTCTTGCGCAGCGGATACGCTTGCAGGTGCAGGGTGCGTTGAATGAGTTCGCTGAGGTTCACCGCGCTCCGGCCGGGAGCGGGAGGCCGCGCGAAGTACATCAGGTTTTGCACAATCTCGGCCGCGCGCCGCGCCTGCTGATGCAGAACGCCCAACTGCTTGCGCGTGGACTCGCTCGCTTCCCCTTCCTGGGCCAGTTCGGTCATCCCGAGGATGCTGGTCAGTGGATTGTTGAGCTCGTGGGCGAACCCTCCGATCATCTGGCCCATGGCGGCGAGGCGTTCACTCTGAATGATCTGTTGCTCGAGTCTTTTTTCCACCGTGATGTCATGAACGGAAATGATCACGCCCGCCGGTTTGCCTTCCGCATCGAGGAGACGGCTCGCCCGGCCTCGCATGGTGCGCCAGGTGCCGTCGTGGTGCCGCGCGCCATACTCGGAAGCGGCGGGCGCCTGCTGGCTCATGGCGACGCTGTGATAGAGAGTCACGAGTTCAGCGGAAGTATCCTCCACCTCCCCGATCTTCTTTCCCAATAACTGCTCCGGCCCGTAGCCGAGAAGGTCGCGGATCCGCGGGCTGATGAAGGTATAACGCCCTTCCAGGTCAATCACCAGGATGAGGTCAGGGAAGCTTTCCAGCAGGCGCCGCCGGAATTCCTCCTGGTGCCGCAATTGCCGCTCCATGGCGCGTTTCTCGGTTACGTCCACCAGCGTGCCCTGGTAACGGACAATCCGCCCTTCATCCAGAACGCCGGTGGACGTGTCCACGCAAGTCGCCACCTTGCCGTCTTTCTTGCGGAGTCGAATCTCGCGCGTGCGAGTGCTCCCGCTTTGGCTTCCGGCTCGCCCCAGGACTGGTTCCTCGTCCGCCTTCACATTCAAGGCCCCGGCCGGCAGACTCAGGAGTTCTTCCTTGCTGCCGTATCCCAGCATTGCCACCAGCGCCGGGTTCACGTCGAG
>PMCH01000022.1 GCA_003154055.1 Acidobacteriaceae bacterium
TTGCTGCTTTTCTTCTTTGCTTTCTTTTTGGTTGCCATGGTTCTATTCTCCCTTTCCATTTGTCATGGAATCTTGCAACGGTCTTATGTTGCAACTGATTGAATGTAAGAGTCAACGCATAATGAAGTCAAGAGAAAAATGACTGTTTGTGGAGCGCGCAACGATGTACCAAAGTCACCGCGCGCGAGCCGTCAGGAAAAAAATCACTCGCCGCTGTGACCTTCATGCCCCGCGATCGAAAAATCAAACGGACGTTCGCCTGCGATCGGCTATCTAGCCGCGCGGAACCGCGGGGTGTCTTCCGACATCTATAATGTGAGACAGTTTTAGAAGTGAAGAGTTGTGAAGGAGCGCATGGATGGCTGGCTCGAATGATGTCGTGATTATTTCGGGATGCCGCACCCCGATCGGAAAATTTCAGGGAAGCCTGAGTGACCTCAGTGCTCCGCAACTGGGCGCCATCGCCGTGCGGGAAGCAGTGAAGCGCGCGAATCTCGATCCGCGACAGGTGGACGAGTGCATCATGGGCAACGTGGTCTCCGCGGGGCTTGGCCAGAATCCGGCGCGGCAGGCGGCCATCTTCGGCGGCCTCTCACCCGAAGTGGGTGCGATGACCATCAACAAAGTCTGCGGCTCGGGATTGAAAGCGGTCGCGCTCGCCGCGCAGGCCATCGAGACCGGTAACGGTTCCATCGTCGTCGCCGGGGGCATGGAGTCCATGACGAACGCACCGTATCTCTTGCCGAACGCGCGCAAAGGATATCGCCTGGGCAACGGGCAGGTGGTCGACTCCATGGTGCACGACGGTCTCTGGGACATCTACAACGACTACCACATGGGCTTGAGCGGCGAGAACGTCGCCGAGAAGTATGGCATTACCCGCGAAGAGCAAGACGAGTTCGCGGTGAACTCGCACCGCAAGGCCATCGCGGCCCAGAAAGAATGCCGTTTCCAGTCGCAGATCGTGCCGGTCGAGACTCCCGCGAAAAAGAAAGGCCAGCCCGCTGTGATTTTCGACAAGGACGAGGGCCCGCGCGAAGACTCGACCATCGAAGTGCTGCGTTCGCTGAAGCCGGCGTTCAAGAAAGATGGCACGGTCACGGCGGGCAATGCCCCGGGCGTAAACGATGGGGCGGCGGCACTGGTGGTGACCAGCGCCGAGCGTGCGAAGGAGCTTGGCGCGGCTGCCATGGTGCGCATCGTGGCCCAAGCCACCAGCGGTGTTGAGCCGAAGTGGGTCATGATGGCTCCGGTCGGGGCCGTGCAGAAGATCTGGCAGAAGACGGGCTGGAAGAAGGACGACGTCGATCTCTACGAGCTGAACGAGGCCTTCTCGGTGCAAGCGCTGGGAGTGATCCGCGAGCTCGGCCTCGACATGAACCGGGTGAACGTGAACGGAGGGGCCGTGGCCCTGGGACACCCCATCGGCGCCAGCGGTGCGCGCGTGCTGGTCACGCTGATCTACGAGATGATCCGCCGCGACGTGCACCGCGGGATCGCCGCGCTGTGCCTGGGCGGTGGGAATGCGGTGGCGATGGCGGTCGAGCGCTAGACTTACCGAAAGGCATCGCTCGCATGGGCTGGCTTTATTTGTCCATCGCCGAGGTCCAGTTGAGGAAGACAGTGAGCGGTGCAGCTGCGGATTCGTCCACTTGCGTGGCAATCAGGAATCTTTGTCCGTCGGCACTCACGTCGTAGGAGTAAAAATCCTGCGAGGAGATGGGCTGCCGACGGTGGGTTTGGAACAGGGCCACCGGGGAGCCAGAGGCAAAGCTCGCGCCTGTCGAAACCGGCACCGCCATCATCTTTGAGTCCCGCGACAAAAAGAACAACTCCTTGCCGTCCTTGCGCCAGCGGGGTTCCTGCCCGCCCCCGCTCGACACCTGCCATTTCCCGTTCCCACCAGGGAAGGGAGCAACATAAATTTCCAGGCTGCCCGACTCATTGGATGCGTATGCCACCCACCGGCCATCCGGAGAAAACTGTGCTCCCTTCACTACCCACCCTTGGATCAGCGGCTTCAGAGCGCGTTCCGGCAAGGTGAGATACCACAATTCATGGCTGCGCCGGGTCAGGATGTACTTGCCGTCGCGCGACCAGTCCAGAGAATTGAAGGCGCTACCGCCCGCTTCCGCGATCTCCTGTTCGGCGCCGGAGCCGTCCGAATTTTTCAGATAGAGGCGGAAGTTGAGGCTGCGATTGGAGCTGAGTACCAGCTGTTTGCCATCGGGGCTCCAGGCTGGCGTCGTATCCAACGCAGGATCGAAGGTTAACCGGGTGGTGGTATCACGCGCCGGATCCTGGACCCAGACATCAATGTTTCGCCCGTCCTGGTCGGTCTGGTCGGTAGCGATCCTATGCCCGTCAGGCGAAAGTTGCACATTGTTGTACCAGGAAGGCTTACTGATCGTGCCCACTGTCTTTCCGTTGCGGTCAAACCACGTCAGCTGCGAAAGGTACACGCCCTTTCCGGTCTGGGCGACCAGTACCTCGCCGCCGGAGACGCTGAACGCGGCCCGGTAGACCTGCGGAAAATACAACACCTCGTCGCTCAAAGTGTGGGGCTCTCCACTCAGCGCGAAGTGCCGCAGGTCGAAAGGTTGCACCACCAGCGTCTTGTCGCGCATGTACAGCAGGTAGCCGGGATCGGAATAGGAGGCATTGGAACTGGCGCTCACGACAAAATGTTTTTCCGCGGAATCCAGTGCGCCGACAAAGATTGCGTTGATGCCTGGCCTTCCACTGAAATTGGCAGCGAGGTAAAGGAAGTGTTTTCCATCCGGCAGGAACTCTGGCCAGCGATGACCGACCTCCGCGCGTGCGGTGTCGACTTTCGTCAATTCCGCGGGAGAGCCTCCCGAAGACGGCACTCGGAACAAGGCTCCCAGTGCGTCGGGGGAGAATATGATGGTGCCCTCGCGATTCCAGGCGCCGCCGCGGCCGTTGGGAGCATCGCACAGCACCTGTACCTGTCCTCCCGATGCATCCACTTTCTTGAGCTTTCCGTCCGCAAAGAACCCGATCGATTTTCCGTCCGGAGACCAGAAGGGATAGCTTGCCCCGTGTGTACCCTCCAACGAAATCGTCCGCCGGCTTCCGACTTCGTACGTCCAAAGCATGTAATCGTTCGCCGGCGGGGAATAGGCGACCATGGCCAGCGTGCGCCCGTCGGGAGACAGCGTCACATCGTTCGCAGCGAAGGGAACCGACGCGTGAAAATACATTGCAGGCAGTCGCCGGTGGCTGGTGGACCACCAGGCTGTGCCGCCAGCCAATGCGAGCAGGAAGAATGCGGCCGTCAATATCCAACTCACCCGCTGCCCCGGCGCGCGCCCGGACGGCACTCGCTCCACACCTCCCGCCTGCGAGCCGCTTTCGGCGATCCATTTCAGTTCTGCTGCCAGGTCACTGGCACTCTGCCAGCGTTCATCAGGATCTTTCGCCAGGCATTTCTTGACGACTCGCTCCAGCGCTGGCGGCGTGAGAGGTTGGATCGTGGAGATGGGCGGCGGTTCGGTCGTCAGGATGGCGGCGATCAAACTCGCCCGGCTCTTGCCCGCAAACGCTGGCTTGCCCGTCGCCATTTCGTAGATTACTTCGCCCAGCGCAAAAATGTCGGCGCGCGCATCGATCTCTTTTCCTTCCAGTTGCTCGGGCGCCATGTACTGGAAGGTGCCGACGATCGTGCCCTGACTCGTCAGTTTCGCCTGATCCATCGTCATCTCGGTCAGCGCGGTTGCCAGGGGTGCGGGGCCGGAATCTTTCGCTAAACCGAAATCCATGAGCTTGGCCCCCGTCTTGGTGAGCATGACATTCGAGGGTTTGAGATCACGGTGGACAATCCCCAGCTTGTGGGCTTTGGCGAGCGCATCGGCAATTTGCGCTGCGTAACGCAGAGTCTGGTCGGGAGGGAGCGAGCCCTTCATCAGCCGCTGCTCCAGCGTTTCACCCTCCACCAGTTCCATGACGAGGAAGTCGACACCATCCTGATGGCCGATGTCATGCAGCGTGCAGATGTGAGGGTGCGAGAGTTTGGAAATGGCTTTTGCTTCGCGCTCCAGCCGCTGGCGCAGGTTGGGATCGGAAGCCAGATTAGCCGGAAGAACCTTGATGGCGACATCGCGCTCGAGCCGCGTGTCGCGTGCCCGATAGACCTCACCCATGCCGCCCGCACCCAGCGGAGACTGGATTTCATACGGTCCGAGTTTGGTGCCAGAAGTAAGGGCCATGGGTGCGCGTCATTATAGCCCGAAGGGAGGGGCATCCTTCCCCGTGCCCGCGCCGGGATGGCTGGAAGGCAGACGGCTCATGGCTGGCGTAAACCGTCTTCTCGCCGACGATTTCAACGACGCCGCAGCGTCGCAGTTCTTATTGCGTGGCCGGCTTGGCCGCTGCCGCCGCCGTTACCGGCAGTGTGATGATGAATACCGCGCCTCCGCCGGGAGCGTCCGCCGCTTCGATATTTCCGCCGTGCTCCCGAAGCACGGTTTTGCAAATGCTGAGTCCCAGGCCCGTTCCGCGGCCCGGCCGCTTGGTGGTGAAGAAAGGATCAAAAATGTGGGGCAGGATGTCGGCCGCGATACCCGGGCCATCATCCTGAAACGTCACCCAGACCGAATCCGGACGCGCTCCCAACCGGATCCGGATGGACCCTGTGTCCCGAGCCTGGCGAATGGCCTGCTCAGCATTGAGGATGAGGTTCATGAACACTTGCATCAACTGGTTGGGATCAGCAGTCACTGCCGGGAGGGTGGGTTCCTGCAGAAAATCGACCGTGATGTTGCTCTTGCGCAGGGGATACGCTTGCAGGTGCAGGGTGCGTTGAATGAGTTCGCTGAGGTTCACCGCACTCCGGCCGGGAGCGGGAGGCCGCGCGAAGTACATCAGGTTTTGCACAATCTCGGCCGCGCGCCGCGCCTGCTGATGCAGAACGCCCAACTGCTTGCGCGTGGATTCGCTCGCTTCCCCTTCCTGGGCCAGTTCAGTCATCCCCAGGATGCTGGTCAGCGGATTGTTGAGCTCGTGGGCGAACCCTCCGATCATCTGGCCCATGGCGGCCAGGCGTTCGCTCTGAATGATCTGTTGCTCGAGTCTTTTTTCCACCGTGATGTCATGAACGGAAATGATCACGCCCGCCGGTTTGCCTTCCGCGTCGAGAAGACGGCTCGCCCGGCCTCGCATGGTGCGCCAGGTGCCGTCGTGGTGCCGCGCGCCATACTCGGAAGCGGCGGGCGCCTGCTGGCTCATGGCGACGCTGTGATAGAGAGTCACGAGTTCAGCGGAAGTATCCTCCACCTCCCCGATTTTCTTTCCCAATAACTGCTCCGGTCCGTAGCCGAGAAGGTCGCGGATCCGCGTGCTGATGAAGGTGTAACGCCCTTCCAGGTCAATCACCAGGATGAGGTCAGGGAAGCTTTCCAGCAGGCGCCGCCGGAATTCCTCCTGGTGCCGCAATTGCCGCTCCATGGCGCGTTTCTCGGTTACGTCCACCAGCGTGCCCTGGTAACGGACAATCCGCCCTTCATCCAGAACGCCGGTGGACGTGTCCACGCAAGTCGCCACCTTGCCGTCTTTCTTGCGGAGTCGAATCTCGCGCGTGCGAGTGCTCCCGCTTTGGCTTCCGGCTCGCCCCAGGACTGGTTCCTCGTCCGCTTTCACATTCAAGGCCCCGGCCGGCAGACTCAGGAGTTCTTCCTTGCTGCCGTATCCCAGCATCGCCACCAGCGCCGGGTTCACGTCGAG
>PMCH01000231.1:0-1185 GCA_003154055.1 Acidobacteriaceae bacterium
GTCACATCGGTAAAGGTGCCGTCCCGATTGTTCTTGAAGAGGTGGGAGGAAGGTTCCTGGCCGGCCGGAAATCCCTCGAGGCGGGTTCCGTTCACCAGGAAAATGTCGAGCCAGCCGTCGTTGTCGTAATCGTAGAAGGCCACGCCGCAGCCGGTCGTTTCCAGCAAATATTTGTTCTTGTGCTCGCCGCCAAAGATCGTCTTGGCGTTCAGCCCCGCCGCGCGCCCAACGTCCACGAAATTCACGCCGAGCGGAGTTCCCGGCTTTACCGGTTCTATCGAAGCCGCCGCCGCGGGCGCGGATTGCGACCACAGCGGCCGCGCCAGCGCCAGAACGTTCTCGAGCGACAAGACCACGGCGGATCGGCACAGCGACTTCAGGACTTCGCGGCGTGAAGAAGACAAGAAGGAATACCCGGGAATTCGTGCTCGTGCTGGACTGCGTCCTTGAATTCTTATATTTTGTGGCGGAAGACTTTGCAAGCCAACTTCGCCGGTATTTCACCCCCAATGCAGATTCCATTGCGCTTCCACGTGGCTGAACAAGTGAGCGGTTCTCGCGATCCTGCGAGGTTCGCTGTGTTCGCCGGAATTATATTGACCTTCCTTCTTCTGTCCTTCACGCTTCTCGCATTCGCCGCCGAACGCTCCGCCCCCTACCCCGAGCTTTCCCGGCCGGTTCGCTCCTGGGAGTTTCTTCCGCTGGTCGGAATGCGTGCCGGCCTTTTTGGAAACGAGAGCGGGCAGATGGAAGCCTGGGTGTACCCGCTGAAGATCTTTCGCAACTTTCACCTTACCTTTCACGTGGACGGCCGCGCTGTGCCCGCCGAGAGCCTGGCCCGCACGCTGGTCGTCCGGCCTGAATCCGCGACCCTCGTGTACGCGGGCGACAATTTCTCCGTGCGCGAAACTTTCTTCGTGCCGGTGCATGAGCCCGGCGCCGTCATCATGCTGGACGTCGAGACCGAACAACCGATCGAAATCGAAGCTGCGTTTACCGCCGACTTCCAACTGGAGTGGCCGGCCGCCATGGGCGGAACATTTCTCTATTGGGACGAAGCGCAGCACGCCTTCGTTTCTGGCGAGGAGCAAAAGAAGTTCGTCGCCTTCACCGGCTCGCCCTCCGCCTCCAGTCCGCGCCTCGCCTATCAGACGAACTACTCATCCTCGGATGAAAATTCCATGC
>PMCH01000231.1:1222-7828 GCA_003154055.1 Acidobacteriaceae bacterium
CTGGCCACCAATCCCTCTCTCGGCACGGGCCTGGTTGCTGGATATCGCACTTCGGGCACAAGCCAGCGTCCTGGCTTCGCGTGGTTCTTTGGGCGCGATTCCTTCTGGACCTCGTTCGCTCTCAACTCGATTGGCGACTTTGCCACCACTCGGACCGCCCTCGAGTTCATCTCCAAGTTCCAGCGCGACGATGGAAAGATCCCGCACGAGATTTCCCAGGGCGCAAGCTTCGTCAACTGGTTCAAGGACTATCCCTACGGCTATGCCTCCGCCGACGCGACGCCGCTCTACATCATTGCCGCGAATGATTACGTCGTCCGCAGCGGCGATGTCGAGTTTGCGCGCCAGAAGTGGGAGAGCCTGTGGAAGGCATACCAGTTCATGCGTTCCACCTACGACGCCCAGAACTTTCCGCAGAACTTCGGCTTCGGTCACGGATGGGTCGAAGGCGGCCCGCTTCTTCCCGTGAAGACCGAGTTCTACCAGAGCGGCCTGGGCCTCGAAGCTCTGCGCGCCCTTGCCAGCCTCGCGAAGCTCACCGGCAAGGACGATGTCGGCAAGGATCTGCAAGCGGCCTTCGATCGCCAGAGGACCGCGTTCAACCAGGCTTTCTGGTCGGCGGAGAGGAAGGCCTTTGCTTTCGCTCTCGATCAGCAGAATCGGCGCGTGGATGAACTCTCTGTACTGACCACGGTTCCGATGTGGTTCGGCGTGACCGACGAAGACAAATCCGAATCTACGATTCAACAACTCGCCGATGCCGATCATCAGACCGATTGGGGTATGCGCGTCATTTCGAACCATTCTCCTCTGTACAACGGACAGGGATATCACTTCGGTTCGGTGTGGCCGCTCTTTACCGGCTGGGCCTCGGTTGGCGAATACCGCTACCACCAGGCGTTTCCGGCGTACGCCAATCTTCGCGCCAACGCGCTGCTGGCACTGGATGGATCGCTCGGCCACGTCACCGAGGTGCTGTCGGGTGACTACTATCAACCGCTGTCGACGAATTCGCCGCACCAGATCTGGTCGGCGGCCATGGTGGTAAGTCCGATCTTGCGCGGGATGCTTGGACTCGAAAGCGATGCGCAGAGTCACACGGTTCGTTTTGCGCCGCATGTGCCGGCGGACTGGAGATCGTTCGCGGTGAACGAATTGCGCGTCGGAAATAACACTCTGAGTTTTAGCTACCAGAAAACGCCCGGCATGCTGACGCTGGACGTGCTGCGCACAGGTTCAAAATCCGAAGACTGCGCTGTCGAATTCTCGCCGGCGGTCAGTTTGCGTACGAGCGTCATCGCTGTCGAACTGAATGGGCACAG
The DNA here is from genome assembly GCA_003154055.1 of Acidobacteriaceae bacterium. Lineage (GTDB taxonomy): Bacteria > Acidobacteriota > Terriglobia > Terriglobales > Acidobacteriaceae > Acidiflorens. The sequence continues at coordinate 2,545 of PMCH01000231.1, forward strand.
TCTGCCCTTCCAAATGAGCGGTGGCGCAAATGACCAGCACGTAACCATGCGCTTCTCCGCGTCGCAAACTCTCACCACCATCCGCATCAGACTCAAGAACGACTTCGGCGTAAGCCTGGCGAACACGCTGCCGCCGCTCGGCGGCGCGAGTCAGGGACTGCGCGTCATTTCTGAATCCTGGAACTCGCCCCGCACCCAGATGACGTTCGGACTGGCTGGCCTCCCCGGGAAAACTTATGAGCTGTTGGTCTGGAATCCATCCGAGATCACCTCCGTTCACGGGGCTAAACTAACGAACGGGCGTCTGGATCAAGCCGGCCTCACCGTTGAGTTTCCCGCGGCTAGCGCCGAGCCCCATGAATCCTATGTCCATCAAGATGTCACGCTGACTTTTAAGGGGGCCAAGTGAAGACGAGATCGGCTCCCACTCCTTCCCGATTTGCACCATCGTTCTTAATGCGTCCTATGGAGAAAAACCGTATGTCGAAATATTGTTTGCTAACTTTCTCACTGCTCATAACACTGATCGGGTCAATTCCTGCCGCCGCCCAGACCAAAGCGGTCGACGCCGAAGGCCACCAGTGGTGGCAGCACGCGGTCTTTTACGAAATCTATCCCCGCAGTTTTGCCGACAGCAACAATGACGGCATCGGGGACCTCAAAGGCATCACATCGAAGATGGGGTACCTGCGCGATCTGGGCGTGGACGCCATCTGGATCAGCCCGTGCTTCCCGTCGCCGCAGGTGGACTTCGGCTACGACGTTTCCGACTACGAGAACATTGATCCCATGTACGGGACGCTCGCCGATTTTGATCACATGGCCGCCGAGGGTAAGAAGAAGGGCGTGCGCATCATCCTGGACTTTGTGGTGAACCATAGCTCGGACCAGCACGCGTGGTTTCTCGACTCCAAGTCCTCAAAGTCGTCGGCGCACCGCGATTGGTACATCTGGCGCGACGGCAAGGGCCCGGGCGAGCCGCCCAATAACTGGATCTCGACCTTTGGNNGACACCACGCGCTGGTGGTACAAGCGCGGCGTCTCGGGCTTCCGCCTCGACGCGGTCGACACCATGTTTGAATACGCCGACCTGCGCGACAACCCCGTTCTCCCAGGCACAAACAAGCAGGGCGATCCGAATACCGACCAGAAATACAACACCAAGCTGCCCGAAATGCACGATGTGCTGCAAAAACTCCGCACCGTGGCAGATGAGTCGGGCGCTGTTCTGATCGGCGAAACCTGGACCTCGAATATCGCTGAACTCAAGGCATACTACGGACCTCACGGCAACGACGAGTTGCAGATGCCGATGGACTTCATGTTCACCACCGTGGATAAACTGTCGCCGCCCGAATTCCGCAGTCAGATCGCGGCGGTGGATTCCAGCGGCGGATGGCCGGTCTACGTCATCAGCAACCACGACAAGGTCCGCTCCTTCAATCGCTACGGCGATGGCAAGAACAACGACGCGATCGCGAAGCTGATGGGCGCTTTCTACCTGACATTGCGTGGCACGCCGGTCATGTATTACGGCGAAGAACTGGGCATGGAGAACAACGACCCGAAGCGCAAGGAGGATGTGAAAGACCCGATTGGCCGCACCGGATGGCCGCAAGAGATCGGCCGCGACGGTGAACGCACACCCATGCAGTGGAACACCGACCCTAATGCCGGGTTCAGCCAGAAAGAACCATGGCTCCCCGTGCCGCCGAGCTACACGACCCACAACGTGGTGACCGAGTCGAAGGATTCGAACTCGGTGTTGAGCATTTACAAGAAGGTGCTGGCGCTGCGCCACACCAATCAGGCGCTGCTGGAAGGAAGCTACACGGCGCTGAACGAAGATGATGTCAACGTCATGTCCTATCTCCGCAGCTACAAGGGGAAGGCGGTGCTGGTGGCGCTGAACATGTCCGCTTCACCGCAGAAGGCAACCTTCAATCTCGCGGACAAAGGATTTGCGTCCGCCAGCCTGAAGAGTCTGGTGGCCACGCCGCAGTCGACCGCAAAAGGTACGGAGGTGACGCTGGAACCCTTTGGAATTTTCATCGCCGAAGTTGCCAAGTAGGCAGAGNNCGCGTCTTCTTCTGGTCGCTCACGTCCGCCCTCGCCGGGTTCCTTTTCGGTTTTGACACAGTCGTCATCTCCGGAGCAGAAAAAATAATTCAATCGCTGTGGGGGCTAAGTCCCGGAATGCACGGAATTGCGATGGGTTCCGCCCTTTATGGCACGGTCGTCGGCTCCCTGATCGGTGGCTGGCCGGCGGACCGATTCGGACGCAAGGCCACACTCCTATGGATCGGCGTGCTTTATTTTATCGGTGCAGTCGCGTCGGGCCTGGCAACGAATGTCTCTATGTTTATTGTTGCGCGGGTCATCGGTGGCCTGGGCATCGGCATCTCCACTGTCGCTGCTCCGCTCTTCATCTCGGAAATTGCGCCGCCCAAACAGCGCGGCCGGCTGGCCGGCATGTTTCAGTTCAACATTGTTTTTGGCATCCTGGTCGCTTTTGTTTCCAATGCGCTGCTCGCGGGCATTGGCGTGAATGCCTGGCGCTGGATGCTCGGTGTTGCCGCCTTCCCCTCGCTTCTTTACGCTCTGTTTTGTCTGGGACTCCCCGAAAGCCCGCGCTGGCTATTGAGCAGAAAGGGCGACCGCGAAGGCGGTATCAATGTCCTGCAACGCATTCAGCCCGGTGCCTCCAAGGCGGAGATCGAAGCCGAGGCGGACGAGATTACGGCTGCGTCCTCGGCGGAAGGATCAACTGGGCTTTTCTGGACGCGCCGTCTGCGCAAACCCATCCTGCTGGCCATTTTGATTGCCTTCTTCAATCAGCTTTCCGGCATCAATGCGATTCTCTACTTCGCGCCACGCATATTTGAACTTACCGGGCTGGCGGCGAAAGCCGCTCTGCTGCAATCGATCGGCATCGGCCTCACTAATCTTGTATTCACCTTCGTTGGCCTCTGGCTCATTGACCGACTAGGCCGCCGGACGCTCCTGTTCATTGGTTCGTTCGGGTACATCATCTCCCTCGGGCTGGTTGCCTGGGCGTTCTTTACGGGACATCTCACGATCGTGCCGGTGTGTATCTTTGCTTTCATTGCCGCGCACGCGATTGGGCAGGGAGCCGTCATCTGGGTTTTCATCTCCGAGATATTCCCCAACCGTCATCGCGCGGAAGGGCAGGCGCTCGGCAGCTTCACGCACTGGATCTTCGCCGCTCTTCTCACTACGTTCTTCCCGAGAATGGTAACGGCCTTCCCGCCCGGATATGTCTTTTCGTTCTTCGCCGGCATGATGGTGCTGCAACTCATTTGGGTGAAGACCATGGTTCCGGAGACAAAAAACGTGCCGCTGGAGCAAATCCAGAAGCAACTGGGCATCGAATAAGACCACCACTTACCCCAGTGTCGTCGGCGTGGGGGAGGTGCTTTGGGACTTGATGCAGACCGGACACGAGTTGGGCGGGGCCCCAGCGAATTTCGCCTATCACTCGCAAGCTGTCACGGCGTCCGACAGCGGGTTGGGACAAGACATCCCGGAGCCGATCGGTTTGGGAAGCAGACTGTCCAGTTGGTTGCATGCCGTGCGGCCTCCTGCGGCCGCGACGTGGAAAATCGATTTTGTTAGACATGCCACTTTGATCCGTGGTACAAGACCATTCGAACCTGTACTATCAGGCTCCGCCGTTGGAGACTTCCTGGGGGCCCTTAATGGGAGAAGTCTTGAGCGAAGAGCAGACGCCCAAGTACCAGCGGATCGTGTTGCATCTCCGCAAAGCCATCACTGTCGGCGAGTATGAGCAGGGAGAGAAATTGCCCAGCGAGGCCGACCTGGTCCAGGAATTTTCCACCTCCCGTCTCACCGTGCAGCGCGCGCTCAAGGAGCTTCAACATCAGGGCCTGATCGAACGGCGCGCCGGGTCGGGCACCTATGTCCGGCAAAGCGAAAATCTGGAAGGTCACGTCTTTGGACTGCTCATCCCCGGCCTGGGCGAAAGCGAGATCTTCGAGCCGATCTGCCAGGGCATGGCCCGGGCGGGCAGGGAAGGGGGCCACGGGCTGTTATGGGGAGATACCACCCAGACCATTCGGGACAAGGAAAAGCAGACCCGAGAACTTTGCGAATACTATATTGCGCGGCAACTGTCGGGAGTATTTTTTGCGCCCCTGGAACTGACGCCGGGGAAAGATCATGTCAACCAGTGGGTTCTTGAGAAGCTGAGCCGAGCGAGCATCCCAGTGGTGCTGCTCGACCGCTGCGTGTACCGCTATCCCCGCCGCAGTTCCTATGACCTGGTCGGCATCGATAACCGTCGCGCCGGCTTTGTGGTTACCGAGCATCTGCTGCGCCATGGATGTCGCCGCCTCATCTTCACAGCCCGGCCGAATTCAGCCTCTACCGTTGATGTCCGGATCCAGGGCTTTCGGGACGCAATCGAGGCATTCAGCGTCGGCGGCGCTACCGGCGCGATTCACATCGGAGAGCCGGAGGACGCTGGGTCGGTCGAAACGTTGCTCTCGAGTGTTTCCCCGGACGGCATCGTTTGCGCCAACGATATTACGGCAGCTCAACTGATGCAGACCCTGGAGAGGCTCGGGGTGGCGGTTCCCAAGCAGATTCGCATGGCCGGCATTGACGACGTAAAGTATTCGGGACTGCTGGGCGTGCCCTTGACCACCTTGCGTCAACCCTGCCGCGAGATCGGGGAAGTGGCCATCTGGACCATGTTGCAGAGAATTGCTAACCCCAGCCTTCCCGCGCGCGATGTTCTGCTCGACTGCAAACTGGTGATTCGAAGTTCCTGTGGTTCCCATTCCCGCCAGGAGGAAGAAGGCTGAAACTTCACTTCTTCTCGAATCTTTCCTGAATGAGTTCGGATGCGCGATCTCGATCGACCTGTCTCGAATTGGTAGTGAGAATCGGTTTTGGCAGGAGCGCAGCTTTCGCCNNATTTCGATCCGGTACGGACCATCCCTTCCACGAAGACTACATTCGGGACCTGTCCGATTTGCTCCCACTGTTGCTCGGGCGCAAATATCGGTGTGTCGGAACGCGACAGCAGCCGCGCGGGGTCTTTTGGGTCGAAGAGGGCAACCCCCACGCGGTAAACGAGTTTGTCGTCGGCGCCGTTATAAACCAGTACGATTCCGTCTTTCGTGAGCATTGGCGGAGGACCCGGTTCCACCACGCGCGAGTCGAAACGTCCCGGACGCCGCGCCAGGACCGGTGTTTTCGTAGCCTCGGTCCAGTGCACGAGATCGGTCGAGTACGCCAG
>PMCH01000118.1 GCA_003154055.1 Acidobacteriaceae bacterium
TGGCCGAGCTGAGACAAATTCAGGAAGAGTGTGCGGCCAAGGGAATTTCTCTGCACGACCGGATCATGACCCGCTGCGGCTGGCCGGAAATTCCGATGGACGGCAAGCTGCTCATCTCGCACCAGGATGCTCTGCTCATGGGCGGAGGTGTGCAGGCGCCATCCGGCTACGCCAACCACGTGCGTTTTACTCGCCCTGAACTTTGCCGCTCCTGTGAAACCAAGCTGTGCGTGGAAATGTGTTCGGGGCAGGCGATCACGCGTGGGGAAGATGGCATCCCCGCCTTTGATCGCGAGAAATGTGTCTACTGTGGCGCATGCCTGTGGAACTGCCAGGCGGATGCCGATGGCGGGCAGGCAAAAATCGAATTCGCCGCCGGAGCGGGAGGACTGCACTCCACGCTGAACTGATCTTGACCCGGAGATTCGCTTTCCAATTCCACTCGCAGGAACTCGAATGACAAACGGATATCACATTGTTGTGTGCGGCAGCGTCGTTCCGGATCCACTGCAGACGCTGGAGCCGGTCCAGACTCCAACCGGACCCGCGCTGAAAAACGAAACGATGCTTCCCGCCATCCTGGATCCCTGGGCCAGCCATGCCCTGTATGAGGCCGCCAACCTGGCATCCAAGGTCACCGGAAGCAAAGTATGGCTGGTGAGTGTGGGGCCCAAGGCCAAACTCCAGCAAGTGATGATGACCATCGCGCAGCGAGTGAGCTTCGAGCTGGTTCCGGTGGACGCGAGCGCCAGCGGATTTTCCGATGCGCACGCGACCGCCGCAATTCTGGCGGAGACGATCGAGGCCATCGCCGGTCTTGATCGCTCGCGCCTGCTCCTGTTTGGCGGGTGGGAGTCGGCCTCACGTGGCGCGGGCGTGACCATGCAGTTGGTCGGAGAGCGACTGGCGATTCTCGACCAGTTTCAGGGTGTCGACCAACTCGCGGTTCAGCCGGACGGCTCGTTCGAAGTGTTGGAACGGATCGAGGGCGGCCGCCATCAGGTATCAGTTTGTCCCGGCCCCCCGGCTCTGTTCGGTTGGGCGACCGGCAGTCTGCCAGAGCCACGGAACAATCCTCAGGTTGGAATGGCGAATATGCGCACAGTCATGCCGGCGTTGCAGCGTGCGAAGTCTGTGCCGCTGCCAGCGAACGGGTTGGACTTCCTGAGCGCAAGTCCTCCCAAGCAGCAACGCCAGACGCGGATTGTAAAGGACCTCTCGGCAGGGCAAATCGCTAGCGAGATTGCGGAATGGATCGGCAAGTAGTCCGCTAACACCGAGGTTTGGGCAGTAGAACACCGGAGATCAAGAGGACTTATGGCACCGAACATTCTATTTCTCGCCCACGTATCCGAGGATGGGACCACACTCCCCAAAGTTGCGTATGAGGTTCTGGGCTCGGCGCTGGATCTGACGAAACAGCTCGGGGCAGCCTTGACCATCGGCTTGGTCGGCTCCAGCGTTGCCGCCGCAGCAGATTCCATAGCTGCGGCCGGGGCTGAACGAATCCTCGTCGTGGCCGGGCCTGATTTCGCTCAAGCGCGCTATGCCACCGACGCGGCGGCGGTCGAAGCGCTCTGCCGGGCCTCGGCTGCGGAACTGATTATTGCGCCGGGAACCTCGCGTTTCATGCGCGTTCTACCCGGCGTGGCCCAACGACTGAATGGAAGTGTGGACTCCCATGTGACCACGCTCGAAGCTGTGAACGGCGAAGTGCGTGCGACTCGGTGGTTCTATCGCCAGAGAATTGAGGGAGTGATTCGCCGCGATGCGCGACCATGGTTTCTGCTGGTCGACTCGGGTTGCCACGCGCCCTGGACAGGAGCGTCCGGCGCGGCCAAGGTCCAGGAAGTTGCGGTGACGCTTCCACCAGCGGCAACAAGAACGGTCGTCACCGGCATCCGCGCCCCGAAAAGCGATGCGCAAACGATCCGCCCCGATGCCGATCTGCTGTTGGTGGCCGGCGCCGGCTGGACCAAGAAACAGGCCGACGGGAAGCCTCATATCGCCGAAGCCGAGCAGCTGATTCTCGGTTTCCTGCACGCCTCGGGAGCCTCGCTCGGCGGAAGTAAGTCGCTCGTCGATCAATCGGGAGAAAATCAGGCGGTGCTTCAGTTCATGACCCACCTGAACCAGGTCGGCCAGACCGGATCGACGCCACGCCATCCCAAGGGTCTGTCGACGTGTTGCCACGGCGAGGAACCTCATGTCGTGGGCTGGCGGTTTATCAATGAGCGCCGCGCCGTGAACCTGGATCCGAATTGCGGTTGGGCCCGGGGAAAGGCGGACGTGCTTTACGTTGCCGATGCCTTCGAAGTGCTCGCGAAACTAAGCGCCATCCTTGCCGAACAGAAGCGCTCAGTGAGCGCCGCTGGAGCCGCACCGGAACGGTGAGAGTCCAGCCATAGTGCGTCCGGAACTCCGGCAGTTGCAAAGGCTCAGATGGTGGATTAACCTAAACTTCTCTTCCGACTACGCACTAAGCCGGGATGGCGGAACTGGCAGACGCAGCGGGCTCAAAATCCGCCGACCTTCGGGTCTTGGGGGTTCGACTCCCCCTCCCGGCACCATGATTTCATCTTTAATCTCTTTGAGTTTTCGGGTGTGTTCCAAGTGCGCCCAACAGGCGCACGG
>PMCH01000109.1 GCA_003154055.1 Acidobacteriaceae bacterium
CCGTTGGGCTTCGCTTTCGCCGACGAAACTTTCGCAATCAGGCGCGAAGTGCCAATCCCGACCGAGCAGTTCAGTTGCGTCGACGCTTTCATCGCTTCGTGCAATCGGTGCGCCGAGCGCAGCGGAGGTCCATGCAGGCGTTCGGTGCCCGTCATGTCGAGGTAAGCCTCGTCCACCGACGCCATCTCCACCAGCGGAGAAAAACGGCACAGCACCTCGTGGACGCGGCCCGAATACTCGCGATAGCGCTCCGGATGTCCGTCCACGAACACCGCCTGCGGGCACATCTTGGCCGCCGTCCGCAGGGGCATGGCCGAGTGCACGCCGAACTTACGCGCCGCATAGGAGGCGGCCGAGACTACGCCTCGCTCATCGCGTTGCCCGCCCACGACTACCGGTTTGCCCTTCAAGGAGGGGTCAAACAGTTCTTCCACCGACACGAAAAACGCGTCCATATCGACGTGGAAGATCGTGCGCAGGGAGGAATTCATCGGACGTTGAGACCTTCAAGAAGTGTAGCGCGAGAGACGGCGCCAAGAAAGAAGAAGGGCGCCGCGTCGACCGCAGCACCCTGATTGTGTAGCACGGGGGCCCTCGCCCGCGTAAACCTAAATCAGCACCGGCTCCTTCTTCCACTCGCCGGCGGGCACTGTGGCCGCGGTTGCCCTGGTCTGCCGCACGCGGTCGTAGATCTTGCCATACTCCCGAGCCGACGCGCCCCAGGAAAAGTCCTTGTTCATCCCGTTGCGCATGAGCGTCTGCCACGAAGCGTGGTCGCGGAAGGCAAGCAACGCCTGCTTCACGGTAGCCAGCAGGGCCTCCCCGGTGTATTCGGAGAACTTGAAGCCTGTGCCCTTGCCGCTGCGCGCATCCCACGGCTCGATGGTGTCATCCAGGCCGCCCGTCGCACGAACGACCGGCACCGTGCCGTACTTCAGGCTGTAGATCTGGTTCAAGCCGCAGGGCTCGTACCGGGAGGGCATCAGGAACATGTCGGCCCCCGCTTCGATCTTGTGTGCAATCGCGTTGTCGTATGCGACTTTCACTGCGATCTTGTTCGGGAACTGCTTATTCAACCGGACAAACATTTCCTGGTACTGCTGATCGCCCGCGCCCAGTGCGACGATGATCATTTCCTCGAGAGCCAACCGGTCCACCACCTGCGCAATCAGGTCGAAACCTTTCTGCGCCGCGAAGCGCGAGACAATCCCAATCACCGGCACTTTGGGATCCGCCGCGCTCAGCCCGAAGGCATTCAACAGGTCCTGCTTGCACTTCCCCTTGCCACTCAGGTCCTGGGGCGAGTATTTCGCTGCGCTGAACTTGTCGGTCTGCGGGCTCCACTCGTCGTAGTCCACGCCGTTCAGGATGCCCGTCACCGTCGCTGCCCGGTTGCGCAACACGCCTTCCAGGCCAAACCCGTATTCCGTGGTCTGGATCTCCTGGCTGTACTTCTTGCTGACCGTGGTGATGAAGTCCGAGAGCACAAGCGCGCCCTTGAGGAAATTCACCTGGCCGAAGAATTCCATCTTGGAAATGGTCAACAGGTCCCAGGGCAGCATCAGCAGCGGCAGGATGTCGGGCGGAAACAGTCCCTGGTATCCCATGTTGTGAATGGTAAAGACCGTTGCCACGTCGCGGAACGCCGGGTCTTCCGCATAGAGCGTGCGCAGCATCACCGGCAGCAGCGCCGACTGCCAGTCGTGGCAGTGGAACACATGCGGCACGCCCAGCACTTTCGAAGCTTCCAGCACCGCTCGTGAGAAGAGCGCATAACGCTCCGCGTTATCCGGATAGTCCCCCGCCGAGGTGCCGTAGAGCGCCTCCCGGTCGAAGTATGGCGGATAGTCCACAAAATAGAAGCGGATGCCTCCGCTGTCGCCCGCCGTTACCACCGAGCAGAACCGGTATTTGTCGTCAAAGGGGACGGTGATGCTGCGCACCACCGTCTGCGGGTCGGCTAGCTTGGTCTGACGGTAGCGCGGAATGTAGACGCTCACCTGATGACCCAGGCTGGCCAGCGCTTTGGGAAGAGCTCCGACAACGTCAGCCAGGCCGCCGGTCTTGGCAAACGGAACACACTCAGACGCTACGAATGCGATATGCATTGCTGGGAAGCCTCCCGGAGCGGAAATAATCCCGCCCACGCTATGATGTTTCTGCGGGGACGCGGTTGGCCGCGGCTCACGCTGCATGCTCGAACCGCCGTGCCTCGCCTTGCCTGTACTTGGGTCACGATGAAATTTGCAGGATGAAAGACTGCTTCAGTCTAATCGCCGGAAAGAAAGAGGGTCAACTTGCCGAAGGTCGTAGCTGCGCACAAAGGTCCTAAGCCAAAACTGGGACAGCACTTCCTGGCCAGCGATTCCGCCGCCCAACGCATCGTGGAAGCGCTGGGCGACACTTCCGCGGCCACCGTGCTGGAGATCGGTCCCGGCCGCGGCGTGCTCACTTCCCTGCTGGCCCAGCGCACGCAGCGACTGATCGCCATCGAACTCGACCGCGTGCTCGCCGCGCAGTTGCGCATGGAGTTCGGTATGCGACAGAATGTTGAAATCATCGAAGGCGACGTCCTCAAGATCGAACTCGACACCGTCTTCGGTCCCAAGCCCGGCAGTCTGCGTCCCGGACTTAGCTACCAGCCCGAACCAGCGCGCGTCATTGGCAACCTGCCCTACTACATCACATCCGACATTTTGCTGCGCCTGCTCGAATACCACCGCTATTTTTCAACCATCGTCGTGATGCTGCAAAAAGAAGTCGCCGACCGGCTGGCCGCGTCTCCGGGAAGCCGCGACTATGGCCTGTTTACCGCGACGACCCAACTGTACGCCCGCGTCGAAAAACTGTTCACGCTGCCTCCGAGCGCGTTCAATCCACCGCCCAAGGTTCACTCCAGCGTCATTCGGCTGACGATCCAGCCGCGCCTGGAAGCGCTCCGCGTTCCCGAAGCGGAATTCATTTCCTTCCTGAAACTCTGCTTCGGGCAGAAGCGCAAGACTCTCTGGAACAATCTCAAGACGGGATACGATCAAGGCGCACTGAAGGCAGCCTTGGCGAAGACCGGCGTGAAACCCACGGTCCGGGCGGAAGCTTTGCCCCTGGAAAGAACTGCCGCGCTGTTTCGCGCCTTGCAGGACGGCAATTCCTAGATCGTGTGGCGCGGGCACTCCTGCCCGCGTGCAGCGGCACGGGTGGGCGCGGCATGCGTCTGACGTCAGGTGGTGTAATCGCCTTCCATGAGAAGGCCGGTCGGAGTCAAGTTGATTCTTGTCTGTTTTTGTTAGGCACGTTTTTCTTCTCCCGCCGAGTGACCACTGTCGCCATGCTTCCATCCGCACTCTCGAGGAGCGATTTATAACGCTCGGTGCACGTTGGGCGTTCTCGGTTCAGCCGGTGCTGCCATCTGTTTGGCGCCCTGTGGTTCTGCTCTCGGAGCGTGGAACCTGGGCCAGGCGATTAACGCAGTCACCGGAACTCGGCTTTGGGCTTTTTGATTTTTCTCTTCCTGGGACGATTTTGACTTTGTCTTGCCTTTTGTTTTATGCGGCTGCCGCCACGGTCGTTCGGTTGCTGTTGTGGAGCGGTTCGTACACTTCTCCGCTCACCCACAGGTGATGCAGCAACACCGCCAGCTTTCTTGCGGTCGCCACGATGGCTCGCTTTTTGCCGTTTCTTCCACCACGCTCCGCCAGCTTCAGGCCCCAGCGCCTGAGATCGCAGTCCACCCCGAACGGACCCAGAATGTGTTGCGCTCCCTGCACCAGCAGCGTGCGCAGATAGGGATCGCCTTCCTTGCTGATGTGCAGCTGCGGTTCGCTCTGCCCGGAGTTTCTTCGTCCCGGCTGCAATCCCAGATAACAGCCCACGTCGCGTCTCTTACGAAAGCGATGCGGATCTTCCAGCGTCAGCATGTAAGTCAGCGAGATCAGCGTGCCCACGCCCTTGATCTGCTTCAGCAGCGCCACCTGCGGATANNTGCAGTTCCGGGCTCAGGCCTTCGGCTTTCTCCGGATTCATGTTGCGCACGTTACAGCCGCGCAATCTTTCGCCGTAAGACTTCGCCAGCCCGCGGGCGGTGTTGACCAGTCCGGTGCGTGCTCGCACCAGCCCGGCACGCGCTCGAATCATCATGAGATCCGCTTGCGCCTGCGCGCTGCGATGCTTCACCGGACTCAACAACTGCGGATCGATCCGCGCCAACCGCGCCAGCGTCTGCGCATCCATGCGGTCGTCTTTCTTGCGGCTCTCTGCGATGAGCCTCACCTTGCGCGCNNCGGCATCTCACTGAAAACTTCGCGCAATGCTGTCGCAGTCGTTCGAACTCGCTGCTCCAGCTGGATCTGCCCGGATTCGTCCAATACGCAATACCAGCTGTTGCGATCTCCCAGGTCTAGTCCGATGGTCAGCTTCGGTTG
>PMCH01000290.1 GCA_003154055.1 Acidobacteriaceae bacterium
CAGACCGCCTGCCAGCAGTCGTGTCCTGCGAACGCGATCGTGTTCGGCAATCTCAACGATCCGAACAGTCAGGTGAACAAGTGGAAGGCGCAGGCGAGGAATTATTCCCTGCTGGGTGAATTGAACACGCGGCCGCGCACGACGTATCTGGCGGAAGTCCGCAACCCGAACCCGGAATTAAAGGCATAGCGGAGCACACGTAAGGCATGGCTACCAACACGCAAATCCCCGTGGCAGACAGGCGAGCGCCGGTTATTGAGCCGGGGCACTCTTTCTCCACTATCGGCGAGAAGATCAGCAACATCGTGCTGAAGCGCCCCATCTCGCTGGGATGGGTCTTCGGTTTTTTTGTGGTGTTCTCGCTGATGAACGTGCTGTTGCTCGCCCTCGGGTATCTATTCCTCAAGGGCACCGGCATCTGGGGCATTACCATCCCGATCGGCTGGGGATTCGCGATCATCAACTTTGTGTGGTGGATCGGCATCGGCCACGCCGGAACGCTGATCTCGGCGATTCTGTGTTTGCTCCGGCAGAGTTGGCGGAACTCGATCAACCGGTTTGCGGAAGCGATGACGTTGTTCGCGGTGGCTTGCGCCGGCATCTTCCCGCTGGCTCACACGGGGCGTCCGTGGCTGGCTTACTGGATGTTTCCTTATCCGAACACGATGGGGTACTGGCCGCAGTTCCGCAGCCCGCTGATCTGGGACGTCTTCGCGGTCTCGACTTACTTCACCATTTCGCTGGTGTTCTGGTTCGTCGGCCTGATTCCCGATCTCGCGACGCTGCGCGATCGCGCGGAACATCCCTTGACCCGGGGCATTTACGGCATCCTCGCCATGGGATGGCGCGGCTCGGCCCGCCACTGGCATCGCTATGAGACGGCCTACCTGCTACTCGCCGGACTCGCGACGCCGCTGGTGCTCTCGGTACACACGGTCGTCAGCTTCGATTTCGCGGTGAGCATCGTTCCGGGCTGGCACACGACCATCTTCCCGCCCTATTTCGTGGCCGGCGCGATTTACTCCGGCTTCGCCATGGTGCTGTGTCTCGCGATTCCAATCCGCGCCATTTACGGCCTCGAAGACTTCATTACCATGCGTCACCTGGAGAATTCCGGCAAAGTGATGCTGGCCACCGGATTGATCGTTGGTTACGGTTACGGGATTGAAGCTTTCATGGGCTGGTACAGCGGGAACACGTTCGACGCATTCCTGCTGTGGAATCGCCTGCACGGGCCATACTCAGCGTGGTATCTGGGACTGATCGCCTCGAACATTGTGATTCCGCAACTGCTCTGGATGAAGAAATTCCGCACCAGCACTTTCTGGTTGTGGATGATTTCACTGGTGGTGCTGGCGGGGATGTGGCTGGAGCGGTTCATCATCATCGTGGTCAGCTTGCATCGCGACTTCCTGAATTCTTCGTGGGGCATGTATTACCCCACGAAATGGGACTTCATGACATTCTTCGGCACCATCGGCATGTTCCTGACGGCGATGTGGCTGTTCGTGCGCATCCTGCCCATGGTTTCCATCTCGGAATTGCGCACCTTGCTGCCTGAGGCCCACGTGCATGAGGCGGCGGAGGTTGAGAAATGAACGACGCTTCGACGTACGGTTTGATGGCGGAATTCGATTCGGCGCAGGAACTGGTGGCGGCCGCGCACAAGACGCACTCGGCGGGCTACCAGAAAATTGACGCCTACAGCCCGTTCCCCATCGAGGGACTCGCCGACGCCATTGGATTTCACAAGAACAGCGTCGCTTTCTTGGTTCTGATCGGCGGCATCATCGGCGGGCTCTCCGGATACGCGTTGCAGTACTGGGTCTCGACCATCGCCTACCCGGTCAACATTGGGGGACGGCCGTATCACTCGTGGCCGTCATTCATTATTGTGACTTTCGAGATGACGATCCTGTTCGCCGGACTCGCGGCCGCCTTCGGCATGCTGGCCCTGAACGGACTGCCGCAGCCGTATCACCCGGTGTTCAACGTGGCCGCGTTCGCCAAGGCTTCGGACAACAAGTTTTTCCTGGTCGTGTTCTCGACCGACCCGAAATATGACGGTGCCCGCACCCGCGAGTTCCTCAAAGGCCTTGCCCCGCGCGCCGTCTCGGAGGTGCCAAGCTAATCTATGAGCAGCCTTCGAAAACTTTTCCCGGCCGTGCTGGCGCTGGTCTGCGGGACTGCAGGATGCCGTATTGACATGCATGTCCAGCCCTACAACCGCACCATGTCGAAGAGCGACTTCTTTGCCGACGGCCGCTCGGCGCGCTTGCCGGTGGAGGGCACCGTAGCTCGCGGCGATCTGCGGGAAGACGCTTATTTCTATACCGGCAAGGTGGGCGCGGGCGACGGCGACTACTTGCCCTTCGAGGTAACCGAAAAAGTTCTAACCCGTGGACGCGAGCGCTTCGACATCTTCTGCGCGCCCTGCCATGGACGCGTTGGAGATGGCAACGGTTTTATCCCGACCCGTGGCCTGCGCCGCCCGCCCTCGTATCACATCGAACGGTTGCGCAAAGTTCCGACCGGCTATTTCTTCGACGTCATGACCAATGGCTTCGGCATCATGCCGGACTACTCGTCGCAAATTCCGCCGCGGGACCGCTGGGCGATCGCGGCCTACATCCGGGCGCTTCAATTGAGCCAGGGCGCCACATCGGCCGACATTCCCGCCGGGCAGAAAGTTCCGTCGCCCGCGCCCGAGTTCCGTGACATCGGCACGGGTGCGTCGCTGCCGGAAGTAAAACCGCCCGGCAAAGAGGCGTCCGGCGAGAACAAAGAGGAGCCCAAATGACCACGGCGACCATGAATAAATCAGAACTGATGGCGCCGCCCGTGGCTGAGACGATCCAGACGCGCTCGATGTTCATCGGCCTGGTGGGCACGGTTGCCGCCGTCGCGGGGGCCTTTGCAACATCCCAACCCGAGAATTTCTACTCCGCCTACCTCACGGTCTTCATATTCTGGCTGGGTCTGTCGCTGGGTTGCATGGCGATCCTGATGATGTATCACCTGGTCGGCGGAGCCTGGGGCACGGTGATCCGGCGCATCCTGGAAGCTGGGATGATGACGCTGCCGCTGATGGCGGTGCTCTTTATCCCCATCCTGCTGAACCTGCCGAAGATCTATCCGTGGGCGCGGCCCGAGGAACTGGCGAAGGATCCCAAACTGGCCGATATCGCGCACTCGTATCTCAATTTCAACGGGACAATGACGCGCGCCGCTCTCTACTTTGTTCTGTGGATCGGGATGGCCTTCCTGCTCAACCGGTGGTCCACCGCGCAGGACAGCGTCGAGGCAAAAGACAAAAGTACGCTGCGTTTCCGCGCCCTGAGCGCTCCCGGACTGGTGATCTACTCGCTCACCATTTCCTTCGCCATCATCGACTGGGTCATGTCGCTGCAGGCGCGCTGGATTTCGACCATCTACGGGCTGATCTTCGTCGCCGGAGAAGCGCTGGTGGCGTTTTGTTTTGTGGTGGTGATTGAGCACATTCTGGGCAAACGCAAACCGATGTCGGGGTACCTGAAGCCCACCGAAGTCCACGATCATGGCAAGTTCATGCTCGCCTTCGTCATGGTCTGGGCTTATTTCAACTTCTCGCAGTGGCTGATCATGTGGGCCGGCAACCTGCCGGAAGAAATCACCTGGTTCCTGCGGCGGATTAACAATGGATGGGGCATTGTCGCGGTCTATCTGGCGGCCTTCCACTTCGCCATCCCGTTCCTGATGCTCCTGTCGCGCCAGTGGAAACGCCAGACCAACACACTCGTCTGGATCGCCTGCTGGCTGATCATCATGCGACTGGTGGACATCTGGTGGCACATCGAACCCGCCTCCCACCCCAGCATTCACGTCAGTTGGATGCTGTTTGCAATCCTGGCGGGCATGGGCGGGCTGTGGATGGCCTATTTCTTCCGCAATTTGAGATCGCGCCCCTTGCTGGCGGTCTATGCGCCGCAGACGCTTCGGCTTTGGGAGTCCCCGCATGAGTGATGAGACCGTGAACCACGGCCACAACGGCCACGGAGTCGAGTTCGAGCACGAAGACCTGAGCCCTCGGGGCCTGTTTGCCTTCATGATCGGACTGGCCATTACCGGTGTTGCCGTCTATTTCATCATCACCGGGATGTACACGTACCTCGACAAGTACGAGAAGGCGCAGATGACCACGGCGAGTCCGCTGGTGAAAACGGACGAATCCGGAAGAATCGCCTCCCGCGCGGTCACGACCGCCGACGTTGAGAAAGCGTTCAAAGATAACGGCGCGCCCATGCTGGAAGACAACGAGCGCGAACAGTTGCACAAATTCCTGCTTGACCAGGAAAAGCAGCTCAACAGTTACGGCTGGGTCGACGAAAAGGCCGGCGTGGCGCGCATTCCGATCGAGCGCGCGATGCAGTTGACGGCGCAGCGCGGATTGCCGGTACGGCCAGACGGCGGGGCAAATGCTCCGGCGGGCAAAGCGCCATCTGCTCCGAAGGGTTTGGCGGCAACGAACTAGAAAGCGCCGGCGACTCACCGGCTGTCGTGGAAGAGCGGCCCTTCAGGGCCGCATACAGGACGGAATTGACGAGGGCTTTAGACCCCGGAAAAGGAAAACGCTGTGCGCTGTAGAACAATCGCCTTCGCTACACTATTGATGCTCTCCGCCAGTCTGCTTTGGGCACAGGGGATGCGCGGTCCCATGAGTGGCGGGATTATGGCGCCGCCACCGGTCAACCAGCGTCCGCCGGGGCTGGAATTCGTCGGTATCGAGCAACATTTGAACGCGGAAATTGCCGCCGACCTGGAATTCCGCGACGAGCTTGGCAATCCAGTAAAGCTGGGCGACTACTTCCACAAGGGACGCCCCGTCATCCTGAACCTGGGCTACTACCAGTGCCCGATGCTGTGCGGCGAAGTTCTGCAGGGCCTGGTCGGGTCGCTGAAAGCGCTGACCTTCGATCTGGGGAAAGAGTTCGAAGTTGTCACCGTCAGTTTTGACCCGCGCGAAACGCCCGACATGGCGGCCGAGAAGAAGCGCGACATCATGAAGCGTTATGGCCGCGCCGGAACCGACAAGGGCTGGCATTTTCTGACCGGCAAGGCGGACCAGATCAATGCCCTGACCAAGGCGGTCGGCTTCCAATACCAGTTCGACACCAAGACGAATCAGTACGCCCACGCCACCGCCATCGTTTTGCTGACTCCCGACCGGCACGTTGCCGAATATTTTTACGGCGTCGAGTTTTCACCCAAGGATCTGCGGCTGGGACTGGTGCAGGCTTCGCAAAACAAGATCGGAAATGTCGCCGACCAGGTGCTGCTGTACTGCTACCACTACGATCCGAAGACCGGGAAATATGGCGCGATCGTCAGCAACATGCTGCGGCTGGCAGGGGTAGCGACCATGCTGATTCTGGGCACGTTTGCGTTCATCATGTTCCGCGCCGATGCGCGCGGGGCTCACAAGGAACAGAGGCGAACCAGGTAATATGTCGAAATTCTTACCCTTGTGGCCCGATCGGGCCTCGACCATGGCATGGCAGGTGGATGCCCTGTACATCTACCTGGTCCTTGTCTCGGCGGTGATGACGCTCCTGATCTTCACCGCGGTGGCAGTGCTGGCCATCAAGTACCGCACCCGGGTCGGCCAACCGGCGCACCACATCGAGGGTTCTACCTTCCTCGAAATCACCTGGTCGATTATCCCTTTCGGCGTGATGTTGACTTTCTTTCTATGGGGCGCGGTCCTGTACTTCAAGGAGCGCACGCCGCCCAACAACTCGACCGAAGTTTACGTGGTCGCCAAGCAGTGGATGTGGAAGGTCGAGCACATGGAAGGCCAGCGCGAGATCAACGANNACCACGCCGGGAACCTATCACCTGTTCTGCGCCGAGTATTGCGGAACCTCTCACTCCGGAATGATCGGCAATATCATTGTCATGGAACCGAAGGAATACGCGCAGTGGATGGCGGGTGGCCCGTCGGCGCCGCTGCCCGAAGCCGGCAAGCAATTATTCGCGTCGCTCGGCTGCAGTACCTGCCATCGTTTTGACATTCAGGGCCGCGGCCCGAACCTGACGGCGGTTTACAACAAGCCGGTCTTGCTCGAAGACGGACGCACCGTGATCGCGGACGAGAATTATGTGCGCGAGTCGATCCTGAACCCGACCGCGAAGATTGTGAATGGCTTTAAGCCCGTCATGCCGACCTTCCAGGGCCTGGTGAGCGACGAACAACTGAATGCGCTGGTGGCTTACGTCAAGTCGTTAGGCCAGGCGCCCGCAGGCACGGCCGGTGCGCAAAATCAGCCCGCCGCTCCTGCCGGACAACCCCAGACGACGCAGGTGCAATAGTTATGGCGAGCGCAGCAATCCCGGCCAATCAGTCCCCGAAGACGAACTATCTCACCAACGGGTACAGCCTCAAGTCCTGGCTGCTGACCACCGACCACAAGCGCATCGCGATCCTTTACCTGATCTCGATTACGCTCTTCTTTTTCCTGGGCGGCTTTTTCGCCATGCTCATCCGGCTTGAGCTGCTGACCCCGCAGGGCGATCTCATGCACGCCGACACCTACAACAAGGTGTTCACCATGCATGGCATCATCATGGTGTTCTTCTTCCTGATCCCGGTGGTGCCCGCGGTGCTGGGAAATTTTCTGGTCCCGCTCATGATCGGCGCCAAGGATCTTGCCTTCCCTCGCATCAATCTGCTGAGCTGGTATCTCTACATCATCGCGGGCGTGCTCTTTCTGCACTGCATGCTGGTCGGCGGCGTGGATACCGGTTGGACATTCTATCCCCCGTTCAGCACCTCCGCCAGTAATACCAATGTGATTGAGGCGGGACTGGCGGTTTTCATTGCCGGATTCTCGTCTATTTTCACGGGGCTGAATTTCATTGTCACGATCCACCGCATGCGCGCCCCGGGCCTGACCTGGAACCGTCTCCCCTTGTTTATCTGGGCAAATTACGCGACCAGCGTCATCATGATTCTGGGCACGCCGGTGGTGGCCATTACCATCATCCTGGTAGCCGCCGAGCGAACGCTCCACCTGGGCATCTTCGATCCGAAACTCGGCGGAGATCCGCTGCTGTTCCAGCATCTGTTCTGGTTCTACTCCCATCCGGCGGTCTACATCATGATCCTGCCGTCGATGGGCGTGATCAGCGAACTGATCGCCTGCTTCGCGCGCAAGCGCATCTTTGGCTATAACTTCGTGGCGCTTTCCAGCATCGCTCTGGCCGTCTTTGGTTTTCTGGTCTGGGCGCACCACATGTTCGTTTCCGGGATGTCGCTCTACGCCGCGATGGTGTTTTCCTTCCTGAGCTTCTCGGTGGGCGTACCCTCCGCCGTCAAGGTCTTCAACTGGACGGCCACTCTCTACCGGGGTTCGATCTCCTATGCGACGCCGATGCTTTACGCCTTCGGTTTCATCGGGCTGTTCACCATTGGCGGATTGACCGGACTGTTCCTGGCCACGCTTGGCATTGACGTTCACGTCACCGACACGTATTTTGTCGTCGCCCACTTCCACTACGTCATGGTGGGCGGTGTGCTGATGGGATTTCTGGGAGGCATGCATTTCTGGTGGCCCAAGATCAGCGGCCGCATGTATCCAGAAGCCTGGGCCAAGCTCTCGGCACTGTTCGTCTTTGTCGGCTTCAACCTGACGTTCTTCCCCCAATTCATTCTTGGGTATGTCGGGATGCCGCGCCGCTACTGGCAGTATCCGCACGAGTTCCAGGTGCTGAACGTACTCTCGACGGCCGGCGCCAGCGTGCTCGCCGTGGGCTACCTGCTGCCGATGATTTACTTCCTGTGGTCGTTGCGCTACGGGCCGATCGCGGAAGCGAATCCGTGGAATGCCGCCGGACTCGAGTGGAAGGCAGCGTCTCCGCCAACCACGTTCAATTTTGACGAGACCCCCGTCGTGACCTGGGAAGCCTACAACTACGACGAGATTGACGCCAAGCCGCAGGAGGTTCCCGTTGGCCGATAGTCACGCCACCGCAGTGGACACCGCCGTCGCCAGTCCGCAACTGCGCCACCACTTCGCCGACATGGAGCAGCAGAAGAACGCCGCCTCGCTCGGCATGTGGCTGTTCCTGGTGACGGAAATCATGTTCTTCGGCGGCATGTTCTGCGCCTACCTGGTGTACCGCACGAAATATTTCAATGCGTTCGCTGCCGGAAGCCAACAGTTGAGCATCGGTATGGGCGCCTTCAATACGGCGGTCCTGCTGATCAGTAGTTTGACTGTCGTGCTGGCGGTGAGAGCGGCGCAGGATGGAAAGCGCAAGCAGTTGGTGAGCTACCTGGTCATCACCGTGCTGCTGGGATTGACCTTTTTGGGTGTAAAGGGCGTGGAGTACCGCGAAAAATTCGAGAAGCATCACGTGCCGGGTCCTACCTTCCAGTTCACCGATACTTTCGATGACAACGGCAAGAAGATCCCCGTCGACGCTCAACACGCCCAGCTCTTTTTCTCCATCTACTTCGTCATGACCGGGATGCACGCGCTCCACATGATCATTGGATGCGGCCTGTTTACCGTTCTGACGGTGTTCGCCTGGAAGGGCCACTACTCGCCCGGATACTACACGCCCATAGAAAATGCCGGCCTGTACTGGCATTTGGTGGACATCATCTGGATTTATCTGTTTCCGTTGCTGTATTTGATCAGCCGTCACTCGTGAGGGCTGGCATCGAGAACAAGTGTTGGAGTTTGATTACTGAGTTCGATCGCTGAGAACTGAGAACCGGGAACTGAGAACTGCCATGTCAGAACACGCTACATCCCGCGGATTTTACGTTGCCCTCGGCATCAGCCTGTTGGTGTTGACCGCCGTCACGGTGGGTGCCGCGTTCGTGAATCTCGGCCCTTTCAACCCCGTGATTGCCCTGCTGATCGCCACCATCAAAGCCACGCTGGTCGTGCTGTTCTTCATGCACGTCAAAGGGGCCAGCGAAAAGATGACCGCCGCGGTGGTCATCTCGGGCTTCTTCTTCCTGGCCATCCTGCTGGTCTTGTCGATGGCCGATTACCTGACGCGGGCCTGGCGATAGGGTTTTAACACAGTCATCCTGAGCGTAGTAACACCATACGCGACAGCGCATGGTGTTGCGGAGTCGAAGGATCCCTACCCAGCTTATCTGCGCTAGAACCCGCACGGCATTCCAGCGATTCAACCTTGGCGCGCCCGCGATCCCGCAGATTCCTGCTCAGAAGGTAGGGGTACTTCGACTGCGGCGGAGCTTCGCTAAACGCGAAGCTCCGTCCTCGCTCAGCATGACAACGCTCAGGACCCGGATCGGCATGTCCAGGAAGTAATCGCCAAACGCCCCTTGCGCGCCACGCCCCTCATCCTCGAAGATGTTTCTGACCAATGCCCGACTCGACCTCCACTCACTATGATGTCTCCGCCCGCGCGTTGAGTACGCGCTCCTTGCCCGTGGACGCCGCTGCCCTTGAAGCTGCGCTCCGCCGCCACCTTCGCGGCGAAGTCCGCTTCGACTCCGGCAGCCGCGCGCTCTACGCCACCGATGGCTCGAACTACCGCCAGGTCCCGATCGGCATCGTCGTCCCGCGTGACACCGAGGATGTTCTCGCCGCAGTCGCGCTCTGCCGAGAACATCACGCCCCGCTGCTCGCTCGCGGCGGCGGAACCTCGCTTGCCGGGCAGTGCTGCAATGTTGCCGTCGTCCTCGACTTCTCAAAGTACATGGCGCGGATTCTCGAAATCGACCCCGCCCGCCGCATTGCGCGCGTTCAGCCGGGCGTGATCCTCGATCACTTGCGTGCTGAGGCCGAGAAGCATCAACTCACCTTCGCCCCTGATCCCGCGACTCACGACCGCTGCACGCTCGGCGGCATGATCGGCAACAACTCCTGCGGCGTGCACTCGATCATGGCCGGCAAGACGGACGACAACATCGAGTCGATTGAAATCCTCACCTACGACGGCCATCGCATGCACGTCGGCGCCACCAGCGAAGAAGACTTCAGCCGCATCGTTGGCGAAGGCGGCCGCCGCGCCGAAATCTACTCGGGCTTGAAGTCCATCGCCGACCGCTGCGGTGACTACGTCCGGCGCCAGTTCCCGAACATTCCGCGCCGCGTTTCGGGATACAACCTGAACCACCTGCTTCCCGAAGGCGGCTTCCATGTGGCCCGCGCACTGGTGGGCTCGGAAGGAACCTGCGCCACCGTTCTTGAAGCGACCTGCCGCCTGGTGGAAAGCCCGCAGCAGCGCGTGCTGCTCGTCATCGGCTGGCCCGACATTTACCTGTGTGCCGATCACGTGCCGCAGATCATGGAGCATCGGCCCATCGGACTGGAAGGCTTCGACGACATGATCGTCAACGCCAGCCGCCGCATGGGATTGAACCCTGAGGGCCTCTCGCTCCTGCCTGAAGGCAATGGGTGGCTGCTGGTGGAGTTTGGCGCGGACACCGCCGCCGATGCCGAAGCTCAGGCCCACCGCCTGATGCAGGCTCTTGATCGCGTCGCCGTTCCGCCCCATATGCGCCTGATCACCGATCCGCGCCAGGCCCGTCGCATCTGGGAAGTACGCGAGTCGAGCCTGGGCGCAACGTCGCACGTTCCGGGAGAGCCTCCACGCTGGGAGGGCTTCGAGGATTCCGCAGTTGCCCCGGAAAAACTCGGCGCCTACCTGCGCGACCTGCGCAAGCTGATGTATGCCCATCAGTACGACGGCGCATTCTACGGACACTTCGGCCATGCCTGCGTGCACACGCGCATGGACTACGACCTTGAATCCGCGGAAGGGATCCGCAAGTTTCGCCAGTTCATGGAAGAAGCGGCTGACCTCGTGGTGGGCTATGGAGGTTCGCTTTCCGGCGAACATGGAGACGGCCAGTCCCGGGCCGAGCTTCTGCCCAAGATGTTCGGACCGGAACTGATGCAGGCCTTCCGCGAGTTCAAGACGCTGTGGGATCCGGACTGGAAGATGAATCCGGGCAAGGTGATCGAGCCTTACCGGCTGGATGA
>PMCH01000054.1 GCA_003154055.1 Acidobacteriaceae bacterium
TGGTCATAGGCGGTTCCGGTGAGGGTCCCGGTGGTTTGCGCTTGGGCGAGCGGCGCGAACAGGAGCGCAGCCAGCATCGCTAGAATGGTGATTGTTAAGAATGCTGAAATCGAGTTGCGCGACTTGCTGGAGAAGGATTGGCTGCGCATGGAGCCTCCTGGGAACGCCCCAATTCCCAACGGAAGGGGCTTATTTTCGGGTTTGAAGCCTCGAGGCAATCACGCTACCGTCAACGTTTACGTGGGCGCATACTGCGGAACAACCCAGCCGTACGTAAACGTTTCCGTTGATTACCGATCGAATATTTATGCCTTCTTCACATGCTTGTCAAGCATTATTGTTAGGTTCGATCCAATAATTTCATAGTGGTAGAAGGTAATCGCTAACCCGATTGGAGGAGGATTCCAAATAACGTAATGGATTCCAAATAACGTAATCGATTACGTACAACAACTTAACAGCAGTCGCCTCCGATTCTTCCACTTTTGGAAGGGCAAACCGCCCCTTTTCCACCTTGCGCCCCTTCCCGCACCACCCTCGTTACCAGCGCCGAGCGTGCTAAGATGGCGCGGTTTTGATTCGTGCTCTGCTCCCAGNNGACAACGACGGCAAACTCGACATTGTTACCGTGAACGGCTCCAACGTTGATCGCTACCGTCAGGGCGGAGATCCGCTGGTGACGCTCTATCACCAGGATGCGGGCCTGAAATTCACCGACATCACGAAGAGCGCGGGCCTCACGCGCAAGGGGTGGGGCATGGGAGTGGCCGTCGCGGACTATGACAACGACGGCCAGCAGGATCTCTATTTGACTGGCTTCGGTGTGTATGCGCTGTATCGCAATCTCGGCAACTGCAAGTTCGAGGACGTCACGGAAAAAGCCGGATTGAGCGTGGGCGGGTTCGGGCAGGGCGCCGCGTGGGGTGACTATGATCGCGACGGCAACGTGGACCTCTTCGTAGCGCGCTATCTTCGCCTCGACATCGAGCATCTGCCCGAGTTCGGAAGTCCCGAGTGCACGATCATGTCGGTGAAAGTGCATTGCGGCCCGCTCGGTTTGCCCGGAGAAACCAATTTTCTCTTCCGCAACCGTGGCAACGGAACNNTACGTCAGCAATGACGCGGGCCCGAACTACCTCTACCGCAATAAGCGAGACGGTACGTTCGAAGATGTCAGCCTGATTTCCGGCACCGCCGTGGACGGCAACGGCAAACCGCAAGGATCCATGGGCGTGGATGCTGCCGACATCGATCACGACGGCCTGCTCGACCTGTTCGTCCCCGACTACGCCTTTCAGTACGACACGCTGTACTGGAACCGCGGGCCGCAGGGATTCGAGGACATCACAACCAAAGCGCACCTCGCCGCGCCTAACTATCCCTTCGTCGGATGGGGGACGGGATTTTTCGACGTCGATAACGATGGCTGGGACGACATTCTGGTCACCAACGGCCATGTGTACCCGCAAGCGGACAAAATCCAGGGCTCGGCGCCTTATCGAGAGCCAATCCAACTCTTCCGCAACCACCATGATCGGACTTTCGAAGACGTGAGCAGGCTCTCCGGTCTCGACAAACTTCGCGCCGCTTCGTGGCGAGGTGTGGCGTTTGGCGACGTAAACAACGACGGCAAAGTTGACGTGCTCGTGCTCGATGCCGACGGTCCGCCGCTCCTTCTGCTCAACCGCACCGAGACGGCGAATCATGCCGTGCTGTTCCACTTGATCGGCACCAAGAGCAACAAGGCCGCTATCGGCGCCCGAGTAACGGTAAAGGCCGGCGACCTCTCGCAATTCAACGAAGTGCGTGGCGGCGCCAGCCTGTTCTCACAAAACGATCTGCGCCTGCACTTCGGACTCGCCGGACACTCCGTCATGAACAGCGTAGAGATCGCGTGGCCGAGCGGGAAGAAAGAAACTTTCGAAAATCTGGCGGCGGACTTNNTCTAGCGAGAATCCGCCTTTGTGGGCGCAGCATTCCCAGGTGGCGTCAGGTTCGTCGTATTCTGGATTCCCTTCCCTTCCACGATGGTATAGATCGCATCGCCCGGCACGTTCTTGAGTTCTTCTTCCCGTCCGCTCGGCCACTGGATAAGTACCTTCTTCATCGTCGACTCGCTGCCCAACCCGAAATGCAGACGCTGATCATTCGATGACAAATAGCCAGCCCCGCCGCGCACCTCGTCAATCTGCGCCATCGTGGAGGTGTAAACAGTGACGCGCGCCCCGACCGCGCCGCGGTTGCTCTTCGTCCCGACCAGGCGAAACAGGACGCGGTGATGGGTATTTCGTGTGTCATTGATGAACACCGAAGGTGGCGCGCCGACGTTGTAGACGACCGCATCGACATTGCCGTCGTTATTGAGATCGCCGAACGCTGCTCCCCGCCGCGATTGCGCCTGCGCGTCGTTCAGTCCCGCAGAGCCTCCGATTTCCTCGAATGTGCGGTCTCCCTTGTTACGAAATAACTGGATGGGCTCGCGGTAGGGCAGTTCGTGCGGTAAAGCCTCCAGCACCTGCGAAATATTTCCGTTAGCGACAAAGATGTCAGGCCAGCCATCGTTATCGAAGTCCGCAAATCCCGTGCCCCAGCGCACCGGAGAGTAGCCCGAACTGCTCAGTCGCGTACTCCAGGCAACGTCGGTAAAGCCCTGCGCGCCCTGGTTTCGGTACAGGCTTAACGGTTGCAGGCCATACCGTGTCACGATCAGGTCCAGTTTACCGTCGCGGTCGAAGTCCCCAAAATCCGCCGCCATATTTCCCATCGCGCGGCCATCCGAGCTCAATGCCGTGCCCGATGCCAGACCCACTTCTTCGAAAGTGCCATCGTGTCTATTGCGATAGAGAAAGTTCGGCCCCACGTCATTCGTCACGAAAAGATCGGGCCAGCCGTCATTGTCATAGTCGCCCCACACCACTCCCATGCCGCGTTGCTTGTCGTTGTTGTGAACGCCCGCTTTCTCGGAGACTTCTTCAAACGTCCCGTCGCCGCGGTT
>PMCH01000019.1 GCA_003154055.1 Acidobacteriaceae bacterium
AGCGACGGCCGAAAGGTTCGCTTCATGATGAAGTTTCAGACTGACTACCGAGGCGAGACCTTTGTTAGTGACGGAGACACGGTTCGCGTCGCCTTCTCCAATTCCAATCAGAGCCGTTCTCCCCTGGCTTCATTCGTCACGACCTACGACGTCATTGTCCGGGATGGCCTTCTCGGTGGTGTGCTCTCGACTGGGTGGGCGCTGTCGGATGTCGGCGATCGTAAGGCCAAGCTTATCTATGAAGGGTTGAAAAAGCTGGACGGTCGCCCAGTCCACCAGATTCGCTATGAGCCGCGCAAGCACAGCGACGCGGAGATTCTACTGTTCTTTGACGCGGAGACGTCCCACCACGTCAAGACCACCTATTCGATTGCAAATGGGAATCTGCCCGGCGCCACCATCACCGAATCCGTGAACGTCCGCGCCGATCGCAGCCAGCTCGAAGAGCGCTTCAGCGACTTCAAGACGGTTGATGGCTTGACCCTGCCCACCCATTGGAATCTCCAGTTCACGCGGGAGTTGCCGAACGGCAGCACGACGCTCTCCGAATGGGATTTGAAGGAAGACCAGATAACGAACAACGTGGGACTGGACCCGAAAAACTTTGAACTGAAATAATAACGTTGGTGAGCCGCCTGCGGACCCGATCCGCAGGCGTCTTTTTGTTTAGACTCAGGCAAGAAATCCAGAAGCCGCTCGATCGTAGACCTAACGCACCGTCTCCGGCGCCTTCCCCCGCTCCTTCTTCGCATCCGCTGCGCGCCCTTGCTTCTCATATGCTTCCGCCAGCTTAAGGTGGGCGTCGCCAAATGCAGGCAGCCGTCCGGCGGCGATTTCCAGGTGCACGGCGGCGGTTTTGAAATCGCCCGTCTTCAGCAGGCTGGAGCCGATCCAGTAGTGCGCCCACGCCGAGTCGGGCTGGAGTTCCACTGCTTTGTGCAGACACTTTACGGCTTCGGCGTGCTGTCCTTTTTGGGCGAGGGCGGAGCCTAGCGTGTACTGCGCGAGATAGGAGCCAGGCTCGGAGGAAACCACCGGCTGCAATGCGGACACCGCCCGGTCTGCTTTTCCCTGCGTGGACATCAGCGCCGCCTCGATGACTCTGTTGGCGGTGGCAATCTTGTCTTTCGGATCGGTTCCGGTGGCTGCGGCCCCGGCGCTCGCGGACTTCTGCAATCCTACGTAGCCGAGCGAGGCTAGCTTCTGCATCTCCGTGGAACTCAACTCCGGGCCGGAAGGCTTGCCGGCCTCTCCGCTGAATCGTCGGTCGAAGCTCTCTAACTGCGCGGCCATGGTGTCGAGCGTGGCTTTCGAACTTTGCGCCAGATTGCGGGTCGCGCCCGGATCGGCGGTCAGGTCATACAACTCCGGCTTCGGAGCGCGGATGTAGAGATACTTGCTGGCGCGCCATGACTCCAGCACGCTCCAGCCGAATCCGCGCTGGGGAAGGTCGCTGCGGGAAAAGGCAGGCTGATCGCCGCCGCCTCCGGCCTTGGCCACACGCAGCAGCGATTGTCCTTGCATCTGCGAGGGTACGGGCACGCCGGCGATTTCAAGCAGGGTGGGCGCGACGTCCACCAACCGGACTCTGGCTGCCACACGCTTTGCCGCGGGCTGGCCTTCTGGAAGCTTTACCAGCAGCGGCACATGAATCGTTTCGTCGTAGAGGAACACGCCATGGGTCTCTTCGCCGTGTGCGCCCAGGCTTTCGCCGTGATCGGCCACAACCACGATGGCCGTATTCGCATAGAACTTCTGCTGGCGCAGCGCGGCCAGCAACTTGCCGGCGGCAGCGTCCGCGGAAGTTACGGCGGCGTTGTAGGCCGCGTTGGGNNGCGCGCTACAACCTGGTCCCCGCGCCGGTCGGTGACGGGAGGCCGGGCGTCGCCGGGAAGGGCGGGGCGGAAGCCGGCGTCATACGTCTGGAATCCGCGATCGAAGCCCTGGGCGAGACCGGTCCGCGGGTCGAGTGCGATTGATCCGGCGAAGGCGGCCGTCTTGTAGCCTTGCGCCTTCAGGATGTCGGGAAGGTAAGGAAGCGAGGCGGGCAGGGTGCCGCCGATTTCGCTCATTCCGGTGCTCTGCGGATACGCGCCGGAGAGAATGGTTGCGTGGGAAACGACCGTACTGGGGGCCTGGGCGAAGGCATGTTCGAAAACCAGGCTCTCACCCGCCAAGCGATCGAGATTTGGGGTAATTCCAGGCTTGGCGCCTAGAAAGCCCATGCGGTCCGCGCGGGTGGAATCGAGCGTGATCAGGACCAGGTTGGGCTTGGCGGCGGCTGCGCAGAAAGCCGGAAGAAGGCAGAGAAGTGAGGCGATGAAGGCGTACCGGACCCGGTGGAACATGGCTCGCTCGAACATGGATTGAGTGTAATTGGGCGTTCCATTCTGGGCAAAGCCGCTCGGAGATGGGTGTTTTCGGGCTGCGGCGGGTCTTGACGTTCCGGCCACTCCGGGTAACAATCTATGCACCTCCTCGGGCTCTCCAGTCTCGTGGTCACTCCGTGATCACTACGCATCGCGCCGAGGGACGGGCGATGCCGCCGCTGTGAAGCCGGACCATTTTGAAGTGAAAGCGCTATTGAGAAAACGCCTTCCGTTAGTGTGCCTGCTGGCCGTCTGTGCCGCGGGATGCGCATTCCTGCCTTC
>PMCH01000010.1 GCA_003154055.1 Acidobacteriaceae bacterium
ACGCCTCCCATGCGCGTGCACTGAAGTGCAAAAACACGCAGGTCACAGAACTGGAGAAGAAGCCAAACCTTTCCTGGACGCAACTGGACAATGCCTTGCCCATGCCTTTTGATCCGAAGGATGATGCGCTCGCTTTGGTTCTTCGGTCGTCGAATATCGTGGAATCCCTCGACCAGCAGCTTCTCAAGATTACGGGGCTGTCTGCGCCAAAGTACACGCTGAACATTGACGGCGAGCCAATCGGGGCCTGGTCCGGCGAGGACTTTGCGGCCGGAATCAATCTGGCCCTGCTGAATACTTCGATGCTGAGACAGTCGCTGAGCGTCCACGCGTTTTCGGCGCGCCGCAATGCGCTCCGCATGGCGCGCTGGCAGGGTGTACAGGTGGCCTTGCAGGAAGAAAAGTCCGCGCATTTAGGCGAGGCACTTGCCGCCCTGGATGCCCTGGATGACGAACTTTTTCAGCAACAAAAAGCAGCTGCCATGCCGAAGCCACATCGTTACGAACTGATACCGCAGAGCGCTCCCTAGCGGGTGTTCTAGAATCTTTACTCATGCGCAGCCGCGGACTCTGCATCGTCGCCATCGCGTTTGCTTTAGCTCTGCTCGCCGTCCCGGCGCGGTCTTCTGCGATCGGCGCGGGCACGAGCTACTACGTGGATTCCAACACCGGCAACGACAGCAACTCTGGAATCTCTCCGACTCAATCCTGGAAGACGCTCGCCAAAGTCAATCGCACAACCTTCGCTCCCGGCGATACGATCCTGTTCAAGTCTGGTTCGCGCTGGACGGGTCAGCTTTGGCCAAAGGGATCTGGCAAGCAGTCTCAACCCATCGTGATCGATAAGTACGGCGGAGAAGAGAAGCCCGTCATTCAATGCGCTGGCGAAGCGGAAGACGCGGTATTGCTGAAGAATCAGGAATACTGGGAAATCCGCAATCTCGAAATCACAAATACCGGCAAAGGCAACGCCACGCGCCGGGGGGTTCATGTCGCGATGCAGAACTACGGGGACGCGCACCACGTCTACTTGCGATCCCTGACCGTCCACGATGTCAACGGGACCGACACCGTCAAGGAAAACGGCGGGATCATTTACAGTTGCGCGGGCGAAACCAAACCGAGCCGGTTTGTCGATCTTCGCATTGAAGACAATCGCGTCTACCATGTGGACCGCAGCGGAATCTCCGGCGAGTCCACGCACTGGGAACGCTCGAAATGGTATCCGAGCCTGGGCGTCGTGATTCGCAACAATATTCTCGAGGACATTGGCGGCGACGGGATTGTAAACGTCGCCACCGACGGCGCGCTGGTGGAGTACAACGTTGTGGGCCACGCCAATCAGAGGTCAGCGGGCAACAATGTTGCCATCTGGGCATGGAGCGCCGATAACACCGTCATCCAGCACAATGAGGCCTTCGCCACCGGGGGCCGCCACGACAGCGAGGGTTTTGATTCCGACTGGAACAGCCACAACACGATCATCCAGTACAACTACAGCCACGACAACGAAGGCGGATTCCTGTTGATCTGTAACGAGGGCGGATGGGATCCGAAGGTGAGCGCAGGAAACTCAGGGACGATTGTCCGATACAACATCAGCCAGAACGACCATCGCAAAGTGATTAACATCGCCGGGCCCATAACCGATTCCTCCATCTACAACAACACGATCTATGTCGGCAAAGGAGAAGACGTCGACTTGTTCCTGTACTCCGACTGGAAAGGATGGGCGGACGGCACGCATTTCTACAACAACATTTTCTATGTCGAAGGCGCAGCCCGATATTCGTATGTCGTGCCGGGAAAAACAGACGGCGCGGATACGACAGCGCCCGGATTCGGGTTGAGTGAGAACAACACTTTCGACGCGAATGTCTATTTTGGTATCTCGCCGCTGGACGATCCGCACGCCCTGTCCACTGACCCCTTGCTGATCGCACCGGGGAAGGTTCCACCCGGCAGCCACGAGTTTTCCGGATACGGTCTGCCCCCTAACTCGCCCGCAGTAGATTCGGGGAAAGCACTTACGCGCGAAGAAGGAAGGGACTTCTTTGGGACGCCGGTGCCATCCTGCGGAGGCGTGGATCGCGGCGCGGTGGAAATGAGTGTTTGCGGAAAAACAAAATGACTGACAGCGGCAAACTACGGCGGAAGGGGCATTCTCCTTGATATGTCTCAATTCAATCGCATTCTTGCAGTAATCATGCTGGCGTGCTAGCCATGGCTCGCCGCGCAGGTTCCATCGATTCCTAGCGCCGAGGTTGAGAAGCGCGTCGACTCTATTCTCGGACAGATGACGATCGAAGAGAAGATCACACTTCTCGGCGGGACCAACACTTTCTACACCCAGGCCATTCCGCGTCTTGGCATTCCTTCCATGAAGATGTCGGACGGTCCGCTGGGCGTACACAACTACGGACCCACAACAGCCTATCCGGCCGGCATTGCCATCGCCGCATCCTGGGATGTTGAACTTGCGGAACGTTTCGGGGCGGCGATGGGGAAAGACGCGCGTGCGCGAGGAGTGAATTTCATCCTTGCCCCCGGAATGAATATCTATCGCGCACCCATGAATGGCCGCAACTTCGAATACTTCGGGGAAGATCCGTTTCTCGCTTCCCGGATGGCGGTATCCGAAATCAAGGGAATTCAAGGACAACGCGTCATTGCCACCGCCAAGCACTTTGCCGGCAACAACTCAGAATACGGACGCCTTGAAGTCAGCTCCGACATCGACGAAAGAACCCTGCGCGAAATCTACCTCCCCGCTTTTGAAGCTTCCGTGAGAGAAGCCAAAGTAGGCGCAATCATGGATGCCTACAATCCGGTAAATGGCGTCTACATGACTGAAAACAACCACCTGAATAGCGAGATCCTCAAGCGAGACTGGGGCTTCGACGAAATTCTGATGTCAGACTGGGGCGCTACTCACGATGGCATTGCCGCCGCGAATGGTGGCCTCGATCTGGAAATGCCCAGCGCCGCTTTCATGACCTTGCCAACCATGCTGCGGGCGGTGCGGACAGGCAAGGTTCCGATGGCCACCCTCGACGATAAGGTTCGGAGAATTCTTCGCATGGGAATTCGCTTCGGATTCTTCGATCATCCGGAGGAGGATACGAACACCCCGCTCCTGAATCAGGAGACGCGTCACGGTGCGCTGCAAGCGGCGCGCGAGGGGATGGTCCTACTCAAGAACTCTGGCAATTTGTTGCCGCTCGACAAGAATAAGATCAAGACCATCGCCGTGATCGGGCCGAATGCCTATCCGGCAGTGATCGGCGGTGGAGGAAGTTCACTAACGAAGCCCTTCGACTCTGTCAGTTATCTGGAAGGCATCAGCAACTACCTTGGAACTGGTGCCAAGGTTCTGTCCGCCGTTGACACGCCGCCCCTGGAAGGCATCTTCGAAAAATCCGAGTTCGTGACCGCTCCGAATGGTGCTGCCGGTTTGACGGGGGAATACTTCAACAACGAAAGTTTGCAGGGTCCACCGGCCTTGGTTCGAACCGATGTGCGAGTCGATTTTCATTGGGGCGATGGCAGTTCTGTCGAGAAGGGTCCTGTCGATAATTTTTCCGCGCGATGGAGCGGCTATTTTGTGCCCAAGGAGTCGGGGGAATACACCTTCTACACCAACTCCGACGACGGCGTCCGCCTGTTTCTCGATGATCGCCAAGTCATCAACGATTGGCAGCGGCACGCTGAAACGTTGAACAGCTACGTGGCGTGGCTGGAGGCGGCACGGCCTACAAAGTGCGCCTTGAATACTTTGAAATGGTGGGCGGCGCCAGCGTCGGTTTTGGCGTCGCTTCCACCGAGGCATCTGCGGGCCGCGCCACGAAAGCGCTGGCAGCCAGCGCCGACGCCGTGATCCTGTGCGTCGGATTCAACGATACTTCGGAGGGAGAGGGCTCCGACCGGACGTTCCGGCTTCCCGCAGGCCAGGACTCACTAATCCGCGCCATCAGCAGCGTGAACAAGAACACCATTGTCGTGCTCACAAGTGGTAGCGGCGTCGATATGAACGAGTGGATTGGCCAGGTTCCGGCGCTCGTAGAAACTTGGTATTCGGGACAGGAAGGCGGCACGGCTCTCGCTCAGATTCTGTTCGGCGACGAGAACCCCGCGGGCAAACTGCCCGCTACCTTCGAGCGCTACTGGGAAGACAACTCCACCTTCCACAGTTACTATCCAGCGAAAGGCGAGAAGCGTGTGTCGTACTCGGAAGGGGTCTTCGTTGGGTACCGTCACTTTGATCGAGCGAGCGTCAAACCGTTGTTTGCCTTCGGCTATGGACTTTCCTACACGACATTTCAGTACGCCAATCTTTCAGTGAAACCCGCGCGTGGGCCAATCAACGAACCTGTGACCGTTTCATTCGATCTGAAGAATACGGGCTCATGGGAAGGCGCCGAAGTTGCGGAACTCTACGTGGGAGCCATACATCCTAGCCTTCCCCGTCCCATCAAGGAGTTGAAAGGATTTGTACGTGTGAGCCTGAAGCCGGGGGAAACGCGCCGTGTTTCGATCATGCTTGATCGCCGGTCCTTCGCTTTCTATGACGTGAGCCGGAAGGACTGGAAGGCTGAAAAGGAGGACTATTCCGTCCTTATCGGTGCCTCCTCCGAAGACATTGGGTTGCGAGGAAACTTCAGCTTGGTGAGTCGTGACTAACTTCACGCTCGGCTCAGATGAGTCTGAACAAGTTTGCGGCAAACATCACTCATCGGGGCTACTTGCGCACAGAGCTTACCGAGGCTATGTAACGGTCGCCCCACAACAGCGAGATGCTGTATTCAATCGGGACAAGCTGGGCGTCGTACGTCGTTTCCTTGATCAGTAGAAGACCACTTCGTAGCGACGTCTGCAGGAGCCGCGCCTGCTCATCGCTGGCGGTAACCGCGCCGATCACTTCTTCCGCCCAATGGAGCTTGCGGTGGTAGACGTTCTCGAAGACGTGATAGAGGACTGCCTGGCCACATTCTGTTTCTCTAGTCCGGAGAACAGCGAACCGGTGGATGGCTGAGAAGTATGAATGCATGGCATTTCACTCACATGGAATTGAGTCACAGAAGGCAATCGGTGGCACAAATCGAATCGTCTTACGCCCGCTACGAAAAAAGACGACTCTGAACCTCCGCAGTTCCACGGGTGCGGAGCACGTCTTGTCGTCGTTAACCACGTGATTGACCCGAGGGCTGACAGGAGACGAGCGCATCAGAGGGACGAAGACTGTCGCCTGAGAATTTGCTGGTCAAGGGCGAAGTCGCGCTGGCTGCGGATTCAATCTGTCAACCAAGTGTTTGCTCTGACACTGACATTGCTGCACCGGATTCTGCACCGACTGCTTGCACAGGGAGATTACTACCCTGTACTGCTGGCGTCCATCATGGGCGAGTTAAGTACTTAAGACGTATAGGAATGCATTTGTTCTGTGAGAATTGCAGAGATTAAGAGGATTGCGGAGTCCAGATGGTGTGTCTGCCAGTTCCACCACTTCCGCACGAGTCCGAG
>PMCH01000311.1 GCA_003154055.1 Acidobacteriaceae bacterium
GTCGGGAGGACATCGAGGATGTGGTATCGCGCTGGACGGGCGTGCCCATCACCTCGATTAAAGAAGAAGAAACGCAGAAGCTGTTGCGCATTGAAGAAGAGCTGCACAAGCGGATCATCTCGCAGGATAAGGCGATCAGCGCACTGGCCCGCGCCATCCGCCGCAGNNTTCCTGTTCCTGGGACCCACGGGCGTAGGCAAGACCGAAGTCGCCCGCACGCTGGCGCAGTTCATGTTTGGCAGTGACAAGGCTCTTGTCCGCTTCGACATGTCCGAATTCATGGAGAAGCACTCGGTCTCGAAGCTGATCGGGTCGCCTCCGGGATACGTGGGCTACGAAGAAGGCGGACAGTTGACGGAACGCGTGAAGAGGGCACCATACTCTGTCGTGCTGCTGGACGAAATCGAAAAGGCGCATCCGGATGTGTTCAACATCCTGCTGCAGGTGTTTGAAGACGGCCAGTTGACCGACGGGCTGGGCAATACGGTGGATTTCAAGAACGTCATCCTGATCATGACGTCGAACATTGGCGCGCGGCACCTGATGAAGCGCGAGGGCCTCGGCTTCCAGTCGTCGAAGGAAGAAATGGTTTCGGAGAAAGTGGAAGATCTCGTCAAGGGCGAGGTCAAGCGCACCTTCAATCCGGAATTCCTGAACCGGTTGGATGAGGTCATCCTGTTCACGGCGCTGGGCGAAGCGGACCTGATCCAGATACTGGAACTCATGGTCAACCAGCTCAACCAGAACCTGGCACAGCGCTCGATTACCGTCACGGTGACGGACGACGCCAAGAAGTGGATCCTGAACCAGACACTCACCGACCGCAGCTACGGAGCGCGGCCGCTGCGGAGGGCGCTGCAGAAATACATTGAAGACCCGCTTTCGGAAGCCTTGATTCAGGGCACGATCACGACCCGGCCGGCGTTCATCGAGGTCTTCCTCGAGGCCAACAAGTTGTACTACCGTCCAGTGGACTCGGAGAAGGCGGAGGGCGTGTTGCTGTACGAAAGTTAGGGCTCGCGTAGGGACGGGTCTCCGACCCGTCCAGCCGAGCAAAGCTTGGCAGGATTTCAGCCGTCAGCGAGAAGCTGGCGGCTTTTGTTTTTTGGAGAAGCGCGCTTCTCCTTCGTACGAGAGAATGTAGCGGATACCTCATTTTGAGGGTAGGCTGGGTACAGTAGACATCCGAAATGCCTGCTTACTACTCTCGATCTCTGAGCGACTTCTTATCGGATAGCACATCCACAATCATCGGAGAACTCGCGCAAGCTAACAGTGCAGCGCGGTTTCCCTTGTCTCCCGAGGCTATCGACGCATGGCGCGACCAGTTGCCGCCACTAACTTCAGCCATTCGCGCGCTGACAGAGAAATACCCATCGGCCAGAGATTGGCAAATACTGATGGAATACCCGATTCCGATGGTGGGTAGACGAATCGACGCGGTGCTCCTTGCTCACAACGTGATTATTGTCATCGAGACGAAGACCGGCAGCAGCCGCACCTCGGCAGTGCGGCAAGTGGAAGACTATGCCTTGAATCTGGCGTGTTTCCACGAGGCCAGCACTGGTCGAATCATTGTTCCAATGGTGATCACCGCCGGTGTAGTCGCATCAAGAGACGCTACTGCATTCGACCGTTTCATTGAACCTTGTCGTGCGTACAACATCGCCGACGCATCTGATGGCCTGCTCGCGATCTGCGAGGACCATGTGAACCCACAGTGTGCTCCTGTCGACCCGGTCGCTTGGAACAACGGTCGCTTTAAGCCGGTACCCCCCATCATTGACGCTGCCGTCGCTCTCTATCCGATATGAACGTCTTTGAAATCGGGCATTCCTGCAGTGCTCGCGCGGATCTCGATGTCACGACGGAAACTATCGTCCTTGCGGTCGAGGGGGCGCGTTCAAACAGCGACAAAGTGATTTGCTTCGTTACTGGCGTACCTGGTGCAGGAAAGACACTGGTCGGACTGAATGCAGTGCACAGGCCCGAGATAAGACAACTTGGATGTTTTCTTTCAGGAAATGGGCCGCTCGTGAATGTCATCCAAGAAGCCCTCATCAGAGATGTCACTCGACGCAAGACGGAAGGTAGCCGCACCAATCGTCGAGATGCAGAACTGAGCGTTAGGGCGTTCATCCACAATGTCCATCGATTTGCGGACGAGTACTACCGCGAAAATCGGAAATGTCCTGTGCAGAAAGTCATTTTCTTCGACGAAGCCCAACGCGCCTGGGATGCAGAGCAGAACGGACGAGCAAAACGGCCCCCAGTTTCCGAACCGGAGATGATGCTCGAAGTAATGGACCGGCACGAAGACTGGTCGGTAATTGTGGCACTTGTCGGAGGCGGCCAGGAGATTAATCGCGGTGAAGCCGGGCTGTCTGAATGGGGACGAGCCCTGTTGAAGTTCCCGCACTGGCGAGTCCTGGCTTCCCCGTACGTGCTTTCCGGAAACGGCAGTGCGGAGTTCCGCCTCTTTGAGGAGGCCCCGAGCGCTATAAGGGTTCAGCCTACGGAACGGCTACATTTGCGCATATCTACGAGGTCCATTCGAGCACAGAGGATTTCCGACTGGGTCGATGCGGTCTTGTCGGGCCGAGATAGGGAAGCCCTCGATATTGCCGAGGTCCTCACCGTCAAGCCGGCCGTCACAAGGAGTCTATCCGCTGCAAAGCGATGGCTGACGGGCAATCGCCGGGGCACGACTCGGTCGGGGCTAACGGCGAGCGCGTATGCGGCAAGACTCAGATCGGACGGGCTAGAACCTGATTTTGAATTTCACAGAGGCTTTGATTGGGAGCACTGGTTTCTCGATTTTGCGGATTGCGAATCGGACAGCTGTGACCACAAATACTGCAACGACGTTCGGGCCAGTTCCAAGCTGGAAGTTGTCGCGACTCAATTCGAGATCCAGGGATTAGAACTCGACTGGGTAGGCGTCTGTTGGGGTGAGGACTTGTTGTGGGAGGGAGAGCAATGGGAATGCCGGCGATTCAACAACAAGAAGTGGAGAGTGTTGCCGGCGGCCGCCGCCCGTAAAAGAAGCTACCAATTGAATGCTTACCGGGTTCTGCTGACTCGTGCACGTCAGAATATGATTCTGTATATACCGCACCCGAAGCTAGAGGATCAGAGTCGGCTTCATTCTGCACTGGACCGCACCGCGGAGTTTCTACTCTCCTGCGGAGCACGAGCCTTCGAGTGACTACCGATAATGTAGAAAAGTCGCGCCTTTACTCCAATCCTCCACCTTCAACCCCCGCACCCGCCGAAACACCCGGTCATGCGTAACCAGCACCGCCTCCCCTGTCATGGCCTAGGCGGCGATCATCAATTTGGCGGCTT
>PMCH01000305.1 GCA_003154055.1 Acidobacteriaceae bacterium
GGAACAGACGAAAGCTGTAAGGGAGAGAAGGCTTTAGGGGTTCTTGCCAAGGTTGAAGTTTTCCGGCCGGATCCCGGTGTGGGCGCGGGGGTGAGCGGTCGGGTATGAACGCCGGTCTGGCGGTATCCGGCCCGCGCGATTAGAGGAGTCCATAAGCTGGACTGGCTTCCAATAGCTGGATTCACGATGGAGATGCCCGGACCGGCTCCGCTCTCGCTCCGGTGCGTGTTTGACAAGCCCGACGCGGCCCACGTACCTTCGAGTTTCCCGCTGTTGATCGCTGCTATGGAGGTAGGATGAAGTCCCGTTCGGTCTTCTACGTTGCTGTTGTCCTTGCTCTTTCTTCCGTCGTCCTTGCCCAGAACCAGGCGTCTTTCGAGAAACGCATCACCACCAAGAAGCTGGCCAACGGCCTGACGTTGATCGTGTGTGAGCGCTCCGAGGCTCCGGTGTTTTCCTTCTTCACCCACGTGGACGCGGGCTCGGTCCAGGACCCGATGGCCAAGACCGGCCTGGCCCACATGTTTGAGCACATGGCCTTCAAGGGCACCGACAAGATCGGCACCCGCGACTATGAAGGCGAGAAGGTAGCGCTCGCAAAAGTCGAAGTCGCCTATGCCGCCTACCTCGCCGAGCGCGATAAGCCGGTGGGACGCGACGACCAAAAGCTCAAGCAGTTGGACGAAGACTGGAAGGCCGCGATTGCCGCCGCCGACAAGTTTTCCGCGCCTTACAACAATGAGTTCGGCAAGATCGTGGAGAGCGAAGGCGGCGAGGGCATGAACGCCTCCACCAACCACGACGAAACCGAGTATCACTACTCTTTCCCGATCAACCGCCTGGAGTTGTGGG
Organism: Acidobacteriaceae bacterium; assembly: GCA_003154055.1. Taxonomy (GTDB): domain Bacteria; phylum Acidobacteriota; class Terriglobia; order Terriglobales; family Acidobacteriaceae; genus Acidiflorens. The sequence continues at coordinate 853 of PMCH01000305.1, forward strand.
CATACCTCGAGTCCGAGCGTTTCCTGCACCCGGTGATGCGGCAGTTCTATAAAGAGCGCAACGTGGTGATCGAAGAACGGCGGATGCGGACCGACAGCAATCCGATCGGGCGGCTGCTCGAGCAGTTCACCACAGCATCGTTTGCCGCGCATCCTTATCATCGGCCGACGATCGGCTGGATGTGGGACCTGAACTCGTTTTCGGCCACCGACGCGCAGGACTTTTTCGACAAGTACTATGTGCCGTCGAACATGGTGATCGCGGTGGTCGGGGATTTCAAGGCCTCGGAAGCGATGCCAGTGCTGGAGAGATATTTCTCTCGCCTCCCCACGCGTCCCAAGCCGGACGAGGCCACCACCAAGGAGCCTCCGCAGAATTCCGAACGCCGGGTAGTGCTGCGCGAGCAGGCGCAGCCGCTCTACATTGAGGGATATCATCGGCCGGACTACCTCAGTCCCGACGATGCCGTGTACGACGCAATCACCGACCTGATGTCGAGCGGCCGCACCTCGCGCCTCTATCGCGCGCTGGTGCGCGATAAGCAAATCGCTTCCGACTCCGCCGGATTTTCCGGAATGCCCGGCATCAAGTATCCGCATCTGTTTGCGTTCTATGCTTTCCCCATTCCTGGGCACAATCCGCAGGAGATGGCCGACGCCATTCATGCCGAAATCGAGCGGCTGAAAAAAGAAGACATTTCGGACGAAGAATTAANNGAATCAGGCGCGCTATGACGACTGGCGGGAATTGTTCCGCGGCGTGGACCGGATCGAGAAGGTGAGCAAAGCGGATATCCGCCGCGTGGCGAACCAGACATTTGTGCCCGGCAATCGCACGGTGGGAATCATTGAGTTTGCGCCTCCGGCGGGACCGCTGCGCGAACATCCGACTGATACCGTGCCTGGCGTTCCTACTGAACCTTCTGCGCCTGGTGCTGCTCCACAAGGAGGTGGCCAGTGAAGCGGTCTCTTATTTCATTCTTCGTTCTGGTTCTGTTCGTAAGCGGCAACGTACAACTCTGGGCGCAGGCAGCCACTTGGCAGCAGGTCCCCATTTCTCCGCTGCCCGCCTTCCACCCGCCGCAACCGAAGCGCATTGTATTGCCCAACGGCATGGTGGTATTCCTGCAGGAAGATCACGAACTGCCTCTAATTTCAGGCACCGCTCGCATTCGCGGAGGCGGCCGCACCGCACCTGCGAACAAAGAGGGCCTGATTGATATCTACGGCGAAGCCTGGCGCACGGGCGGAACGAAGACCCAAACCGGCGATCAACTCGACGACTACCTGGAGCAGCGCGCCGCCCGCGTGGAAACCGGCGGAGGCATCGACTCGACCACCGTTGGCTGGTCCTGCCTAAAAGAAGATCTCGACGATGTTTTCAAAGTCTTCGTGGACCTGCTTCAGAACCCGGAATTCCGCGCCGACAAAATCGAGATTGCCAAAAAAGGCATGTACGACGGCATCTCGCGACGAAACGACGATCCCGACCAGATTGCCGGACGCGAGGCGGCCAAACTGGCCTACGGCGCCGATAGCCCATATGCAGCGGTCGCGGAATATGCGACCGTGGCGGCCGTCACGCGCCAGGATTTGGTCGACTGGCACCACGCCCATGTTTATCCCAACAACATCATTCTGGGCGTGGCTGGGGACTTCGATTCGGCGGCCATGGAAGCGCGTCTGCGCCAGGCCTTCGGGTCCTGGGCTAAGGGTCCGGCGGTAAAGGACCCGCAGATCACGTTCAAGACTGCCAAGCCCGGCTACTACGTGGTAGAGAAGACGGACGTGAATCAGAGCAACATCCACATGGTCGCTCTGGGCACGACTCGCAAGAACCCGGACTACTATGCCATCTCGGTGTTCAACGAGGCATTTGGCGGCGGATTCTCGTCGCGGCTGTTTGGCGACATCCGCACCACGAAGGGTTTGGCGTACGCGGTGGGCGGCGGAATCGGCACGTCCTGGGACCATCAAGGCATGCTCCGGATGATCATGAGCACGAAGAGCCAGAGTACCGTGGAGGCCATCAAGGCTCTCGATGAAGAAATGGACGACCTGGCGAAGAAGCCGATTACTGACGAGGAAATCAAGCGGGCCAAGGACGCGATTCTCAACTCCTTCATCTTCCGCTTTGATTCGCCCGGCAAAGTGCTGCAGGAAAAAATGGCGTACGAGTTCTACGGATACTCGCTCGATTTCCTGGAAAACTATCAGAAAGAAATTCAGAAGGTAACCAAGGAAGATGTGGCGCGCGTGGCGGCCAAATATATCCACCGGGACCAGATGGCGGTGCTGGTAGTCGGCAACACGGCAGAATTCGACAAGCCGATCTCGTCGCTCGGAGCCGTGAACACACTGGATATCACGATTCCTGCGCCTCCGCCGGGGCTCATGCCGGAACAAAGCGGACCGCAGTAGCCGCTGTTTTGCGGTCGGACGCAGAATCGACCCACTCGGGTCGGTTCTGCTTTTCTGTTTCTGCCCGGATTCCGCTGGGTGCGGCGACCTCAGGCTTGCTTCTGGATCAACTGGATCACCCAGAATGTCACGGCCGCCACCAGTGCAGATGCGGGGATGGTCACGATCCAGGCCCAGACGATCCGGGTGGCAACGCCCCAACGGACGGCCGAAAAACGGTGGACCGCTCCCACGCCGACGATGGCGCCGGTGATGGTGTGGGTGGTCGAGACAGGAATTCCGGCTAGCGCGGTGCCGAACAGGGTAATGGCGCCCGCACTTTCAGCGCAAAATCCGCCGATCGGTTTGAGCTTGGTGATCTTCTGACCCATGGTGTTAACGATCCGCCAGCCCCCGAAATAGGTGCCGGCGGCGATCGCGGTATGAGCGGCGAGGATGATTGGCCAGTGGTAGTGGCCCCAACTGGCGAGCATATCTTCCCGGCTCATGAAGCCACCCGTGTACATGGCGCCGGCAATGATTCCCATGGTCTTCTGCGCGTCGTTGCCCCCGTGTCCGAGGCTGTAGCAGGCAGCGGAGACCAACTGCGCCTTGCGGAACCACTTGTCCACCTGGTGCGGCGCCTTCCGTCGAAAGATCCAATGCACGCTGGTCATGAACACGAGCCCCAATAAAAGGCCCATGAACGGCGCGATCACGATGAAGATCAGGGTCTTGTACCATCCGGAGGCAATGATGACGGAAAAACTGGAACGCCAGCCGTGATGGATGGCAGCATGCATCATGGCGGCCCCGGCATATCCGCCGATGAGGGCGTGGGAAGAGGATGTGGGCAGGCCCCACAACCAGGTCAACAGGTCCCACACAATGGCGCCGAACAAGCCGGCCATGACCACATACTGGTTTACTTCTTCCAGACGGATCATGCCGCGTCCCATGGTCTTGGCAACTGCCGTGCCGAGAAAGAAGGCGGCAAGAAGGTTGAACAGCGCCGCCCATGCCACCGCTAGCTTGGGAGAAAGAACACGGGTCGAGACCACGGTCGCGATGCTGTTGGC
>PMCH01000082.1:0-8199 GCA_003154055.1 Acidobacteriaceae bacterium
GTCCTGCAGTTCGCGCTGAAGTACAGTTTCTAGTTCTCCCCACTTGTCTGTCGATTTAGTAAGCTGCTAACGTTAGCGTAATAGGCGCGCATCATTTTCCCAGTGCTCGCAGTCCCATCCCTTGCGCCAAGTCCAGTGCAGCCAAATCGGGCGGGAGCTTGAACTCGGTGCGATACCACCAGGACTGTCGGAACGGACTGGCCAGCGGCATCGGGAGATTGGAGAAGTCCTCAAATATCGGGTACGTCGTTCCGGGGATGGAGCGCAGGTTTACGCCGGTGTACGGATCGGGGTAGACCTTATCCTCGACCAGCGCGCTCATTACCATTGAGGGGAGTGTGGCGGGATACCAGTCGCGCGTGGAAAACCCAACGCTCGAGATCTCTTCCCCGTGTGCATGTACATCGGCTGAAGGCTCGATGAACCAGTTGTCACGAAGTACCGTGGTGGCGGGATCGGTGACTTCTTTGGGGGACGCTTCTGCTGTGCCTACGAGGGAAATAATAACCAGACTGAGAAGACCCAGATTCACAGTGTCTGCAAGAATGTAAACCTTTCTTGTAAACCCTCTCCCCTTTTTCGCATCAGGGACCCGTTAACCGCGTTCGTAGGTCCTTAAAACATAGCGACGACTGGCGAATGGATTCGACCCCCTGGCCTCGCACAAGGGGTTCATCCAAGTTTCTGTAGTCTACAAATGATTGAGGTGTAAGAAGTTGGTCGGGGAGAGAGGATTTGAACCTCCGACCCCCTGGTCCCGAACCAGGTGCTCTACCAGGCTGAGCCACTCCCCGACTGACCGCGGAACAACGCCGCAGCCAGAATGGCGCGGCGGCTTCGAACGTAGACCAGTATAGCATTCTGCAGTTTCCTGTTTTTGCACGTCGGCGCCCGACAGCGGAGGCGACTGGTTCCCGCCGGAGGCTGCACAAAAGACTGCTACAATCTTCGTCGCAGCGCACTCCCTTTTTGCTCTGCAACCTTCCATGCTGGCTCTGATCGCTGACAAGTTGCTCACTCCCGTTGAAGTGTTGGATCGCCCGCTACTGCTCGTCAGTGATGGCAAGATCGTGGAGATCGCCTCGGCCGCCGCGCGGACGGTCCCTTCGGGAGCACGGACTTTCAGCTTCGCTGGCGGCGTGATTGCGCCGGGATATATCGACCTGCACATTCACGGCAGCGGCGGATTCGACGCGATGGATGGCACCCGGGAAGCCTTGGACGCAATCGAGCGTTTATTGGCACACCACGGTGTCACGAGCTACTACCCGACAACGGTGACCGCTCCGCTGGATGCGACATTGCGCGCGCTAGAACGTCTGGCCGATGCGATCGAGAGCAGCGAACGCCGCAACCCGGGCGCCAAGGGGCAGGCGCGACCGCTGGGCATCCACCTGGAGGGACCGTTCATCAGTCACGCACGCCGCGGAGTCCATCCGCCGGAGAACCTGCTTCCGCCGAAGATCGAAACTTTCGAGCGGTTTTGGCAGGCCGCACGCGGGCACATTCGGATGCTCACAATTGCTCCCGAGCTCGAGCGGGCTGCCGAGTTAATTCAAGAAGCTTCCCGGCTTGGCGTTTGCGTCAGCCTGGGGCACTCAGATGCCGATTTCGCCGCCGCGGAGCGTGCGGTGGCCAGCGGCGCGCGCCATGCAACACACACGTTTAACGCGATGCGTCCGCTCGATCATCGCAGCCCGGGTATTTTGGGCGCGGTTTTGACGGACAGCCGCCTGACCGCCGACATCATCGCCGACGGGGTGCATCTCGATCCCGCAATCGTGAAGCTGTTCGCCCATGCGAAGGGACCGAACAACACGGTGCTTATTACGGATGCGACGGCGGCCACCGGCATGCCGGACGGGCGCTATCGGCTGGGTTCGCTTGAAGTCGAGGTAAAAGATGGCCGCAGCATGGCAAACGGAAAGCTCGCGGGAAGCGTGCTGACGATGGACCGCGCGGTCAGAAACCTGGCGCAGTTCGCTGAATGGACGTTGCCCGATGCAGTGGCGGCGGCCACGCGCAATCCGGCGCGGGTGGCGGGATTGACGGGTAAGGGCGTGCTCGCCCCGGGAGCGGACGCTGACTTTATCGTGCTCAACGCAGCGGGCGAGGTCCAGCAGACTTTTGTCGGCGGCATTGAGTGCTGAGAGCGCCAAGGTCCCAGGTCGCAGGCGTCAGGTCTCAGGAAAACCCTTAAGGCGTCGTCTTTTCACCAGCCGGTCTCCGCTGGTGGGCCATCTCGCGTGATCCTCAGCAAAAATTCCACCAATTGCTTATCATGGAAGATTGCATCCCAACGTGAGGTCCTAGTGGCTGAGACGCAACCGACGAACGGACTGGAAGTTCTTGAAACGCGCGAGTGGTTAGACTCGCTGGATTACGTACTTTCCAAGGGCGGGCCGGACCGCGCCGGGCGGTTGCTGCAACAACTGGCGCTGCACGCGCGTCGTGCCGCCGGCGTCAACCTCCCTTTTTCAGCAACCACGCCCTATCAGAACACGATCGCTTCCCGGCAGCAGCCTCCCTTCCCCGGCAGCCAGGAGATGGAGCGCCGGATCAAGAGCCTGGTGCGCTGGAATGCGCTGGCCATGGTCGTCCGGGCCAACAAGATTCAGGAAGGCATCGGCGGTCACATCTCAACGTTCGCATCGGCAGCCACGCTTTACGAAGTAGCATTCAACCATTTCTTGCACGCGGCCACTGAAAACGGAGACCGCGACATCGTTTACTTCCAGGGACACGCCGCACCGGGCATCTACGCTCGCGCATTTTTGGAAGGCCGCATCCCCAAGCAGAAGCTGGAGAACTTCCGGCGCGAACTGAAGCCGGGGGGAGGACTTTCGTCGTATCCGCATCCGTGGCTGATGCCGGACTTCTGGGAATTTCCGACGGTCTCGATGGGATTGGGGCCGATCCAGGCGATTTATCACGCCCGCTTCATCAAATATCTTGAAAACCGCGGCTTGAAGACATCGACCGGCGGCAAGGTGTGGGCATTCCTGGGCGACGGCGAAATGGACGAACCCGAGTCGCTGGGTTCCATCACACTGGCCTCGCGCGAGCGGCTCGACAACCTGATTTTCGTGGTCAACTGCAACCTGCAACGCCTGGACGGGCCGGTGCGCGGGAACGGCAAGATCATCCAGGAACTGGAAGCCATCTTCCGCGGCGCAGGATGGAACGTCATCAAAGTGATCTGGGGCGGCGACTGGGATTCGCTCATCCAGAACGATCGCGACGGGCTGCTGGTGCGGCGGATGGGCGAAATCACCGACGGCCAGTACCAGAAATATTTTGTCGAGAGCGGAGCCTACTTCCGCCAGAACTTCTTCGGCACCGATCCACGGCTGCTGAAGATGGTCGAGCATCTGTCGGACGAACAGCTTGCCCGCATGCGGCTGGGCGGACACGATCCGATTAAGGTTCATGCCGCGTATAAGGCCGCCACCGAGCACCAAGGACAGCCCACGATCATCTTGGCCAAGACCATCAAGGGTTACGGTCTGGGCGAGGCGGGGGAAGGCAAGAACATCACCCACCAGCAAAAGAAGCTGAACGACGACGAACTGCGAATGTTCCGCTCGCGCTTTGGCATCCCAATCCCCGATGACGAACTACACAACGCGCCGTTCTACCGGCCCTCGGACGACAGCGCGGAAATCAAATACATGCAGGAGCGGCGCACCCAGTTGGGTGGACATATGCCCGTGCGGAAAAACCGGGCGACGCCGCTGAAGTCGGTCCCGGCATCCCATTTCGAGGAGTTCTACAAGGGAACCGAGGGACGCGAAGTTTCGACGACCATGGTGTTCGTCCGGCTGCTCTCCAAGTTGCTGCGCGACCCTGAGATTGGCAAGCTGATCGTCCCCATCATTCCCGACGAAGCCCGCACCTTCGGCATGGAGGCGCTGTTCCGGCAGATCGGCATCTACTCCAGCGTCGGCCAACTCTACGAGCCGGTGGATATGGACACGCTCCTTTATTACAAGGAAGCGAAGAACGGACAGATTCTCGAAGAAGGAATCACCGAAGCCGGTTCGATGTGCTCGTTCATCGCGGCAGGCACGGCCTATGCCAACCACGGTATCAACACGATTCCCTTCTTTATTTATTACTCGATGTTCGGATTCCAGAGGATCGGCGACCTGATATGGGCCGCGGCCGACATGCGCTGCCGCGGATTCCTGGTCGGCGGCACGGCTGGACGAACCACGCTGGCGGGCGAGGGGTTGCAGCACCAGGACGGACACAGTCATGTACTGGCGCTCTCGGTACCTAACCTGATGGCGTACGATCCCGCGTTCGCGTATGAAATCGCAGTCATCATTCAGGACGGCATCAAGCGGATGTACGTTGACGGTGAGTCGATCTTCTACTATCTGACCGTCACGAACGAGCCGCTGCCGATGCCGGAGATGCCGGATCGGCCCGGCGTCCGCGACGGCATCCTCAGGGGCCTGTATCTGTATCGGCCGTCCGAGAAGAAAGATGCCAAGCTGCGCGCCCAGATCTTTGGCAGTGGAACAATCATGTATGAAGTTCTCAAGGCGCAGGAGATCCTTGACGTGAGCTACGGCGTGGCGGCCGATGTGTGGAGCGTGACCAGCTACAAGGAACTCTATCGCGACGCGAACGATTGCGAGCGCTGGAACATGTTGCATTCTGGCCAGACAGCGAAGGTCCCGTACGTGACGCAGATGCTACAAGGAACACCGGGACCGTTCATTGCCGCCTCCGACTACATGAAGGTTTTGCCGGAGAGCATTTCCCAATGGGTGCCGGGAAAGCTGGTGTCCCTGGGCACAGATGGCTTTGGGCGCAGCGAGAGCCGTGCCGCTCTGCGCGACTTCTTCGAAGTGGACGCCAAGCACATTGTTCTCGGAACGCTGTATGCGCTCGCGAGAGAGAAACAAATCGGTAACGACGTGCTGGAAGAAGCGATTCGCGATCTCGGAATCAACTCGGAAAAACCTAACCCGGCTCACACCTAAGGAAAACAGAGAATGCATGGCAACTGAATTCAAACTGCCGGAACTGGGCGAGAACATCGAGACGGGCGACCTGGTGCGCCTAATGGTCGGCCCGGGAGCGAGTGTCACCGAGGGCCAGCCGGTCATGGAACTGGAAACCGACAAGGCTGTGATCGAAGTGCCGTCCTCGGTGAGCGGCACCATCGGCGAGATCCGCGTGAAGGAAGGAGACAAGCTTCGTGTCGGCCAGGTCATCTTCACCGTGGAAAATGGAACTGGGGCGCCCGCGAAGCCGAAGGCAGAAAAGACCGCTGCGCCTTCGCCCGGCGTTCCAGTCGAGACTGCACCGACGCCTGTATCCGCCGCGCCGCCCAGGCAAGAAGCGCCGCGCGTCTCCCCGGCCTCTGCGCCCACTGCCTCCGAATTCAGGATGCCCGAACTCGGCGAGAACATCGATTCCGGGGACCTCGTCCGCGTGATGATCGCTCCGGGAGCGCGTGTCTCAGAAGGCCAACCCGTGATGGAACTGGAAACCGACAAAGCCGTCGTTGAAGTTCCTTCGTCGGTCAGTGGCGTTGTCCGCGAGATAAAAGTGAAAGAGGGAGAGAAGGTTAAAGTCGGGCAAGTCATATTCACACTGGAAGGCGGGGCCGTTGCGCAAACGGAGGCCCCGCGGAAACACGAACCGGTGGAACACATGTCCGGGCAACAAGCCGCGCGCCTGTCGTTCCAGATGGCGATGAAAGCCGAAGGCAAGACGGAGCAGCAGGCGCTCCCTCCCGATCAACCGCTGGCCGCGCCTCCGGCCTTCAGCATGCCCGTGCAACTGGGGAAAGTGGCGGGCACCGAGCATCGCGACCCCGTTCCGGCCGCACCGCACGTGCGGCGCCTGGCCCGCGAAATCGGCGTGGACATCCATTCCGTTCAAGGCAGTGGCCCGGGCGGGCGCATCAGCGAGGATGACGTAAAACTCCACGCCAAGAACGTGCTGGCCGTGGCTACCACCGCTGCGCAAGCTCCGCGGGCCGGACAATTCGTCGCGCCCGAATTGCCGGACTTCGCCAAGTGGGGCAAGATCGAGCGTGTTTCCATGCGCGGCGTTCGCCGCAAAACGGCCGAACACCTGTGGCAGGCGTGGAACACGATCCCGCACGTCACCCAGCAGGACCGAGCCGACATCACTGAACTTGAGCAGTTGCGGGCCCGATTCGCGCCGCGCGCGGAAGAAGCCGGCGGCAAGATGACGGTCACGGCCATCGCCCTCAAAGTCTGCGCGTCCGCCTTGAAAGTCTTCCCTCAATTCAATGCATCGATTGATATGAGGAATGAAGAAATCATCTACAAGCAGTACATCAACGTCGGCGTTGCCGTGGACACGGACCGTGGACTGCTGGTGCCGGTGATCCGCGATGTCGAGAAGAAGAATATCGTCGAACTGGCCGCGGAACTCACGCAACTCTCAAAGAAAGCAAAAGACAAGAAGCTCACCCCCGAGGAAATGACGGGCGGCACGTTTACCATTACGAACCTGGGCGGCATTGGGGGAACCGGCTTCTCGCCGATCGTAAACTTTCCCGAGGTCGCAATTCTGGGCCTCTCGCGTTCGCGCATGGAGCCGGAGTGGGTGAACAACAAATTTGAACCGCGCTTGATTCTGCCGCTTTCGCTCTCGTACGATCACCGCTTGATCGACGGCGCCGATGCCGCGCGTTTCCTGCGCTGGATTGCCGAAGCCTTTGAACAGCCGTTCCTGTTGTCAGTGCAGGGATAGAGAAGCTTTAACCGCAGAAAAGTATATCAACCATGGAAGTGAAGGAAGTCCAAGCGGTGTTGAGGTTCACGGTTACCGGAATAGTGATAGGCCTCTTGATGGGCGGGTTGCTCTCACTTGTATCGGGCAACGTGTTCGTTGTCCTGTTTATCGGGTCAGTCGGGACGCTGGTCGGTGTCATCCTTGGTTTCATTCATCGGAACGATCCCTGACCAGTGGTGAGTTTCCGAGCATTGCGCTGACCGTAAAGGCTTAGTGCGGCTTTGCTTCAGCTGTCTTCGCGAACTCTGCGATCTCTGCGATTAAGCAAGGAAAAACGACATGGCAAATAACTCGAATCTCAGTGTGGCAGTGATCGGTGGCGGTCCCGGCGGATATGCCGCCGCATTCCTGGCTTCGGACCTCGGCATGAAGGTCACGCTGATCGATCCGGAGGTCAATCCGGGCGGGGTGTGCCTGTATCGCGGCTGCATTCCCTCAAAAGCGCTGCTTCACGTTTCGAAGTTGCTCGAGGAAGCGGAACAGGCGAAGAACTGGGGGGTCGAATTTGCCGAGCCCAAGGTCGATCTGAACAAGCTGCGCGGCTGGAAAGAGAGTATCGTCAAGCGCCTGACAGGCGGCCTCGGCCAACTTGCAAAACAGCGCTCGGTNNGCCGGCGGCGAAGAAACCATGAGCTTCGACCGCATCATCATCGCAACTGGCTCGCGGCCAACCGTTGTGCCGAGCCTCAAGCTCGACAGTCCGCGCATGATGGACTCGACCGGCGCGCTCGACCTGCCGGACATCCCGAAGACGTTGCTCGTCATTGGCGGCGGTTACATCGGACTGGAACTGGGATCGGTGTATGCCACGCTCGGCACAAAAGTCACCTGCGTGGAAATGATGCCAGGCTTGCTGCCGGGCGCAGACCGAGACCTGGTGCTGCCTCTGCACAAGCGTCTTGAGAAGCTTTTCTCTACGATCCTGCTGAACACCACCGTCAAGTCGCTCAAGGATGAGAAGAACGGAATCCGCGCCACTTTCGAAGGTGCGGACGTAAAAGAAAAAGAGCAGGTGTTCGACCGCGTGCTGATGTCGGTCGGGCGGCGCCCGAATTCCGAAATCCCGGGCCTCGACAAGACGCAAGCCAAGGTGGACAAGAAAGGCTTCATCGAAATCAACGCCCAACGGCAGACTGCCGATCCCGCGATTTATGCGATCGGAGATGTGGCGGGCGAACCCATGCTGGCCCACAAAGCAATGCATGAAGGCCGCACCGCAGTGGAAGCAATTGCCGGCCACAAGGTCGCGTTCGAACCGAATGCAATTCCGGCGGTGGTCTTCACCGATCCCGAAATTGCCTGGGCGGGCCTCACCGAATCGCAGGCCAAGGAGCAGGGACGCACCGTCAGCGTTGCCAAGTTCCCCTGGGGCGCGTCGGGACGAGCCATCACGCTGGACCGCCCCGAAGGTCT
>PMCH01000082.1:8272-10766 GCA_003154055.1 Acidobacteriaceae bacterium
CAATCATCCCTGCTCGTAGGAGCCAGTGTCGTTGATCGTGATTGTTGATATTGATTGACAGGCGCCCCTTGCTGCGTCCTTCCGTTAAAATGGCGGTACCCTCGTCGGAAGAGTCGCCGGTCCACTCTGGAGCTGCCCTCATGAAAAAACTGCCCCTGCTTGTCTTGTTGCTGGCTATCCCTTTCACATCGTTTGCGGCACAACTGCTGCCGGGCGCGGGCAAGGCGAGTGCGCCAGCGCAAGACACGTCCGCCTCGCCCGATCCGCTTGGCCGCGACACTCCTTCCGGAACCGTTCTCGGGTTTCTGCAGGCAGCGCAGGCCGGAAACTACAAGACAGCTGCCGAATTCCTTCAGATCAGCGCCGTGCGCCGGCAGTCCATGGGCCCGGATCTTGCGAGCAAACTCAAGGTCCTGATGGACCGCGCTTTCGTGGGCAACATGCGGCGTCTCAGCACTCGTCCGGAGGGAGGTCAGGATAACGGCGGCAGCATTGATCAACAGAGTATTGGCGTTTTTTCATCCGGCGACGTGGACGTCCCCGCCTCATTGGTTCGAGTGACTGACTCCAACGGCGGAAAGATATGGCTGTTTTCGGCTGAAACCCTAAACAAAGTCCCCGACCTCTGCGATAATCTGCAGGCGCACCAGGTCGAAAACAGACTGCCGGCAAGCCTGGTGCGAAACCTCTTTCTCGGGATGCCCCTCTGGCAATGGCTGGCGCTCTTGGCGGCAATTCCCATTTCCCTCGGCCTCGGCTGGGCGATTGTGTTGCTTCTGGCAATTCCGCGAAGCCTCTGGTTGAAGTATCGCCACCGTCCCCAACTGCTCTCCTACAGCAGGGTTTCTCCTCCGCTGCTCGTATTTATTGCCGCCATCGCCCACCGTGTCATTGCCAGCTATCTCGGGTTGCCCCTCCTGCCGCGTATCTACTACTACCGGACTATCGGCGTGGTGATGGGGGTCGGATTCTTCTGGTTCGTGTTTCGCGCCTCTGCCATCACCATGCAGCGGCTTCGAACCCATTCGGTCGCCGCCGGACGCACCGGCACAGCGACGTTATTCCTCCTTGGAGAGCGACTCGTCAAGGCCTTGGTGATTGGCATCGCCATCCTCTCGATTCTCGGCATTCTCGGCTTCAACCTGACCACTGTGTTCGCCGGCATCGGCATCGGCGGCATCGCCATTGCCTTCGCGGCGCAAAAAACACTGGAGAATCTCTTTGGTGGCGTCTCTGTGCTGGCGGACGAGGTAATTCGCGTGGGCGATACTTGCCGTTTCGGAGACCGGGTCGGAACGGTGGAAGACATCAGCCTGCGCTCCACTCGGATTCGCACCGATGAGCGCTCCGAGCTCTCGATTCCAAACGGCGCCCTGGCAACCATGAACGTCGAGAACCTCACCCGGCGCGACAAAATCCTCTTCAACCCGTCTCTCGGCCTGCGGCGTGAGACCTCGCCGGACCAGCTTCGTTTCGTGCTGGCGGAAGTGCGCCGCATGCTCTACGAGCACCCGAAAGTGGAGAGCGAGAGTGCGCGCATCCGCTTCGCGAGTTTCGACAGCAGCGCCCTGACACTCGAGATCTTCAGCTACGTCCTGACCCGCGAGTTCGCGGAGTTCACCGCGGTCCGCGAAGATCTGCTGCTGCGCATCATGGAGATGGTTGAAAAATCGGGCAGCGGCTTTGCCTTCCCATCCCAGACTCTGTACCTCGGCCGGGACCCGGGGCTCGACAAGGAAAGATCGCAAGCCGCCGAGCAGCAAGTCCAGAAATGGCGGGATGAACGACAGCTGCCCTTCCCGGACTTTGCTCCGGCAGACAAGTCGGCCTTCCGCGGATCGATCACCTACCCTCAGCCCGAGTCGGCGGTGGGAGAAAAACCGCGATAAACATTGGGTTTCCTGGCCCGGCCCGGGTCGTGCCTGGCCGCTCCCTGCGCCGAAGGTTTCGCCCCCTGCTTACCTGCGTAACTTGCGGCCCTGCCGGGAGATTCCTAGCATGGGAAGGTTATGTCTCCCCGTGCCCTACTTTTGTCTCCGGATGACCAGGCGGTCAGCGCGATTACCGGCGTTCTCGAGGAACTGTCGGTGCTCTGCGAACGCCCCCGCGATGGAGCAACCGCGGCCCAGAAGCTCAATTCGCAGACTTATGACCTGGTGCTGGTGGATTGCGATAATCTGCCCGCGGCCAAGCTGATTTTCGATGTTTGCCGGCGGGCCCATGCCGGGACTTCCATCCCGATCGCGATTGTCGACGGTCGCGCCGGTCTGCCCACCGCTTTCCGTCTGGGCGCAGAGCTGATTCTGACCAAGCCGGTCGCGAAAGACCAAGCCAGAAGCACGATCCGGACCGCAGTCAGCCGCCTAAAGAAAGAAGAGCCGGCACGCCCGGCCCCGGCCGGCGAGCCCACTCCGGTTGAAGCTCCGGCCTCCACCGTTCCAGAGACGCTCGCGCAGGCAGCAGCCGTGGGAGCTGTCCCGGGGCGGACTGCCGC
>PMCH01000082.1:10837-11108 GCA_003154055.1 Acidobacteriaceae bacterium
TCCAGACACCCATTTTTTCCTACGATCAATCTCGAAAGCCCCGAAAAGGACGCGGGGCATTGGTCGCTTTGCTGCTTCTGGGAATGGCTGGTGCGAGCTTTTATGCTGCCTGGATGCTGCAACCCGAGTTCCGGGCCATGGTCCAACCGCAGCTAGACAAGGCGATGGCCATGGTGGGGATGTCACAACCGCCTGAGAATAACGCTCCTGCCAAGGCTGTCCAGCCTGCGGTGAAGGCTTCCGTCCCGCAGACTCCGGCCCCAACGCAAGA
>PMCH01000082.1:11158-13452 GCA_003154055.1 Acidobacteriaceae bacterium
ACACAAACTGAACTTCCCTGGGAAAAGGATACCGTCATCCTCTCATCGAAGGGGGCCGAGAAGCGCCTCGTCCATCACGTTCCGCCTGCTTATACCGGAGCCGGACGTGCGCAGAAAATTGAGGGTACGGTAGTTCTGAAGACGTTGGTCGGAGGGGACGGTGCAGTGGAGGGAGTTCGTCTAATCGAAGGAAACCCGGTTCTTGCTCCGGCCGCCACCAAGGCGGTCAAGCAGTGGCGCTACAAACCCTATATCCGGGACGGGAGCCGCACACCATTTCAGACCATCGTGATTGTTGATTTTCAACGGCCATAGCCGTTTGTCGCGCGTCCACGAGGCCTCCCATTACCCCCGTAACTTGCTGGTACCCAAGGATGTACCTAGGATTGACCCATTATGGGTTACCAAGCGTTACTGTTCTGCCCCGACGAAAAACTGGCCCGCGTGGTCGCTCAGGTATTCACCGAACTGGACTTTCACGTGGAGCCAGTCAACGAGCCGTTCGCAGCCGTCAAGAAACTGATGGCGCAGCGTTACGACGCCGTCGTAGTTGATTGCGAGAACGAGCAGAACGCCACGCTTCTGTTCAAGAGCGCGCGAAATTCCAGTTTCAACCAGAGTTCGCTTGCGCTCGCGCTGGTCGAGGGACAAGCGGGCGTGGCCAAGGCCTACCGCATCGGTGCCAATCTGGTACTCACCAAACCGATCAACGTCGAGCAAGCAAAGGGAACACTCCGGGTAGCCCGCGGACTGCTGCGCAAGAATGCCGATTCCGCCGCGCCGAGCACGAGCAGTGCAGCCGCTCCAGCGGCAACGTCGAAAGCGAATGCCGCTCCACCCGTCAGTGCGTCCAGGCTGCACAGTCCAATTGCCGGGCCAGTCGTGAATGCGAGCAACGCCTTCGAAGAAATTGGGTCCGCACTGCCGGCGATGGCCGCCTCAGCAAAGAACCAGGAAAGCCCGATCATGGAACCGGCGCCCTGGAGCAAGATTCCGGTAAACGCCGAGCCCACGATACAGTTCCAGCATCAGAGCGCTGCGCCGGAACCGCCGAAACCGGTTGTTGCCGCCCCGATCGTATCCGCGCCGGTCCAGAAATCAGTTCCCTCGACGGCAATGTCGCAGGGAGCCGCTGCCGCGCCAGCCCCCGCGAAAGAAGCGCACGCGCCTGCGGAGAAAAAGCAGGCGGAGTCTGACCTTTTCGCAGCACGGGACGCCAGCGTCTCAACCGCCGGTTCGCACGAAGCGGTGGCAGCGCCAACCTTCGCGGCGCTCGGCGAACCGGATGAAGCAGAGGGTTCCGGTGGCAGCAAGAAAATTCTGGCGTTCGTCGCGGTTCTGGTGGTCGCTGCTGGACTGGGTTACGTCGGCTGGACGAAGTTCGGCAAGACGAGTCCTGTGTCCACGCCACCCGCTCCTGCGAATCCAGTCACAGTTCAAACGACCGCTCCACCGATGACGTCATCGGGCGTCCCCACTGGCGCCAAATCGGAAGCGGCAACGCCGACTACGCAGGCGGCACCGGCGCCTGTCGCGGTTACGCCACAGCCCGGGAAACCGTCCGCGAGCGTCAATCCGTCTGCGGCGACAAAGGTCGCCGTCGCAAGCGAGCCAGCCGTCGCAAAACCGGCGCCGGATCCCATTCGGGTCAAGGCGCAACCGTCGGCAACTCGGGCACAGGCTGCCGAGGAACCGGCGCCCCAGGTCCCGAATCCGCTCGGTGTCGCATCCGCCAACGACAAGAGCCTGAGCGGACTGGTGGCCTCAACCCCCGTCAACATTCCCAGACAGGCGCCCGGGACGGTGCGGATCTCTCAAGGCGTCTCGCAAGGGTTACTGATCAATCGCGTGCAGCCCAAGTATCCGGCGAACGCGCTGACCATGCGCCTTCAGGGTGCCGTGCAGATTGAAGCCACCATCAACAAAGAGGGCAAGACAACCAATCTGAAGGTGACTAGCGGAGACTCTGTTCTGGCGCGCGCAGCTCTGGATGCGGTCCGGCAGTGGCGCTACAAGCCCTACTTCCTGGATGGTCAACCGGTGGACATCCAGACCCAGATCACGGTCAACTTCAAGCTGCCCAACTAGGAGCAGCCCCAGCCCCGGAAATGGCAGACGAGCACTCTCGTGTTCCGATTCGTGGTTGATCCAACTCGCAGCAGATCCAGGCGTAACGTTCGACCGACACAACGCTTGCGCGCGGCGCTGGAGCTTCCCTAGTTCAATTGTTCATCCCGGGGGCGAAGCCGGGGACGTCCCGGGTGAGCACTGATGCTGCGAAACTTGTGATAAAG
>PMCH01000225.1 GCA_003154055.1 Acidobacteriaceae bacterium
CCATAGGCCATGATTCCAACGATCAGGCCGATGGGGAGCACGTAGGCGATCAGTAGCCGTTGCTTGTGGCCGGCCTCCGGATTGCTGGCGGCGACCGCAACTGCGGCCGGAATTGGCGATGGGGCAGTGGCTGTGCTCATTTTTGTGCGACGTGCTCCTCGGTTGAGACTGAGAACTGTTTGTAGCCGTTAAACCGGTGCGTGTTGCGCCAATGCTGTTTGGGCGTTTCCACTTCGACCCAGGCTTCGGTGGGGAACCAGTAAACGGGCTGGTCCTTGCTGAAGGGGACGGCGGAGAAACGCACGGAAGATTGCAATGTTTTCATCCCGATGTCTTCAAGCGTGGAACCAATCCCGGCTTCGATGCGCAGGATATTTCCGGTTTCCGGGTCGACCCACGCGGTGCCGGACAACTCCAGGGCATACTCGCGCCCGCGCAGGGCAAGGGCAGCAACCGAGCGCGTGTTCGGGATGTGCTGGAAACGGATCTTGCGCGCGTTGTGTCCCTCGATCAACTCGCTTCCGGCGTCGGTGAACTCGAAGCCGTTGGAGTAGTAGGGGTGAAAGACCAGAAAGAGGGTGGCGAAGCCGTTGCTGAGCAGCATCGAGATGTCTTTCCTGGGGTCCGCTTTGGCTTGTTTCACCGGCAGGCGGGATTCGACGAGACTCAACTCGCCGCCAGCGTTGGTGAGGATGACCAGGTAATCAAAGGTGGATTGTTCCGTGATTTCGATTTTCCCGTTTGGCTTGAACTTTTCCTGCGTGACTAACTCGGTGCACTTGACGTTGGAAAACATGTCCAGGAACTCCGAGACTCGCTGCGAGGTCCGATCGAGAATCTTGTCGAGGGGCTCCGGGCTGGTCTGGGCGCCGGCGATAGTGCCCGTTAGTAAGAGTGAGGCCATGACGGCGAAGCTCAGACATCGCGAAATGGAAGTGCGGTTCATCATTCTCATCTGTGTCCGTGCTTGTTATCGAAACGGTAGCCGAAGGTGAACATCCACTGGTCGTAGTTCATGTTGGAACCACGGTTGATGGTGCCTCCCGTCTGGATGAAATAGTGCTCGCCCAGGGTCATCTCGAGCGTTCCGTTGACGAAGCGGGAGTGGTTGGCGCTGGTCAGCGAGGAAGCGAAGTTCTGCTGCCCGGCAAGGATCTGGAACTGCATGGCTTCGCCCAGATTTTTCGAGAACGACAACGCTTCGTAAGAGCCGCTGCCGAAACTGCTGTTGAAGCGTGTGTAGCGCGCATCGGCATGCATGTTGATCCAGGGCAGGCGGCCGAAGGTGATTCCGAACATCTGGTTGAGGGAATTGTTTTTTTCGCCGGTGTGGTTGTTGAGTCCGAGGTCGGCGCTGAGCCAGATTTGCTTAAAGATCTCGACCCGGGTGCCGGCGCTGAAGCCTTGCATCAGGTATTTGTCGAGCAGGCCGGTCTGGATCAGACTGGGGTCGAACGTTGGTAGATCACGAAAATAGGTGTGATTGAAACTGAATTCGACGCGCGGGTGGGGCTGGATGCGAATGGTGGTGAAACTGCGGCCCGGACCCCAGCCGGTGCCAGCCTGCCAGACGTTCTGGTTCGTGGTCGGATCCTGGTACCAGTATCCCTGCCGATTGTCGATCTGCGATGACTGGTAGATCGAGAAGATGCGCTTGTAGAAGATCCCGTTTTCGATGAAGAGGAAGGGGCGATCCACGCTCCATTTCAGCATGTTCAGGCCACCGCCCACCGTCGAGGTGTAGTGAAGATCGTCGTAGCTGCCGCCTGCGAAATTGACGAAAGCCCCGCCAATCTCGCGGTGCGGGTTGTAGCCGTAGGAGGTGGGATCTGGCGTGGATCCCAGAAACACGCCGGCCGTCACCCCCGGCTTGATCTTGCGCCCGATGTATCCGCCGTCGATGGTGTCCAGGCTGGTGGCCCAGGGAAGGTACATGCGCCCGACGCCGGCGACCCAGGACGATCTCGGGTTGTCGTAGGTGGCATACAGGTGGTAGGTGCGATTGATAAGGTCCTGGAGCGTCTGTGGGCCCGCTTTGGTGGAATTGAAGCGTCCGCGCCAGTAGCCGCTGACATTCCAGTAAGTGCCGTTGATGCGGGTGATGTCGGCGCGCAGCACCATGCCCAGATTCGAACTCTGCATTCCGGAGCCGCCATGATCGACCACGCCGATGTAGTCGAAGCCAATGCGTCCGCGCGCCCGGTTGACAGAGGGAAGCGGAGGCTTGGGCACTTCAGCGCGGGCTTCATCATCGAGTGTGTCGTTCTCCGTGAAGCTGACCACGGCCGGATACTTCCGGGTCGCACTGAGCGCATTCTTTTGCACCAGCGATTGCTGGTCAGCGGAAGAGAGATAGGCGAGATCGCCGACTTTCACTGCGCGCTTCGGGGTATGGATTTCGGTGACCGCCGACGTTTCGGCGACGGACAGAACTTCCAGTTCCGCTACATCGCCGGCGGCGCCTGAATCCGCACCCTCGGCGGCAACTGCACCAGAGTTCGGCAGATCGCGCACCACCAACTTCATGCCTTCCGTGAGGCCGGCGGCGCGGCCGCCATCGAGGTAGGCGGCATCCTGCGCCACGTACTTGACACGGAAAGCGGTACGAAAATCAGTGTTTTCTCCGGGCCTGGTGGAGAGCACGGGAACCTTCCCTTGCCCTGTGCCGTCGGCATCGTGGCCGGTTTCCTGAGGAGTGTTAGGACTAGATTCTTCTGGGGCCACCGTGGTCACAGACTTGACGGGTTCTACATTCTCCGCAACTTGCGGGGTGGAAGTCTGGGCCGGTTTCTGGTCGGCTGGGGGGGCAACGTTCTGTCCGGAGGGCTTAGAGAGGGAGACGATCGAGTCCTGCCGGACAGAAGTTGCCGCTTCCGGCGATGTGCTTGTGGTCAGCTTGGGCTCCTGAGGGAGGGATTTATCAGGCGTTCCTGGCTGCACATTTGCGTTCGCCGAAACTGGATTGCCCGCGCTGTCCAATCCGCTGGGCTTGGGAAGTTGCGAGACCGGAGGGACCACGCCGGCGCCGGGGGAACCGGCGCTGGGAAACACGGTTCCTTCCTGCAGGCTGGCGCGGTTCGGGTGTTGAGGCGAAGGTGGGTTCGCAGACGCTGTGGTGCTGGCGGATTGCGCAGGGCTCGGCGGCGGAAACGCAATCGGTGGACCCTGGGGCGGAGGAGTGAGCAGTACTCCCGCCGAATTGGTCTGGCTACCGGGTGTGCCGCTATCGGGGCCGGCCTTGTGTCCCAATCCAAGAAGAGGCGCGGAAGCGGCGGCTGCGGGTCCGGCGCGGCGGCGAGTCGAAGCACTCNNGGTCCAGGTCCACAACCAGGTGGGTCTCCGGCGGATCGGAACGATTCAGGCCGAAGCGGACGGCACGTACGCCGAGTTGCCCGATGGCGATCCGCTTCTGCTGGAGATTGGAAGCGGTTCCGGGGAGCTTCAGGACGAGGCGGTCAGGATGCTGCGCGGTTTCAACCGATGGAGTAACTGCTGCACTCAGAGTAATTTCGACGCGGATTTCTCCATTGGCGGGAACAACTTCCACCTTGCGTAGTTCCCCTGGGCCGGAGTCTGCCGCCAGAACCGGCAATCCTGCCAATAGGACCAGGAACAGTCCCAGATGAGTCGACCGCTTCATTCTCCCTCGTCATATCCTTCGACTAGGTTCTCGGATCACCTTACGGATTTCCTGCCAATTTATAGAGCACGTCCAATTCCGTTTATCCGCCGCCGCCGCTCTTGTGGCACTGGTAGCAATTGACACTGTTGTACACATAGCCCTTTACACCCTGGTGATTCTGGTCGGTCTGTGACTTGGTGTGGCAATTGGTGCAGGTGAACACCGAGTAGTCATTCGGGTTGGTATGGCAGGTACTGCACACCCCGTTCGCGTTGCCGTGATTCATGGGGAACCAGGTGTGATTGAACTTGCCATCCGCCCACTTGATCGTGTCGTGGCAGGTGGCACAGGTGGTCGGGAAGCCCGCGGCGACGTGATTGGGGTTGGTGGTGCCCTGGTAGTCCGCTTTGTGGCAGCCGTAACAGTCCGTCGGCAGGCTGTTGTAGTTGTTGTTGACGTGGCAGTCGGTGCACTGGCGCGGCGGCACGGTGTGCGATCCGGTCAGCGG
>PMCH01000023.1 GCA_003154055.1 Acidobacteriaceae bacterium
CAAGGGCGTTCCGGCGACGGAGGGTCCGAAAGAAGCGGGGAGCAAAAACGCGAGTCGATGAACAAAAACCGGATATGAGGCGCCAACGCAGGACGAGCAAGCCCTGTACTGCGAAGTCCATATTCATCAAGAGCGGGAAGCGTAGATCCGGCGATTGCGCGTGGAAGGCGGCTGGAATTACCCCAGGAGATCTGTTCTGTGTCGCGGCAACGCGACTGAGGGAGCCGCGAGGTGACCTGACCGCAGGGCAGAAGTCAGCAGAGGGCATAGTAGGCCATGACGTCGGTAAGGCTAGTGAGGCACTCCGCAACCGAAAGGTGGAGCCAACGGATAGGCTGAACCGGAAACGATGGCGGAAGGCCCGAACGATTGGAGCGGTCAATAGGGCTCGAATCTCATGAGTGAAAAGCGGTCGAAAAACCAGGAACAACTGGCTTTGCCATTCGACTGTGGGAGTGAAACTCCTGCAGTGGATCGGGAAGGGACCGAAGCGCCCAGGGTGAGGAGAGAAACCGAGAACCCGGCTGGAAACCAGCGACTGATGGAGGAAGTATGTAAGCGGGAGAACCGAAGAGCAGCGTTGAAACGAGTCCGAGCCAACCAAGGGAGTCCGGGGATCGACGGGATGACCGTGGAGGAATTACCGGAGTACCTGGAACAGCATTGGCCAGCAATCCGGGAACAACTGTTGAGTGGGACCTATCAGCCAAAGCCGGTTTTACGTGTCGAAATCGACAAGCCGGACGGAGGGGTGCGCAAGCTGGGCATCCCGACGGTGGTGGACCGGGTGGTCCAGCAAATGATGCAGCAGGTTCTGCAGAAGCAGTGGGACCCGACGTTTTCCGAACACAGCTATGGTTTTCGACCGGGGCGGTCGACCAAGCAGGCGGTAGCCCAGGCGCAGCAGTATATCGCCGAAGGTTACGGCTGGTGCGTTGATTTCGACTTGGAGAAATTTTTCGATCGAGTCAATCACGACAAACTGATGGGTGCGATCGCCAAACGGGTGGAGGACAAGCGGCTGTTGAAGCTCATCCGGGCATTCTTGAATGCGGGGGTGATGGAGGGCGGGCTGGTGAGTCCGAGCGTGGAAGGGACGCCGCAAGGCGGTCCGCTTTCGCCTTTGCTGAGTAACCTGGTGCTGGACGAACTCGACCGGGAGTTGGAGCGACGCGGCCACCGTTTCGTGAGGTATGCGGACGACAGTAACATTTACGTTCGCAGCGAGCGGGCAGGGCAGCGGGTGATGGAGAGCGTGAAGCGATTCATCACGGAGAAGCTGAAGCTCAAGGTGAACGAGTCGAAGAGTGCTGTGGCGAAACCGCAGGAGCGGAAGTTTCTGGGATTCAGCTTTACGGGCGGGAAGGAGCTGAAGCGCAAAATTGCGCCGAAAGCGATAGACCGGTTCAAAGAGCGGGTCCGGGAGATCACGCATAAGGCTAGGGGGCAGAGCATGAAGAAGGTGGTGGAGGAACTGGCCCAGTATGTGCGGGGCTGGCGAGGCTACTTCGGCTTCTGCGAGACTCCTTCCGTGTTGCGGCTATTGGATTCGTGGGTCAGGAGGCGCGTGCGTTGCGCCTTTTGGCGACAGTGGAAGACAGGCCGCAAGCGGTTTGCGGAACTGGTCCGGCGGGGCGTGAGCAGGGAACTGGCGGCGAACACCGCTGGCTCGCGTTGCGGCCCGTGGCATGTAAGCCAGAGCCCGGCTCTGGGCATCGCCCTGTCAAATGTAGCTCTCGCCTCGCTTGGACTTCCGTCCTTGGTCGAGGGTCGATAGCATAACCAATCGAACCGCCGTATACGGATCCGTACGTACGGTGGTGTGGGAGGTTGTGTCAAGAAGGCGCGAAGGCGCCATGCTGTACGAGAGATGAAGGTGGGCCCTTCGGAGCCGCCCTGTAGGGGGAGGCTTCAAACAGCCATGAACTGCTTCGGTGAAAAGCCGCGGTGGTGAACGTCATGGTCAAAAGGCGTGACTTTGATTACGTCATGTAGGGATTGGAGAGACGAGCGCAAGTGAACCTCTGATGACGCATCGAAACACCATAGACGGCATCGAAACCGGGGTTGCCTCCCAACTCCGGGAGCAGTCTGGCGGAAACCTGCTTACTGGCCAGGCGATGTCCGGTGTACAGGAGGCGTGACTCCAGTCTGGGCTTTCGTATGGAACTTGAGAACCTGGTCAGCGATGGTAAGGGAAAAGGCACAAGCGGCAGAACCGCGAGGCCGAAAGTACCGATGCGCGGGCCAGGGGCGGACTGCTCCGTAGTAACGGTGAAGCGGGGTAATTCCCGTGGAGTGAAGGGGGCAGGCGACCTGCGTGGGGATCGATCAGGGTCAACTGGCAACAGGAGGAACCCGCTGGTCCCGGCGGAAGGCGGCAGCCTTCAAGAGTCGTACGAGCCGGATAAGTCGAGAGGCTTACGTCCGGTCCTGTGAGAGGCTCGGGGTGCAATTCCCCGGGCCTACTCGGCGTGGCGGGGCGCAATCCCCGTCACCCGACCTGATCCCATGCATGCAGACGACTTGCCGGAGGTGGCGCGGGCGCTTTCGCCTGGGAACTGCATCAGTTCAGACCTTCCGGCCGTTGCCCGCCGTGTGGCGTAAAGCCGCTTGCGCGTTCTCGACCTGGATCGGACTCCCCGCTGGCAGTGGAGCCGAACAGGGAAGCGCTCACCACGCCGGCGGCGCAAAGTCCCTGCTCATGCGCCTTCAAGGAGGCCTGTTCTACATCCAGTTGCTGAAGACGGCGGCGGCCAGGGCAGCGGCGCCCAGGAAGCTGCCGAAGGGAAGCTCGAAGGTGGCCGGGTCCTTGCCGGCGAGCTTGATGTAGCCGTAGCCGATCACCGAACCGGCGAAGGATCCCAGGATCAAAGTGACCAGGGCGCCGCGCAAGCCGAGGAAGCTGCCCACCATGGCGATCAGCTTGACGTCGCCGAAGCCGAGCCCCTCGCGATGGCGGAGCTTGAAGTACAGCCAGCCGCCGAACCAGAGAAAGAACGCTGGCAGAGCGGCGCCGACGGCCGATTCGGCGAGAGAGCCGGCCCAGGCGGGCAACTGCACGCCGGCCGGCGAGAGAAGCATCTGCGCGGTGAAATCGGGGACGGGGATGAAGGGCGCGAAGCAGAGGCCAAGCACGATTCCCCCTTTGGTCAGCTCATCGGGCAGAAGGCGTTTTTCGAGGTCGCAGAAGATCAGCGCCACGGCGATGGCACAGAGGACGCACATCTTGAGCGCCGGCAGGGTGGGCCCGAGCTTTTGCACCTGGTAGAAGAAGAGCATGGCG
>PMCH01000171.1:0-41917 GCA_003154055.1 Acidobacteriaceae bacterium
GTGGTCAAGGTCAAGCACAACGGCGATCCCGCCAGCGCCAAGGAAGTCGAGATCACCTACGCGACTGGGAAGACGGTGAAAACCGTCCGCGCCGCCAACTGCATCCTCGCCTGCTGGCACGTGGTGATTCCGTACATCGCCCAGGAATTGCCCGACCCGCAGAAAGAAGCCCTGGCCCTCGCGCAGAAAGTTCCGCTGCTCTACAACAACGTGCTTATCCGCAACTGGACCGCCTTCCAGAAGGTGGGCGCAAACTCCATCTACGCTCCCGGCATGTATCACACCTACATGAACCTCGACCTGCCGGTTTCGATCGGCGGCTATGAATGCGCGAAGAAGCCCGACGAGCCGATCGTGGTCCACATGATGAAGGCCGCATGCAAGCCCGGCCACCCCATCCGCGAGCAGCACAAACTCGGACGCATTCAGCTCTACACCACAACGTTCGAGACCTACGAGCGCAACATCCGCGAACAGTTAGCGCGCACCGTAGGCCCCGGCGGCTTCGATCCCGCCCGCGACATCCTGGGCATCACCGTGAACCGCTGGCCCCACGGATATGCCTACCAGTACAACTCCCTCTTCGACCAGTTCTGGCTCGACGGCGGCGAGACACCGTGCCAGGTAGCCCGCAAGCCCTTCGGCCGGATCGCCATTGCCAACGCCGACGCCGATGCTTATGCCTATACCGATTGCGCGATTGATCAGGCGTACCGGGCCGTGCAAGAACTGAAGAGGTAGCCCGTGTGGGGCGGACACTCCTGTCCGCCGCGTTTGGTTTGTTTTTTGATCTTGATCGCCCGCACGACAATCGGCGAGGATGAAGCCACGAAAATCACGCTGGCGCTACAATAATCCGCTATGCCGAAACGTCCCTCGCCGCGCCCCGCCGCCCGCCGATCCGCTTCGCCGAAAACAGCGAACCCGCAATCCCATCCTAAGGCCGATCGCCCCTTCGCCCCCGGATACGGCATCGTCGGCGCCGAAGATGGCAAAGGCCTGATCCCCTGGCAGTGGGTCATCAAGCAAATGAATGCCTGCCGCACCTTCTGGCTGGCGACGATTCACGCCAGCGATGCGCGTCCGCACGTCATGCCCGTTTGGGGAGTCTGGGTGGATGACGCGTTCTGCTTCTCAACGGGGCGCAAATCCCGCAAAGGCCAAAACCTCGCAACGAATTCTGCCTGCACCATCACCAACGACAACGGGGAAGAAGCGGTAATCGTCGAAGGCTCCGCCGAGGAAGCAAAAGATGCCACCGCCCTTGACCGCATCGCCGCCGCTTATAAGAAGAAATACAGAATGGACCCACGCAGCATGGGCGAGCCCATCTTCATCGTGCGTCCGCGCACGGTGTTCGGATTTATTGAGAAGAGCTTTCCGCAGTCGGCGACGCGCTGGAAACTCTGAGACCGTACTACCGCACAACCCTGATTCTGATGAATCTTCCCACCAGAAGATTTGAAGACAAGGATCAAACCGCCGTGGAGGCTAGAACATGCAAGACCTGACAATCTCACTCGATAACCGCCCCGGCGCCCTCGCCGACATGGGGGATGCCCTCGGCCGCGCCGGAGTGAGCATTGAGGGCGGCGGCGCGTGGGTTGTCGATGGTAAGGGAGCAGCGCATTTTCTCTTTGAAGATGGCGAGGCTGCTCGCCGGGCGCTCGAAGCGGGAGGCATCCGGGTACTGGCAGTGCGCGACGTGCTCGTCCAGCGTCTGAATCAGGGGCAGCCCGGTCAACTGGGAAAAATCACGCGCCGGATGGCCGAGGCAGGCGTCAACATCGAGGTTCCCTACAGCGACCACGATCACCAGCTAATCCTGGTAGTCGACGACATCGCGAAGGGTCGAGCGGTTTCCGAAGCGTGGACCCGTGAAAACGCGGCCCCGGATCGTAAATAGTCAGATATTTCGTCGCAAAAAAAGTCCCACCAACAGGAGAGCGCTCCGTGAAACATCACACCTACGAAGTACACGTCGATTGGACCGGCAACGATGGCCAGGGCACGAAGACATACAAGGGTTATCGCCGCGATCACACCATCACGTCGCAGGGCAAGCCGCAGATTCCGGGCTCCAGCGACCCGAGTTTTCGTGGCGATCCATCCCGCTACAATCCGGAAGAGCTTCTGGTCGCCAGCCTTTCCGCCTGCCACATGCTGTGGTATCTGCACCTGTGCTCCGTGAACAAAGTGACAGTTGTTGAGTACGAAGACGCGGCCTCGGGAGTGATGGAAGAAGCCGACGATGGTTCGGGAAGGTTCGACCGAGTGTTGCTGAAACCGAAAGTTAAGATCTCCGCCGGAGACGACCAAGCCAAAGCGCTAGCACTCCACAGCGAAGCCCATCATTTGTGCTTCATCGCCAGGTCGGTGAATTTTTCAGTCGAGATCGAGCCGGAGATCGTGGAACCGCCTGTTCCTCAATAATCCGTGGCGGGCCGTCGCATGAAATTGCCCGGCCTTCGCAGTGAGAGCGCTCAGAGGTCCGGCTACATCTTGGCGGCCGCGGCAATTTGCCGAAGCATGCCAGCAAAAATCCACCGATGCACCGGATAGAGGAAGTACCAGTAGAGAAGCCCGGCCAGGCCCGAGGGATCGAAAATGGCAGTTTGATGAATCGTGGATCCGGCAGACTCGGGCTCAACCTCGAATTGGAGCCAGGCGCGGCCCGGGACTTTCATCTCTGCAGCCAGCCTCAAGAAATGGTCAGGCTCGAACGCTTCCACCCGCCAGAAATCCAACGTGTCCCCTACCGCGAGATTTTCCGGATCGCGCCGGCCCCGGCGCATGCCCACACCACCCGCCAGCAGATCGAGTGATCCTCGCACCCACCACAGAAGATTTGCGAAATACCAGCCGTTTTTGCCGCCAATGCGGCGGATGGGAACAAATGCGGCGGCCGGTGCCACCGCGACTCTAACCGTACGAGAGTCCACCAGCCTGGTCCCATATCGCGCGCCACCCCAGGAGGCGGGCTTCCCGCTCGCGGACAACGCGTCGGACCAGCGCGTCTCGGCAAATTCGCGGTCTTCATTCTGGAGAGCCCGGGCGATGGATTCTTTCAATCCCCTCGGCTGAATGGCAAAGGCGGTCAACGCCAATGGTGTCTGTACCAGGGTTGGATTGCGCAGGCTGTCGATCAACTTGCGGCCGATGCGGGCGTAAATCGGAGTAACCAGCCCCAACCACAAACTGGAAAGGCGTGGCGTCAGGACGGGGACCGAAATCATCCACCGGCGGAGGCCGCATTGCCGCGCGTACTCCTGCATGATGTCGAAGTAGCTGACCTGATCGGCCCCGCCGATCTCGAAAATTTTTCCTTCCCCGGGCGGCAGATCGAGGGCTTGCACGAGATAGGTCACCACATCCTCAACTGCGATCGGCTGCGCCTTCACCGCCACCCAGCGCGGGCAGATCATGATCGGCAGGCGTTGCACCAGCGAGCGGATCATTTCAAACGACACGCTCCCCGAGCCGATCACGATCGACGCGCGGAACTCGATGACGGGGATGCCGGAAGTGCGCAAAATGTCCGCCACTTCATGGCGGCTCCTCAGGTGGGCTGAGAGGGTTTGCTTCTCGTCTCCCAGTCCGCCCAAATAGATAATCCGCTGCATGCCCGCCTCACGCGCCGCGTCGGCAAAATTGCGCGCGGCGCGCCGGTCATCTTCCTCGAACTCTCCCGACGAACCGAGGGAATGAACCAGGTAGTAGGCGGTGTGCGTCCCGGCCATGGCTGGAGCCAGCGAACCACGGTCGAGGCAATCTGCCTTCACCACCTCAGTCGCGAGAGAGACTCGCGGTTTCAAGAAATCAGGCCGGCGGACGAGGCAGCGAACGCGGTGCCCGGTCCCCTCAAGGGCTCTGAGAAGGCGTCCTCCAATGTAGCCGGAAGCTCCCGTTAGAAGCGTTAGGTCTCGACGGTCGTCGGAAGCTTCCATAGACTCACAAATCCCGCAGCTTCCGCGCCGACAAATGCGCCCCCGTCAGCAGCAGCATCCCCGACAGAAACGCCCAGAACATCAGGCTGACCGAAATCGCGAACGGCCCGTACACTTCGGCAAAATTCAGCTTGGGCAGGGCATAGATGTAGGCATACTTCAGCGCCTCCGACAGCAAACCCATCAGGATCGCAGTCGGCAGCACGGCGCGCGCCGGAACTCTTCCATTCGGCAACAGCCAGTAGATCAGGAAGAAGATAGCAATGCTGGCGCCAATGGCAGACACCTTCATGGTGATAAACCCCGCCAACTGGATG
The DNA here is from genome assembly GCA_003154055.1 of Acidobacteriaceae bacterium. Taxonomy (GTDB): domain Bacteria; phylum Acidobacteriota; class Terriglobia; order Terriglobales; family Acidobacteriaceae; genus Acidiflorens. Next base: position 4,265 of record PMCH01000171.1, read on the forward strand.
TACCAGAGCCCATACCCGTGCAGCACGGTCTTCAGGAATGCAACATTGCCAGCTGTCAATCCAATCGAAAGCAGCGCCAGTGATCCGCAGGCAAATGCTAGTCCGAGCGCGATCAATTGATTCCCAAGATATGACCTGTTGTTGCGAAATCCCCATACGCGATTCAACGCGACTTCAAGCGGCAGGAAGACTCCGGTCGAAGTAATCAGCAGGATCACCAGTGAAAACACCTGCGCCCGCTGGTGCGACTCGACCATCGCGTTCAGGTTCCGGATCACGAACTCCTGACCCGCCGGCAAATAATCGCGCAGCAGGTTCCCGACGACGTCGTACATGATCTGTGAATGGAAGACGCGCCGGATGAGCGTCATCAGCAACAGCATGAATGGGAAGAACGACAAGATGGCATTCGCCGCCACCGAAAAAGCGAACGTGTGAACCTCGGTGCGCAGCAGGTAGCGCGCGGTCGAGCGCAACAATCCGTCGTTCTGCGCCTTGACCATGCCCGGCTTCTCGCGCGGGGCGACCTCGTCCGGAATCTCGATGGGAGTAATAGAAGACACTGTTTCCCAAATCTTATCAGATACTTACGGCTCCCTTGAACGCTGCGGTCACCGACCCCGCGCACCCCACTGACGCTGCAAGATTCAGCCCCGGGGTCATATTCCTTTCAGCAACTTAGGCCTTGCCAACCGCGATGTTCCTGCTATTATGTCGCGCGTCAGCCGGGAGGCCGGTTGGCGAATGTGCTGTTCTCGGGTTGACGTTCTGTGCCAGGTAGTCGGATATCGCGCCATCATCCCACGGCTCCCCAGCCGTTTCGTCGCGCATAACAACGCGGCGGAATAGCAGGGGGCCGTTTCTGTTGGTGCGGGTTCGTCCGCCAGCATTGGCGCCCACCCACTTCTGTCCGTCCTCCGAGGGGGTGTCCCATTCCGGGACAACAACAAGAGACGGAAGAAGAATTCTTTGCGATGAGGCGAAAGGAGTTTCTTTGTGAGAGAGAAGGGTACTGTGAAGTGGTTCAACGGGGCGAAGGGTTACGGTTTCATCCAGCGCTCCACTGGCGAAGATGTGTTCGTCCATTTCTCCGCCATCCAGGAGAACGGTTATCGCTCTTTGAACGAGGGCGAGACCGTTGAGTTCGATCTGCTCAAAGGCCCCAAGGGCTTCCAGGCGGCCAACGTGGTACGCGCCGCATAACACCTGCTCTAGCCACAGCTCCCGACCCTCTCAGTTCCCCTGAGAGGGTTTTTTACTGCATTCTCCCTGCCGGCGCGGTTCGCGGCAGGTGTACGAAAAAATCGTTTTAATTGCGCATTCGTCCCGTCCTTCCAGCACCGGATCGGTGTAAGATTTCTGAACCACCGCTGGGGATCCCAGTTCCCGAGCCAGGAGTCGCCGTATGTTCGATTCATCTGCCCGCCGTGTTCCCGCCCTTCTATTGCTCCTCATCGTGGTACTCATGCTGGCGCCTTCCGCTCTTGCAGACGGCCCCAAACGACTGCTGGGCTACTATCCGTTCTGGGTGAAATTCAGCAATCCGGCCTACAGCGCCTCGACCATTCCCTATCAGAAGCTCACCCATATCGCGCACGCTTTTCTCCTGCTCGACAAGAAACAGATCGGCAACATCGTCATACCCGACGACCTGATCGAGCCCCAGCTGATTTCGAACGCGCACGCTGCCGGAGTGAAGGTCATGATCTCGATCGGTGGCGGCGACCCGGCCCAGGCCCGCGCCTTCAAGAAGATCGCTCGCGATCCCGCCACTCGCGCCGCGTTCGTCCTGAATGTTTACAACTTCGTGGTTGCAAATGGATATGACGGCGTCGACATCGACTGGGAGATTCCCGTCCATCCCTACGACACGAACAACTGCATCATGCTCATGCAGGATTTGCGCAACCAGTTCCCAGCGCCTTATCTGCTCTCCATGGCGATCCCGTCCGATCCCAGATCGTGGGGAAGCGGTTTCGATGTGCCCGCGCTCGCGCCCCAGCTCGATTTCATCAACGTGATGACCTACGACTTCTACGGCCCGTGGAGCGACCACGCCGGCCACAACTCGCCGCTCGTCCAGAATCCGTCCGATCCCGACCAGGTCGGCAGTCTTGAAACTTCCATGGACCTGTTCGCAAACATCTACGGCGTTCCCGCCGACAAGCTGAACATCGGCACCGCGTTCTACGGATACGAGTTCGACACCGCCCAGAACCTCTGGGACGCATGCACTGACTGCGGCAACACGACCTTTACCGTGAACTACGGCACCGACATCAAGCCGCGCATCAACAAAATGGGATGGACCGCCCACCGCGATCCCGTCGCCAAAGCGCCCTATCTGCTGTACCGCGGTCCCGGCGGCCAGCCCGGCTTCATCACCTACGACGACGCGCACTCCACCGCCGTGAAAGTGAATTACGTGCTCGGCAAGCATTTCGGCGGAGTCTTCCTGTGGAGCCTCGACGCCGACTACGATGGCCAGACTCAAGACCTGCTCGACGCCATGTACGGAGCGGTTCAAAAACATCAGAAGTGATCCGTTCCGTGTGTGGGGCGGACACTCTCGTCCGCCGCCGTTGACCTTGACTTTTCGGCCATGGCGCTCGCCACCTGGAGCCATTTACGGTCGTGGCTCAGATTGTCAACCTGCTCCACTACCCCACTACCCCCCGCCCTTTTCCAGACCAAAAATATCAGGTAAGATCGCAACCGTCTGAATCAGGAGCATGCAATGAAGACCCATCCCAAGTTGATTTGCTGTCTTCTTCCGCTCATATTCTTAATCGGTTGCAAGAAGAGCAGCAGTACGCAAGAGACCTCCACAGCCAACCCCGCTGCGAGCACGAGCGCCGGCTCCGCAACTGCGGCGCCCACTCCAGGCGCTCCTGCCGCTGCAACTGGTAGTGCGGACGCTGGCGCATCCGCTGAAACAACCGCCAAGATGGCCGCCGCCGACTGGGCATTGAAACAGGATGAGATCAAGAAAGATCCCAACGGCCAGTGGGCGATTCAGGCCGCCGCGTCCTCAACCTACAATGACGCCCATGGCACAGACAGTTGGTCGGCCAATCAGGCAACCGGGGCTCCCAATGTTGAGAACTACGGAGATAACGGAGCCGCCTGGACATCGAAAACTCAGGATGGTGGTATTGAGTGGCTGGATTTGAAATATCCCAGACCGGTGTACGCTACTCAGGTGCGGGTGCGCGAGTCCTGCGGCTCGGGGGCGGTGATCAAGATTGAAGTTTACGATGAGCAGGGCGGAGCCCACGCCGTTTGGCAAGGCAACGATCCGACGACGGAATTGAACTATCTCATGGTGAAATTTCCCAAGACCACATTCAAGACCGACCGCGTCAAGGTGACGCTCGCGACGAATGTCGTCTCTGGGTGGAATGAGATTGATGCGGTTCAACTCGTGGGCACCGATCAATAGTCACTGGGTAGAACTGGTTTAGGCTCCGGACGAAAGCGTACCGAGTGCGTGGACATCGCCCGCCGCCCTTACATCGTCTTCACATCCAAGCTCTGCCACAGATACCAGCAAGCAATCGACCGGTAGGGCGCCCACGGTTTTGCGATCTTCTCCATAACCTCCGGTTTCGGCCATTTGCGTTTCTTGTAGTGTTTCTTGATCGCCGCCTGCACTCCATAGTCGCCCGTCGGGAGAATGTCCGGACGACGCAGCGTGAACATCAGGAACATGTGCGCCGTCCACACACCGATGCCCTTCACCTTCGTCAGGTGCGCGATCACGTCTTCCTCGGATAGCTCCGCCAGGCGCTCAAACTCGAGCAAGCCCGCCTTGGTTTTTTCCGAGAGGTCTCGCAGATATCCGGTCTTTTGCTTCGACAATCCGACCGCACGCATCTGCGCGTCGGTCAGCTTCAGGATGCCCGCGGGCGTCAGCGGATCTCCCGCCGCGTCCGTGAACCGGTTGAAGATGGTCAGCGCCGCTTTCCCGTTCAGTTGCTGATAAAGGATCGATTCCGCAAGGCTGTGAAACGTCGGCTCGCCAAACTGCATGCGGCACGGCCCAACAGTCTCGATGATGGCCGCCATCACCGGGTCGGACTTCTTCAGATGATTGATCGCTTTGCGCATCGTGCTCCTCGTCGCGAGGGCAGCAGCTTACCACAAAGGCGAACATCTGGCGAATCCGTGAATGCTCCGCCGGGGCGGAACCGCTACATGGCGTCGGCTTGCTTCTCGGCCATGTCGCCGATTACCGGCAGCTTGAACATCTTTCCCAGGTAGGCCTGGTACATCAGAAACAGCCATAGGATCAACTCGGCCAGACTGATCAGCGGCCACAACAGAAAAAGCACCAGCCATCCCAGGAACGGGATGTGCCAGAGGATGCTCATGCCAATGCCGAGCACGAACCCTGCGACCGCCAGGAAAATGCATTGGAAGGAGTGAAAACGGATAAATCGCCGCTTGTTGTACGGTTCAATCACAAGAAACAGAATCGCCGGGATGAAGAGGTATGCCAGCAAGCCCGCAACATTGTCGGTGAGCCCGGCTGCGGGAGCCGATGTTGCCACGCTCGGACCTCCGGCTGCACACTTCGGGCAGGTTGCACCATCCGCGAGCTGCGTTCCACAACTTGGACAGAAAGCCACAGGGATCTCCTTTTCGGGACCGGGGTTCGGTGTGAGGCACGTTATCAGAAACGCCGGAGGCGAGGCAATGACGGCGCGAAAACCCGATTCGCGCCCAGGAGCGGTGGTATGTAAAAAAGAACTTTACAATACAAAGTATATCGAACTATACTTGCTCTTGTGAAGCTCAAGTCCATGCTGCACGTGCTCCTGACGGCGGCCCTTCGTCTCGCGGTCCGGTTGCCCGGGATCAAGGCCGGGCGGGACCGCCGTGGCCGCCATGAATACCAGCCACCTGTGGGCACGTCTTCATCCTGGGTGCAGAGGTTTCCCCGCAGGCCCGATGACAGGGATTCAGAACCTCGTTCTCCGGTCATCTTTGCCAGTGCGGAGTTCTTCGACTGAAGGCCGCGTTTTGCCGGAAACCCGCCGTTCCCTCTATCATTCCAAGGAAGGCGGCGAGAGCGCGCGCCGCCACTATTCATCCCAGAAAGGCACTGATGATCACGATCGTTTCCGGACTGCCCCGCTCGGGCACGTCCTTAATGATGCAGATGCTGGCGGCGGGTGGCTTGCCTGTCCTCTCCGATGGCGAACGCCAGGCTGACACCGACAACCCGCGCGGGTATCTCGAATGGGAGCGCATCAAGCAACTTCCGAAAGACCCGGCGTGCATTGCAGAAGCCGAAGGCAAGGTGGTCAAAGTGATCTCGCAGCTTCTGTTGTCCCTGCCCGCCGGGCACGACTACCGCATCGTCTTTATGCAGCGCCCGCTGCCCGAGGTCCTGAAGTCGCAGGACGAGATGCTGCGCCGCCGCGGCAACTATGAGGGTGGCGGAGATACCTCTCCGATCGAGGAAGCTTTCCAGCGCCATCTGATCGAGGTCAACAAGTGGCTGGACGGCAAGTCAAACATCGCCGTGCTGCGCGTGCACTATCACAAGATCCTGCGCGAACCGCAAGCAACAGCCGAAGCCGTTGCCGACTTCCTGAAAGTCCCGCTGAACATCGAAGCCATGACGCAGCAGGTGGATGGAAATCTCTACCGGAATCGCATGAAGTAGTGTGGCGCGGGCCGTGGACGACGGCGGGATGTTGCGTCCAGTTGTTCCCGGACTAGGCGGTCGGAAGGCCCGGCATTGTCTCTGGCCTTAGAACGGGCGCACTTCCCGAAGCGCGCTCGCGGTACAACTGGTGCAGCCATGCCGGAAGGCCGAGGCTCAACACCGTAAGCAGGGCCACGATCAGTTTGGCGCCCGGCGAAAACGTGTTGATGGTGTGGGCCTCGAAGCGCGTGATGAGCATGGAGAACGCGAATATCTGCAACGAATGCCCGCCCAGCAGATTCAGGAATCGGAAGAACCGCAGCTTCATCGCCTCCGCATCCACCGACCGCGGGATCCACCACAGGAGATACCCGAGGCAGGCCGCGTCCAGGAACCGGACCGGGTTGTGATCGGGATGGGCATTGAAGTTCAGCAGGGGATTCACTCCCCAGAGCGAAAGCAGGTGCCGGTCCACCACCAGCAGCAAGGCAACCACGGAGCACGTGGCCAGCAGAACCCGCGATTTGCCAACGCTGCCTTCGCTTGAGCGCAGTCCTCGATAACCAAAATACTGTCCGGCGACGAAGTAGGCCTGCCAGGCACACAGATTGAAAGTTGCCGGGTTCAGGGCCGCCGCGCCCGACTTCGAGTCTCCCAGTCCGAACTGTGCACCTACCCAAAGACCCGCGCTGATCACACCGACCACCCACGCCCGCCCTTCCGTGAACTGCTTCAGGACGATGGGGCTGAATGCCAGGAACACGCAATACATCGGCAGAATCCGGTCGAAGCCGCCTTGGTTCCAGAGCAAGGCCCCGGAGACGAGAGTTTGCAGCGGACCCGCCACACTGCGCAAAACCGCTCCGGGAAAAAGCGCCGCCACTATCCCCACCACCAGCAGCGCGATGTGCGTCAGGTAGATGGTGCCAGCGCGCCGGAGGACCTTCGACAGCATCGCAGAGGGACCGCGCCTGTCCCGCAGCGGCAGATAGACCCAGGTGGAAACCAATCCCGACAGAAAAACGAAGCCGTCCGGAGACGAGGCGTAGCCGAACGTGTACTCGGTGAAGGGTGCCAGGGGGTTGGGAAAGTGCCCCAATGTCATTGCTACCAGGAAGTACCCACGCAGAGTGTCAACCCGCCAATCCCGCCCCATACCAACCGTAGGGCAATCAGCATGCCACCGGGAAAGCGGTAACACATGGCTGAAGTTACTTGCCGAGTGCATAGATAAGCAAAGCTTTGCATACCCTGTGGAAAACTCTCCATCGCCCCTTGAACGGTGGCAGGAACGCTGGAAACCATGCCTCCACCGTGCCAGGGCTTTCCATCCGAGGGCCGCTCCGCTATCCCGGGTGAAGAAAAACCCCCACCCTCCGCCGCGAAGAGTGGGGATGAGATAACGCCGGGCTCTTAGTTCACCGTGACGCTGACCGCCGGAGAAGGAATGCCGTTGGCAACGACTTCGAGGGTACTGGCTCCGGTCTCAGCCGTGCCCGGCACATCGAAGTTGGTCGAGACAATGGTCGATCCGGTGGCTACTCCCATCGAGCTGTGATCGTGGCTGCGGGCGTAGAAGACGTGGTGCGTCGATGTGTTGGTAATCCGCACCAGGGGGTAGTTGGTGGAGGTTTCGAACTCGTCCCCGAACGACGCCGCTTGCGACAGGCCGTTGAACTGCGTGCCAGAGATTTGGTAGGTCTTGCCCCGAATAACGGTGGCGGGAAAATTCGTGATCGCAGGAGCCCACGCCGGGGAATAGGTTCCGGTGGATTTGTAAACTTGGACGGTGTTGCCGGCAACCAGTACCTGGCCGTTGGGCAGCACCAGCAACGAACCGTAACCCGGCAAAGTGAAATTCAGATTCGTGCCATCGAATTCGTAGAACCTTCCGGAGTTCCCCGCCACCAGCACGTTGCCGTTGGGCAAAAGCGCGGCGAACGAGTCGCCGGCATTGTCGCCATTGGGAAAGTCGGGGCCGGTCGTCCAGGTGCCGCGGCTGGCAATTTTCGGCCCAGGATGAAAGATAGAGGTGTGTCCGGGCCCGCTGCCGCCGTTGGTATAGGAGCCGGTGGCGAAGACGGTGCCATCCGGACGCAGGACGGCCGGGCCGACCTCTCCGGGCGGGAAGTAGCAGCCGCCGGGATATTGCAGGCACCCCTGGATGTCGGTGGGAGAGTGCAGATCCACTTTCGTGCTGCCGGCGGAAATCCATTTCAGTCTTGAAGTCAGATAACGCTCGGCGTGTGGAGCGGCCTTCACATCGAAGGTCAGAACCGTGCCGTCGGGCATCAGGGTCCATCCCTCTTCGGCGTTGAAGTCCTTCTTGTTGGTGGAAGGCACCGCGGTCCACTGCATCGTCACCGGATCGAGCGCCGCCATGTCCTTGGTCAACTTGTTGCCCATGAGAAACACACCATTGGGCAGCACAACCGAGGGCGAGTCGCCGATCGTGGTCCAACCTGCGGGAGGCGCAACCGAGGTCCACTTGTTCGCTTTCGGATCGTAGATCGCGCCCAGGTTGGTGAGCACGAAGGCGCCATTGTTGTACTCGCCGCCCTCAATGAGAACGCGGCCATCGGCGAGCACGGAGGATGCGAAGGCGTCGGGCGAGTACCCGGCCGGCAGGCTGGCCAGCTTTGTCCACGTCCCGTTAACGTAGCTTCCGCTGATATCGGGTGTGAGCTTGTACCAGCTGGACAGACTATTGCCCTGGAACATCACCGTGCCGTCGGTCAGCAGGAAGCCGATGCCCGCGCCAGCCGGGGGCTGGTGCGCGAGTCTCTGCAGCGACTGCGCCATTACGACTCCGGAGATGCCGAGCATCAGGGTCACGGACAGAAGAAATCTCTTGAGCAAGACCAACCACCTTTCTTGAAGCTTGCTTGAGCAGCAATCGCAGTAATGTTGCGTCGGGCCGAGTGTTCCCGCAATTTCACCATCGCCGGGGCGTGGACGGAGGACGAAGCCGGGGAGCGCCATCTTACCAAATGCGGACGGACGTGGGTAGGCGGAAGAGGCCGCCCGGGCGGTCGTTTGGGAGACAAATAGTTCGGCATGAATCCGGTCACACCGGCGGCGTGCCAACCCTGGACCAAACCTCGCTGTGGCAGAGATCGTCCATTTCGGCTGGAGAAGCGGTCAGGCACTTTGATTCATCCTGGTCGGTGCGCAGCTCCGGCGGACTGAGAAGAGCAACCAACCAGATGCTCTGTGCCCGTCACTTTTCCGACGAGTTAGTCTGCGACGGCCCCAGCGACTTCAAGTAGCTCACAATCTGCCAGCGCTGCGGCTCAGGAAGCTTGGACCACACGGGCATGCCGCGGCGGACGACACCGTTGGTCAAGACCCAGAACAGCGTTCCCGGTGTGGCCTCCTGTACTGCCGGGACACGAAGACTTGGGGCATTCTTTCCTCCCTCGGCGGTGTTGCCATGGCACTCTGCGCAGTGCCCTTCGAAGAGCTTCCTACCCGCCGCCACCGCATCAGGATCGGACTCTAGTGGATTCTTGAGGGCACGAGCCTTTTCGGGAGCTTTTGCGAGTTCAGCGTAATACTCCAGGTCGCGTTCCTTAGTTGGCTGCGCTGGAAGATTTTCCTGTGCCCGTGTCAGGGTTGCCGCGAAGATCATGAGAGCGATACTGGATATTCCCAATCCGTGCAATGTTGTCATTCGTGACCTCCGAAAACCCGGCTGACCATCTGTCCGAACCCGGAGAACTCGTGCGACACGCCCCAGCGCAGCATGAAGCGATGGCTGTTGTCATTTAATCCGAAAGTGGGCAAAAGACGAAGCGTCCAGTTCGAAGGGAGATTCCATGCGACAACGGGAGCGACATAGTGTGACGTTTCATGCAGGCCGGGACTGACCGTGTCGCCCAGCCCCCCGTACATTTCGACGCCGGCAACGAAATTCTCGCGGCAGAAACTGCATGCATGCGAGGACGCTTTCAGCGCAAGCGGGCGGCTCGCGCCCATGGCATAGCCAAACTCCCACGGCTCACTGGGCAGGAGGTTCTTGACGACGATGGGGTTCACCGCAAAATTCCATCCCTTCACGTTCCTGGAAAGGATGAGCTTGAACTCCAGTTCATGCTTGTGTTCCTGACGCGCGATGGCGTTGGGATCGAGATTGTCGGATTCGACGTCGTGGCCTTCGACCTCCTTGATGATCTTGTCGGCGTCGCTGATGTGCTCGTATTCGATATAGAGGACCGGATTAATGAAATGCTCGTGCTTCAACGGACGGATCCGATTCTCCCAGCGAAAGCCGGTGAAGACGGTGCTATCGCCGAAAGTGGTTTGGGCGTCGAGGTAGAGCTCGGTCGTCCACCACGCGGTGGCGCCATATTCCAGCTCAAGCCAATAGGAGTGGAAATCATTGCCGCCACGTTGCGTGGCGAAGTTCGAGTAGTATTCAACTTCCAGACTGCCCGGCTCCTCGAGATAGTGGTCGTAGGTCACGATGTAAGGGCTCTCCTGGGCCCAGGCGGCCGCGGCCGAGAAGAGGAGGGAGAGCAAGATGAAATTGATGAGGCGCGCCGGCGGGCGCCGATCGGGCAGGGAAGAAGAGTGCATGCGGCTCCTAATTGAAAATGAAATTGAATTTCAATTTCATTTAGGAACTGTACGATACTGCGCCCGGCTCCTGCCAGTGATCGTTGTCACAAATGCGTGTGATTACAAAACAATTACAGAAGGGCGAGACTGGCTGTCACAGGGTGAATCGATGGCGGGCACTGCGCACTTTCGTTGTCGCTGCAAGATACTTGGCGGAATATGTCTGGTTCCGGAAGAAACTGGACCGGATCGAACCGGGCAGGTAAAGCATTTTATGAGACTGCGGCTGCCGGAGGTAGTTGGAATCCGATTTTTCGTCCGGCCCTTCGTGAAGGCATCATCAGCCGCTTGATGGTGTCAATGATGTCCTGAATTGCGGTGTCGTGCGTGTCAAGGCGCTGTTCCAGTTCTTCGATGTGCGACGCGAACTGGCGATTGGCTGCCAACATTTCACGCAGTCGGACAAAGGCGCGTACAACGTGAACGCTCATGGCTACGGCGCGAGGGGAGTTGAGCACGGTCGCGGCCATGATCGCGCCGTGTTCGGTGAAAGCGTATGGCAGAAAGCGGCGGCCACCTCGGCCTTTGTTTGAGGTCGCAAATTGCGACCTCAAAGATCCTGTTTCTCGCGGAGTTAGCTGAAACGTGAAATCAGAGGGAAAACGGTCGCGGTTGCGCTTCACTTGTTCGTTCAGGCGCTTCACGGGAACGGAATAGAGTTCGGCGAGAGCGGTATCGAGAATGACTTTCTGACGGCGGAGAATCAGAATCCTCGATTCGATCGGAATGACCGCTGCCTTTTGGCGGTGGGTCGTCTGATTCCGTGATTGCGCAGTTTTCGGCACTCGGGACAGCTTACCGTTTCGAGCCAGTGCGGAACTGTGACGCAGGAACGTCAAAAATGTGACGATTCGATATCTTCCAAGCTGACTATGTGATGCTGACTTCCGTGTAGGTGCCATACACCTGCCGCAGGGCTTCGCAGATTTCGCCGACTGTGGCGTAGGCACGGACCGCGTCGACGATATAGGGCATGGTGTTGGCGTCGGAGATGTTGCCGTTCGTGCCAGTCGGCGGGGTTTTCGCGGCGGCCTTTTTCAGGGCTTCGAGGCGGCGCTGGACTTCTTCGTTGGAGCGGCGGGCACGCAGGGTTTTTAGCTTCGCTTCCTGGGCGCGCGCCACCGACTCGCCGATGTATAGGGTATGCGGTGTTTCCTCTTCGATGACGAAATCGTTCACCCCGACGGTGATCTTCTCGTTGGCCTCGACGGCGCGCTGGTACTGGTAGCTCGCTTCGGCGATTTCCTTCTGCGGGTATCCGCGCTCGATGGCCTTGACCATGCCGCCCATCTGATCGAGCTTGGCAAAATAGTCGAAGGCGCCGTGCTCCATGTCGAGCGTCTGCTTCTCGACGAAATAGGAGCCGCCGAGCGGATCGACAGTCTGGGCAACGCCCGATTCGTAGGCGATGATCTGCTGTGTCCGGAGCGCGATGCGGGCGGCTTCCTCGGTGGGGAGGGCAAGCGCTTCATCGTACGCGTCGGTGTGCAGCGACTGCGTGCCGCCGAGAACGCCGGCCAGCGCCTGCAATGCGACGCGCGCGATGTTGTTCCTGGGCTGTTGCGCGGGCAGAGAGACGCCAGCCGTCTGCGTGTGGAAACGTAGCAGGCGGGTACGGGCGTTCTTGGCGCCGAATCGGTCCTTCATCAGGCGATACCAGATCTTGCGGGCGGCGCGGTACTTCGCAATCTCTTCGAAGAAATCGTTGTGCGCGTTGAAGAAGAAGCTGAGACGCGGGCCGAACTCGTCCACGTCAAGGCCACGGCGGCGCGCCCATTCCACGTATTCGACGCCGTCGTAGATGGTGAAGGCCAGTTCCTGGAGCGCGGTCGAGCCGGCTTCGCGGATGTGGTAGCCGGAAATCGAAATGGTGTTGAAGCGCGGCGTGAATTTTGATCCAAACTCGAAGGTATCGATGACCAGACGCATGCTCGGAGCTGGCGGATAGATGTACTCCTTCTGCGCGATGTATTCCTTCAGAATGTCGTTCTGGATGGTGCCGGAAATCTTTTTCCAGTCGGCGCCCTGCTTTTCGGCGACCACCAGATACATTGCCCACAAGACGCTGGCCGGCGAGTTGATGGTCATCGAGGTCGTCGTTTTTTCCAGGTCGATGCCGTCGAAGAGGATCTCCATGTCTTCGAGTGAATCGATTGCCACGCCGCACTTGCCAACTTCGCCTTCGCTGGCCGGGTGGTCGGAGTCGTAACCCATCAGGGTGGGCAGGTCGAAGGCTACCGAGAGTCCGCCACCGCCGTGCTCCAGCAAGTATTTGTAGCGCTGGTTGGTTTCTTCCGGCGAAGCGAAGCCGGAGAACATGCGCATGGTCCAGAGCTTGCCGCGGTAGCCGGTGGAGTGAATGCCGCGGGTGTAAGGCGGCTCGCCGGGATAACCCAGATACTGCTCGTAGTTCCAGTCGGCGGGAAGATCGGCCTGGGTGTAGAGACGGCGAATGGGAACGTTCGAAATTGTGCTGAAGCGGGCGTGGCCGTTCTCCTCGAGGTTGGTGCCGGTCGGGGTGCCAATGGGCTTCTCGGGGGCCTTCTCCAGAGTGGGGGCGAGGGTCTTCTCGACCCAGTCTTTCTCGGATGGGGCAGGATGGCGGCCCTCAAAGACCTCGGAAATCGGGCTTTCGGCTGCGGCAGGCCTGTTCAGGTTCGACTTCTTCTCGGGCATTCGGGTCCCCAGGTTGAGTTTGATGATAGAGGAGCGATGAGGGCGCGACAAGACTACGGAACCGACCGATTGGTTGGGAAATTCAAGGAGTCGGTTCACGCCGCGCAAGGATCAGACTGAGCGCGGCTAGCACGCCCAGCACGCAGCCGATGCCGATGGGAAGAAAGCCGAATGCGCCGAGCAGTCCTCCGCCATGAGCGGCGCTACGCTCAGCAGCTTGCAGGGTGGCGATACCGGCATAGATGAGGATCGCAGCCAAAAGCAGCACTGCCCAGTGAGTAGCGCGCAGTAGAGCGAATGTCCGCGGGCTGGGCCCACGCCATAACTGAACGCCGAGGAAGGCCAGCCAGAGTGGAGCCACCGCCATCAGTGGTCCGACTGCGATGCCGAAGAACAGGCAGAGGGGCAGCAGGAGCAATGCGACCAGGAAATGCGCGGCGGCGACCAGGTGGTAAGGCATAGGGGCCTTCAATCGGCTCTCCCCCGCGCCATTTCCCATGCTTTCGCATATTTCCACGATACATACACGGCGTGGTACAGGTGCAGCAGCAGGCCTTCACGGCCGTCGAGGAATCCCATGCGGAAGAAATAGTTGTAGAAAAAAGTTGCCGCCGGACGCAGGACGATGTTGAAGACGCTGAAACCGCGGCGTCCCTTGGCGGCCGCCATTTCAGCGCCGAGCGAGGAGTAGCGGTTCATGTGGTCGATGTAGTCGGAGAGCGTGGGGTAGGAGTGATGGAGAAGAGCGCCGGTTTTCACCTTTGCGGTATAGCCGTCCACCTTGAGAGTTTCATGAACGGCCTGGGCTTGAAATCGGCCGGAGCCTCTTCGAAATAGACGCAGTTTGGGGTCCGGCCAAAAGCCGCCATGCGTAATCCACCGTCCGAGGAAGAAATTCTTGCGAGGGAACCAATAGCCGCTGAGGGCCAGCGGAATGTCCTCTGCGCTTTTCGTGGGCATTACACCGGAACCTTCTTCGTATGCCATTACCGCTTCCACTGTGTCCAGAGAGTCGCCGCCCAAAGTCCGGGCCATGTTTCCAATTTCGGCCTGGGTAAGTCCGTCGGGCTTCGAGACGAGAACGCGGACCAGTTCCACTGTGCCCGATTCCAGCGATTCGTCCGCATCTAGGCTTAGAATCCAATCTCCCTCCGCTCTGTCGATCCCCGAGTTTTTCTGTACGGCATAGCCTTTCCATTCTTCGACAAAAACCTTTGCGCCGCAGGATTTCGCGATTCCGACGGTGCCGTCGGTGGAGCCGGAGTCCACGACGATGATTTCGCCATTGCCGTCGGAAACGAGCGGCTGGACGCTGGCGAGAGTGCGGGCGATATTGGTTTCCTCGTTAAACGTGATGATGACCACGGAGAGGATCACGCAGGCCTCCGTGTCTTTGCACCGGAGAGCCTGCGGAGCTTCGCACCGCCTGGACGGGCGAGGGCGCCCGTCCCTACACAAGCAGGGAAGACTTTGGCTTCTTCGCTATGGTTGATGACGACGGAGCGCGTCACGGAGAAAGGATACTCGTTGCGAGTTGTCGGTCGCTAGTCGCTAGACAGTTTCCGCGCAGGAAAAGTAGCCGCGAAGTCCAAAGAAAAACGGCCCGGATGAATCCGGGCCGGCTGCCGAGCTAGAGTTTCAAGCTACTGTTGCGGTTGGACCGGTGGTTGCACCGGTGTCTGCTGTTCGGCGGGCCGCGCGGTTACATACGGCACGCTCGGCATCTTCGTGACCTGGCCGCGTTCGGCGTCGGCCATCAGGATGCCCATCCGGTCGAGCGTCGCGCCGGTGACACGATCCAGTTCCACCCGTGCCTTTTCGTAGGCGGAATTAGCCGAAACCAGCTTCGATTGCGCGTCCGTCAGGTCGCGCGAGTTCTGCAGAACAAACGTGGTGGTCGAAGCGCCCAGCGAGTACTTCTTTTGTTCCGCGTCAAGTGACTGCTTGCCGAGTTCGACCGCTGCACGGGCCGCTTCGACGCTGGCGCGGCTCTGCTGCACCGAAAATTGTGCCTGGCGGACTTCGATGCGGACCTGGTTCTCCTGCTGCTGCATGCGCATCTGGGCCTGACGGTATTCCAGTTGAGCGCGTACCTGGTCGGCTTGAGCCGAACGGTTGCGCAGCGGGATAGCTAGCTGCAGGCCGACACCCTTGTCGGGGGCAGTGGAGTTGAAGAGATCGCTCACCGCGCTGCCGTAACCACTGGATGGAACCGGGGTATCACAGATTGAAGGCAAACAGTTGGGGTTTTGGGACCCCGCGACGCCGTTGCCGCCGTAGTAGGCGAACAGGTTCAATGTGGGCAAGAGAGCATTTTTGGTCGAGCGCGTGCTGATGTTGCGATTCGCGAGATCGATCCGCGATTCGGCGAGTTCGGCCCGGTGAGCCAAGGCTTCGTTTACCAGATCTTGCGTGGGTATGATTGGCTCTTTGTCCGGAACCGACATCGTGTCGGTCGGAATCACGTCAGCATCCGCAAGCACCGGATCGACCAGCGTCCGGCTGAGGGCATTCTTCAACAGCAACTGCTGCAACTGAAGGGTAGTCTGGGCCAGAATCAACGATTGCTGGTTGGTTGCCACTACGCTTTGCGCCCGGACCACTTCGATCGGGGCCAGGGTCCCGATCTCGACCTGCTTCTTGTTATCGGAGAGAGTTTTGTTCGCCAGCGCCACCGAATCCTGCTGCACCTTGACGTTCTCGTAAGCGTTAACCAGGTCCCAGTAGATGTTCTGGATCTGGTTCACCGTGGTGATCACCTGCAGGCGGAACGCAACGTCCGAGATTTCACGGTTGTTCTTGGCAATCTTGATGAAACGCGTGTTCGGCAGCAACCCGAAACCCGAGAGCAGAGGTTGAGAAACGGTGGCGGTAAAACCCGATCTCAGCAGCGGGCTCAGCGTGGTGTATCCACTCGTGGTGGTGGTGCGGCTGTTATTGAAGCCCACGGAGAGATTTGTGCCCCATTGGAATCCTTGGTTGTAAGCGAAATTGGCCGTAGTGGTATTAGTGAACTGGCCGCAAAAGGGGGAGGTGCAATCGACTTTCAGGTGGTCAACTTGAAACGCCCCCGTCAGAGTCGGATCAAACGAAGGCACCGCCGCACCCACGCCCGAGGTCGACGTCACCAGGCCGGCCGTTCCTGAACCTGCGCCGCCTGAGCCGCTCGAGGTACCGCCGGCGCCGCCGCCGTTCGAAGTGCTGCCGATGCCCGATCCCGTTCCACCCGGTGTGCCTTGCACCAGGCCCGTATTCACGCCGCGCGTGGACGATCCTGCTTTCGCCCGCCAGATATCGGTATCGGCAATATTCAAGTTATAGCGCGCGATCGCGATGTCGAGGTTGTTCTCGAGCGCCAGGGCCACGGCATCGTTCATCGAGAGATACAGCTTGCCATCGCGCATCAGCTGGTCAAATCGCCCGGTATTGGCCAGGTTGGGCGCGGCCACGCTGCGCGGCGTGTACGGTCCGACCGGGTTGGGAAAATGCGAGCGCGGCTGGGCGTAATCCTTGAGTTCGAAGGGTTGCGACGAGGAGGGCATCGCCTTCTGCGCTTGCGCCGAGGGCGCGTTGGGCGCCTGCGAGGCATCCTGTGCGAACCCTGCAGGAACCATGACACCAGCTAGAAAAAGAGCAGCGGCCCGCCGCAAGGCGGAAAATAGAGTGGAACGTTGCATTCTTTTCATCTCCATCGATTCCATCGATCAGGCCTGAGAGGACCTGACGAGGTTGTCAGGACGTTTCATGATACGTAGAACGCCGGGTAAGAGTTCCTGGTAATCCAAGCGATCTGTTGCATTAATCGTAAGTAAAATAGTATAGCTGACGCGCCCCGCGCTGTTCTGCGACGTGCCGGGTAAAACTTTGTAAATCTTATGGATGAAGGTCGCGCGCCGGAGGACTCGAAAAAGCTCGTGCGCAATCTCAGATTGATCCTTTCCTACGACGGCTCCGAGTTTGCCGGCTGGCAGGTGCAGCCCGGCCAGCCCACCATCCAGGGTGCACTGGCCTCGGTGATTGGACGCTTGACGCGAGAAAATGTCCTGCCCCAGGGATCCGGCCGCACCGATGCGGGTGTGCACGCATTGGCCCAGGTGGCGACGTTTGCCACCGCGTCGCCCATCCCAACGGAAAACTGGATCAAGGTTCTCAACGACAGTCTCCCGGCGTCGATTCGTGTCCTTGAGGTGAGCGAGGTCCCGGCTGAGTTCCATGCGCGCAAGTCGGCCCGGGCGAAAACCTACCGGTACCGGATTTATCGCGGGGATGTCTGTCCGCCGTTTCTGGCGCGGTATGTGTGGCATTACCCGTTTCCGTTGGATGAACCCGCGATGGCGGAGTCCGCCGGCATCATCATCGGCGAGCATGACTTTGCTTCGTTTGCGGCAGTGGATGGGGAGCGGGTGGCGCGGATGGCTGCGGGCCAAGATCATGACCACAGAGGGCACGGGGGAACGCAGGGGAAGAACGAAACCAACGTCCGGGCGATCTTTTCCTCGGCTTGGATTCGCGAAGAAGAGGAACTGATCTATACGGTTCGCGGCAACGGGTTTCTTCATCACATGGTGCGCAACCTGGTGGGCACGTTCCTGCTGGTCGGGAAGGGAACACTGAACCGGGAAGATTTGGGTCGTATCCTCGCGGCCCGCGACCGGTCGGCGGCTGGGGCGACCGCACCGGCTGGCGGGCTGTACCTGGTTGGCGTCGAATATTGAACCTGTGGCGCGCCTGTCCGCCGCGACGTACACTTTTCCGCAGATGGGCACCGACCTCCAATTCGCCGTCTCCCGCATCGCGTCCATCAACCCGGCCACCGGCGAGGTGCTGGGCGAACTGGACTGCGCCGGTCCCACCGAAGTGCGGGCGGCCGTGGCTCGGGCACGGGTCGCGCAGATCGAGTGGAACGCGTGGGGAATCCGCAGCCGCGTAAAGATCTTGCGGCACTTTCAGGGGATTCTTCTCACCCGAAAGCACGAAGTCGCACGGCGCATTACGCAAGAGGCGGGTAAACCCTACGTCGAGTCCCTGCTCACCGAAGTGATGGTCGTGCTCGACGCGGCCCGCTTCCTGATCGAGAACGCGTTTTCGATTCTGCGCGAACAGAAGCTACCGCACGGCAATCCAGCCCTGAAAGCCAAGGCCGGACGAATCTTGCACGAGCCGTATGGCGTGATCGGGATCATCTCGCCGTGGAATTATCCGTTTTCGATTCCTGCAACCGAGGTCATGTCGGCGCTGGTCGCGGGGAATGCCGTCATCCTCAAGCCCTCGGAACTCACGCCGCTGATCGCGCTGGAGTTGCAGTCACTGCTGCGCGAGGCTGGAGTTCCCGACGACGTTTTCCAGGTCCTGCCCGGCGAAGGCCCAACCGGGGCGGCGCTGGTCAAGAGCGCCATCGACAAGCTGGTCTTCACCGGGAGCGTTGCGACCGGTCGAAGAATCGCGCTGACTGCGGCCGAGCGCCTGCTTCCGGTGGTGCTCGAACTCGGCGGCAAGGATCCCATGCTGGTACTCGATGACGCCGATCTCGACGTCGCTTCGAGCGCGGCTGTCTGGGGGGCCTTCGTGAACGCCGGACAGGCGTGCCTTTCCGTCGAGCGTTGCTACGTACACCAGAAGCTGTATGCGCCCTTTGTGGAGGCCTGTGCCGACAAAGCCCGCAAGTTGCGCGTGGGCAATGGAATGGATGCCGCCACCGAAATCGGCCCCATGATCAGCGAGCAACAGGTGCGCGTGGTCGAGTCCCACGTGGACGACGCGCGCTCCCGGGGCGCCCGCGTTCTGGCCGGGGGCACGCGCCTGCGCGAGTTGGGCCCGACTTTTTTCGCTCCCACGGTGCTGGCCGATGTGGACCACCGCATGCGCGTGATGCGCGAGGAAACATTCGGCCCGGTGCTGCCGATCACCTCATTCTGCGACGATGCCGAAGCAGTGCGCCTGGCCAACGATTCGGAGTATGGGTTAGCCGCCAGTGTCTGGACTCGCGATCGTGCCCGCGGCGAGAGCATGGCGCGGCAGATTCAGGCCGGTACCGTGATGGTGAATGATGTCCTGTCGTGCTTCAGCATCAGCGAAGCTCCGCATGGTGGCGTGAAGGCGAGCGGATTGGGCCGGAGCCACGGACGATGGGGATTAGAGGAGATGGTTCGGGTCAAGTATCTTGACTCGGATCTCATGCCCCGTATGAAAAAAGTCTGGTGGTTCGGTTACGGCGGCGAGTTCACGCTTGAGATGGAAGGCTTCCTCGATCTGCTTTACGCGCGGCCGCTGCGGGAGAAGATGAAAGCAGCAGTGCGCTCGGCGAGGGCGGTGTGGCGGAGGAAGTTGTAGAGAACCAGGTGTCAGTTGTCAGGTCTCAGGTGTCAGCAAAAGCCAAGGGCTGAGAACTGAGAACCGGGAACTGAGAACTACTTATGCCTGACGACCGTAGTTTGCTACGCCATACCTTGGCGACCCTTGCCTATCGTGGAGGCAAAGCCGTCCGCGGCGTGCCAGCAGGTTTTGCGGATTACCCGTGCGGAGAATCTTCGCGCACACCTGTACAGATTCTCGCCCACATCGGCGACTTGCTGGCTTGGGGCCTGAGCATCGCGGAAAGCCAACAAAAGTGGAATAGCTCGACTCCGCTGGCGTGGGAAGCGGAGTGCGACCGTTTCTTTGCCGCGCTCAAGAAGTTCGATGACTACCTGGCTTCGGAAAAGCCGCTGCAGGTCTCCGCCGAAAAACTATTTCAGGGCCCGATCGCCGACGCCCTCACGCACGTCGGCCAAATCGCGATGCTGCGGCGGATGGCCGGTGCTCCCATGAAAGGCGAAAGCTACTTCGTGGCTGAAATCACAACGGGACGAATTGGTCCCGACCAGGTGGCGCCGAAGAAGGAGTTCTAGGCGCCAAACCTCCCTTGGTCTTCTTCCCCCTCCTAGGTAAACTATCCAGTGAGGCGTTTTCAGGCTTGAACGATGGAGAACTCCGTGGCAACAGGTGAACCGGTCGGAACACACGCGGGGAGCGCTCCGCAACTCCCTAAACACAAAGTCAAAATCAAGAAGCCCGGGCAGCGTGCCTGCAACGAGAAAAACGAGAAGGGCAAGTTCTGTGGCGGGCACTTGAAGCGCTGGTTTTATGCGGCGGATGTGCTCGAGCGCGAGTGCGGTTGTGTTGAAAAGGCCTGGGGGCCGGGCGCGGAAGTCTATCGCTGCGAATTCTGCCAGACGCTGTATCTGCCCAGTCCGCAAGACGCGCGCGGGACCAACGTTGCGGGACCGGGGCAGCTTTCGATATTCGGCCTGACGGTGCCGCCGAAAGAAGAGAAGAAGGCTTAGTGGGCGTGGTGGTTCGTGTTGGATGGGTGGGGTCTTCTAACGTCATGTCGGCGGGGGCGCCGGCGCTACCTGTGAATGTTTCCGAACTAATTTACGACTGGAATCTCTTGTATCCGCAGTCGCTGCGTCCGGCGGGACCGGTCCTGCTCAACGACGAGACGCTGCGCGACGGCCTGCAATCGCCTTCCGTTCGCGACCCTTCGATCGAGCAGAAGATTAAGATCCTCCACCTGATGGAGGCACTGGGCATCAACATGCTCGACATCGGGCTGCCGGGTGCGGGTCCGCGAGCGGTCGAACACGCCACTGCGCTGGCCCGTGAGATCGTCTCGCACAAGATGACCATCACGGCGAACTGCGCCGCGCGGACGCATGAGAATGACATTCGCCCGATCGCCGAGATCGTCCAGAAAACCGGCCTGCCCATCCAGGCCGCCACCTTTCTCGGGTCGAGTCCCATCCGGCGCTATACCGAGGGCTGGAGCGACGACTTCCTGCTCCAGACCACCGAGAAGGCCGTCAAGTATGCCGTCTCGCTCGGCCTCGAGGTCATGTATGTCACCGAGGACACCACGCGCTGCGATCCGCAGATGGTGAAGCGCCTCTACACGGCGGCGATCAACTGCGGCGCCCGGGCGATTGTCCTCTGTGACACCGCAGGACACGCTACGCCCATGGGCACGGTCGCGCTGGTGAAGTTCGTCATGGAAGAAGTGGTCAAGCCCTCGGGCGAGAAGATTCGTGTGGACTGGCACGGCCACTGCGATCGCGGCCTGGCCACCGCCAACGCAATGGCCGCGCTGGTGGCGGGCGTCAGTTGCGTGCATGCCTGTGCTCTCGGCATCGGCGAGCGCGTCGGCAATACGCAGATGGATCAAATGCTGGTCAACCTGAAGCTCATGGGAATTTCTCCCTGGGATCAGCAGGATCTCACCAAGCTGAAGCCCTATTGCGAGGCGGTTTCAAGCGCGACGGGCGTTCCCATCCCGGTGAACTACCCCGTGGTCGGCGATGACGCGTTCCGCACTGCGACCGGAGTGCACGCCGCCGCCGTCATCAAGGCTTACAAGAAAAAAGACGTCGAACTGGCGAACACCGTTTATTCCGGCGTGCCCTCACACGTTTTCGGGCTGGAGCAGGTCATTGACATCGGTCCGATGAGCGGGAAATCCAATGTGCATTTCTGGCTGGAGCACCGCGGCTATCCGGCGACCGAGGAAGTGGTCGAGCGCATCTACCTTCGCGCGAAGTCCAGCAACCACACGCTGACTGAAGCCGAGATTCTGGAGTGCGTGCAGGCCACGTAGTCGCCCCTCACTGCGGTTCCCGCGCCAGCTCCGGGCTGGGCGCCGATTCGCCTTCCAGTTCCTTGTGCCGCGCCGCGCGCCGGGCGTTGATCATTTTCGTGGCTAATGTCAGTTCCGCGCGGCCTTCCTTTTCGCGGCCCAAGCGCAACAGAACCTGCCCTCGCAGATAACGCGCGCTGGCATTTTCCTTTTCCAGCCGGATGATTTCATCCAGCTGCGCCAATGCCGCCGGATAGTGCCGCTGGTGCTCTTCGATCTTCGCTAGCCCCAGGCGCGCACCGGTCAGCCGTGGGTCGAGCTTCACCGCCTGCCGATAATTCTTCGCGGCTTCTTCTTCGTTCTGCAGCGTGGACTCGACGTTGCCCAACTGTTCATATGTGAAGGCCACGTCCGGCTCGATGGCCAGGTCCTTCTGAAATTCCACTCGCGCCTGCTCGTAATCCTGCTTGCTGACGTATGCCAGCCCCAGATTAAAGTGCACGAAAGGCAGCTTGGGATCGGCCAGTGCCGCCGCCTCCAGTTCGCGCACCGCATCGTCGTACTCTCCGCGGTTGTAGTGCGCCTTGCCGATGATCAGGCGAAACTCCGGCGCACTTTGCCCGATCTCAACCAGCCGGCTCTGTGCCTTCTCTTCCAGCGCGGGGTTGTTCGACTTTTCGGCAGCTCTCGACAGCACGTAGAGATAGTTCAACTGGTTGGAAGCTTGTCCCCAGAGCGGCTCCAGTTGTCCGATCGCGTCTTCCCAGCGATCGTTAAAGAAATAACAAAGCCCCAGGAGATATCGTGCCTGGAAGGAGTCCGGTGCCTGCTTTACCACCGATTCAAACGGCTTGATCGCCGACAGGAAGTCATTCTGACGGAAGTGCACCAACCCGATGTTCAGCCGGATGCCCGCAACCGCCGGGGCCAGCTTCTCCGCTTTTCGCAACATGGAGAGCGCCTGGGGCCACTGCTTCCGCCGCATGTGGATCACGCCCAGATTGGCGTACGCTCCGGCCACGTTCGGATCGGCCGCCAGCACCTGCCGGAAGGCTCGCTCAGCCTCGTCCAGCTTGCCTGCCCGCAGCGCCGCCTCTCCCTGCTCGAAAAGCTTCTGGGGATTCCGGGCAGCTTGTGCGGGAACCGATCGCTGCGCCCCCTCTGCACTCTGTGCTCTCAGCCCAAAAGGGGAATGCAGCAGCAAGAGAACGCCGCCCAGCACCACGCCAAGTCTTGACACTCGATTCACCGTCCTGTAGTGTCCGCCAGCAAGAGCCCGAAATTCAAGGAGTCCATGGGGCCTACGGATCCGAAATCTTCCAGCACCGTTCCGAACCCGGCCAATCCACGCCGCCGCTCCGATTCGGCGGTCACCATTCGTGACGTTGCCGAGCGCAGCGGATTCTCTTCGGCCACTGTTTCCATCGTCCTGAACAACGCACCCCTGGCGCGCTACATTCCCGATACCACCAAGACCAAGATCCAGCGCGCCGCGTCCCAGCTCGGATACCGCCCCAATCTTTTTGCGCGCTCGCTGCGCAGCCGCCGCAGCCACACCGTGGGAGTCATGGTCTTCGACATGACCGACCCCTACTGCACGCTGGTGCTGCGCGGCATTGAGAATTGTCTCTACGAATCCAACTTCCTGCCCATTCTCACCGATGTGCACAACGAGCGCACCCGCTTCGAGCGCTATCTGGAGATGCTGCTCGACCGCCGCGTTGAAGGACTCGTCGTGCTGGCCAACTGGCTATTCCTCGACATCAACGTTCTCGCCGACCTGGAAAAGAGCAACATTCCCACCGCCATCGTGGGCCGCGAACTGAAGAACGACAATGTCAGCTCGGTGATCGTGGACAATACGCTCGGCGCGCACGCTGCCCTCCAGCATCTCCACTCTCTGGGCCATCGCAAGATCGCCTTCATCCGCGGCCCTCACCAGTTGTCGGACACGGCCCCGCGCTGGCGCGGCGTGCGCAGCCTGGCCCGCGAGCTCGAACTGAAGATCGATCCCCGGCTGGTCGTGGACCTGCCCGAGTCGCGCGATCCGTTCTCCAGTTTTGAGGACGGCTACAAGCTCACTGAGGAGTTGTTGCATCGTCGCCTTCCATTCACCGCGTTGATGGCGTTCGACGACATGACGGCTTTCGGCGCGATCCGCGCGCTCGCCAAAGCCGGTGTCCGCGTGCCCGAGCAGTGCTCGGTCGTTGGCTTCGACGATGTAGCTCCCGCATCTCTTTACTGTCCCTCGTTGAGCACCATTCGCCAGCCCATGGAAGCGATGGGCGCGGCCGCGGCGACCATCGTGGTGGAGGCCATCAGCGCCGGCCTGGAAAAGAAAGTTCCCCGGGTGGTTCATCGCAAAGTCGCGCCCGAACTGATCGTAAGGGAATCCACCCGCAGCCTGAAGTAAATCGATTTCGCGGGATACCCCCTCCTTTTGACTTGACAGCGGCCATCGCCTGTCGCACTATTCATACGTTTTAATAAAGGGATTTTGGCACTTCTGCGGAACGAAGGTGGCACGCTCCGTGCAAGTGCAAAGATGGCCGGCTCTGGCAGTCGGAGTTTCCGCGCGAAAGGCCGCGCCGATTTGAGGTAGTGCGGGACTGATATCCGTATTTCTGGAAATCCCCTAGGGGGTCACGTATGAAAATCCGTATCTTCTGCACCGTCGTGGTGCTGCTGGCCGTGCTTTCGGCAACTCTTCTTCACGCTCAGGAATCCGCCTCGCTAACTGGAACGGTTCGTGATTCCTCGGGCGCCAGCATCGCCAACGCGCAGGTCGTGGTATCCAGCGCCGAACGCGGAATCAATCGCGAGACTACCTCCAATTCCGACGGCGAATATTCCGTGCCCGCGCTGCCACCGGGCTCCTACGACGTCAGCATCGCCGCCCCGGGCTTCAAGAAGTACGAAGCGAAAGGCGTCATCCTTCGCGTCGGCCAGAAAGCCCGCAATGACGTGAACATGCAAGTCGGAGCCACCACCACGGAAGTGACCGTCATGGGGACCAACGTCGCCCAGGTAGAAACTCAGTCCTCGGATCTCTCGGGCACGGTCACAGGTAAGGAAATCAGCCAGCTCCAGTTGAACGGCCGCAACTTTACGCAACTGGTCACGCTCGTCCCCGGCGTCAGCAACCAGACGGGAGCGGATGAGGCGTCAGTTGGCATCACGGGAAGCATCTCGTACAGCATGAACGGCGGCCGCGTGGAGTACAACAACTGGGAACTCGATGGCGGCGACAACATGGACAACGGCAGCAATACCAGCCTGAATGTCTATCCCAGCCTCGAGGCCATTGAGGAGTTCAAGGTCCTGACCTCCAACTACGGCGCCCAGTATGGCCGGAACGGCTCCGGCACGGTTGAGGTCGAAACCAAGTCCGGAACCAGCGCTTTTCATGGCAATGCGTACGAGTTCGTGCGCAACGACATGTTCAATGCCCGGAACTATTTCGAATCTACCGTCCCGGCTTACAAGAAAAATGACTTTGGCTACACCATCGGCGGCCCGGTTTTCATTCCGGGTCTTTACAACAAGAGCAAGCAGAAGACATTTTTCTTCTGGTCTCAGGAATGGCGCCGGGAACGTGTGCCCACCGACTTCCATGTCCCCGTGCCCTACAGCTTGGAACGTACCGGTGACTTCAGCGATGTGTGTCCGGGCACCGATTGTCCCACCGACCCCAGGACCGGGAATCCATATGATGGAAGCCTGGGCCCACTCCCGGTGGATCCCGTTGCCGTGGCTCTGCTCCCGCTGATCCCCGTGGCGAACGAAGATGTCCCTGGGGCCTCGTTTTTCAATCTTGCTACTACGCAACCGACGACCTGGCGCGAGGAGTTGTTCCGCGTTGACCATAACCTGAGCGAGCACAACCGCCTTACCTTCCGCTACATTCACGATTCGTGGAATCAGATTCAGTCCTCGACCATCTGGACCGACTCCTCTTTCCCGACGGTTCAGACCCACTTCAACGGTCCGGGCGTCAGCATGTTGGCGCGCCTGACCAGCACGATTTCCCCCACGCTGCTCAACGAATTTGTGGCCAGCTATACCACCGACCACATCTCTTTCCAGTCCGTGGGTCCCTGGCAGCGTCCCGAAGGCCTGCCCATGGGCTTCCTCTTCAACAACGGCTTTGGCGGCAAATTGCCAGCCATCACCATCACCGGGGGAGACCCCTACGGCGGCGGATTCTTTATGGATCCGGCCGGGATATGGCCTGAGGGCGCATACAACTCCAATCCCACTTACACCTACCGCGATAACATGACCAAGATTGTCGGAAAGCACAACCTGCAATTCGGGGCGTACTTTGTGGCCGCCCAGAAGAATGAACTGAGCAGCGTGCAGGTGAATGGCTCTCTCGGATTTGACATTGCCTCCAAGAACGTCATTCAAGATGGGCAGCCTGTCGGTACGGGTAATGCTTTCGCCGATCTGCTCCTTGGGCGCATTGCGAGCTATTCTCAGGGCAGTAATCAGGTGAAGTTCTACAACCGGTACAAGATTCTTGAACCCTATTTCCAGGACGATTGGCATATAACGGGCCGCCTTACGCTGAATCTGGGCCTCCGTCTTAGCCTGTTGGGAACGTACCGCGACCGGTACAAGCATGCCTATAACTGGGATCCGGCCGCCTATAGCGTGGCCGACGCGCCGCAGATCGCGGAAGACGGCTCGCTGGTACCAGGCGTCGGTAACCCGCTGGATGGATTGGTGCAATGCGGAGTGGGTGGCGTCCCAGTCGGTTGCTCCAAGGGGCACTTGTTCAACCCAGCTCCGCGTATCGGTTTTGCCTTTGACCCGTGGGGGAACGGCAAGACTGCGATCCGCGGCGGATATGGCATTTTCTTCGAACACACCAACGGAAACGAGGCCAACACCGAGGGCATGGAAGGCCAGTCCTCACCTCTCCTGCAAAGCGCGACCCAGAGCAACGTCATCGGATACCAGAACATTGGCGGCGGGGACTTGGCGCCGTCCTTCCCGTTCAGTTTCATCTCGATTCCCACGCAGGTAACCTGGCCCTACATGCAGCAGTGGCACCTCGACATTCAGCACGAGTTGCTGCATAACACCGTGGTCACCGTTTCCTATGTGGGCAGTAAGGGTACCCATCTCGGGCGGCAGAGCGACCTGAACCAGTTACACCCCGTGTCAAACAGCGACAATCCTTACAAGCTGGGCGAGCCCATCGGTGGTGGTATTGACGCAGACGGCAACCAGATTCATGACGACTGCGGCACCGGCTTAACACCAAGCGGAGTCGCCATCACCGGCCAAGCCGCTATCAATCTCCAGGTCGCCTGCGGAGCAGATCCGAATCCTTTCCGCCCCTTTTATGGCTTGGCGACCATTACTCGCCTTGAACCCAAGGCATCCTCCATCTATCACGCGCTCCAGATTTCAGCGCGCAGAAGTGTTGGAGCGTTAAGCCTCAACCTCGCTTACACCTACAGCCACTCGATTGACGATTCCTCCGATCGCTACAACGGCGACTTCGTCAACTCCTATGACCCCAGCTCCAACCGCGCCAGCTCCAATTTCGACCAGCGCCACATGCTGAATATCGGCTATGTCTATGACCTGCCGGTATTCAAGGAGGCCGGTCTCCGCCGCACCATTCTCGGCGGCTGGCAGTGGTCCGGCATCGTGGGCTTTTCAACTGGAACGCCTTTCACTGTGACCAACGGGACGACATTCGGGGACAACGCAGGCACCGGCAATGGCGTTGGAACCACCTCGTACGCGGATCTGATCGGCAATCCAAGCAAAGGCATCCCTCCGGCCAATGCGGGCTTGGACGGCTTTGCCGGCTTTCTCTACAACCCCGGGGCCTTCGCTTTGCCTCGCGGGCTCACCTTCGGAAACGCCGGCCGAAACAATGTGCGTGGTCCGAGCCGGACCAACTTCGATATGGCGCTTTTCAAGCGCTTCGCCATCAAGGAGAGTGTCGCCTTCGAATTCCGCGCAGAGGCCTTCAACGTCTTCAACCACACGCAATGGGGTACACCTTCGGGTTCCATGAGTTGCATTGGCGGCAGTAATAATTCCGCTGGCGACCCAAGTTGTCTGGGACCACAAGGTGCCGATCTCTTCCAGTTTGGCTCGGCTCACCTCTCTCGCATCCTCCAACTCGGCGCGAAGTTCATCTTCTAGCCGAAAATACGGCACAAAAAATCCTGGCTCCGAGTGAGCCAGGATNNACGCCCATCTTCCGGCGCAACTCCGGCGCGATCATGGCGTGCGACGTCAACACCGGGATGGTCACCAGCGAATCCACTCCGCCCAGGCTGGGCGCGAGCGTGAACAGGTTGAGCGCTTCCGCCACATGGCATGCGTCCTCGCCTGTGCCTTCAATCTCGAAACTGAGCACACCACCTGCGCCCGCCATCTGTTTCTTCGCGAGTTCGTAATCGGGGTGCGCCTTCAGCATCGGGTAGTGCACGCGCGTGACCTTGGGATGGCGGCTCAGGAACTCGGCGACCTTCAGCGCGCTTTCATTCTGCCGCTGCACCCGCACCGCAATCGTCTTGATGCCGCGCAGCAGCAGGAACGCCGCGTGCGGATCCATCGAGCAGCCAAGCGTTGTCCGCACCTGGTGGATCTGGTCAATCAGATCACGACGTCCGGTGGCAATGCCGCAGATCAGGTCGGAGTGCCCGCCAAAATACTTCGTCCCCGAGTGCAGGACCAGATCAATCCCCCACTCCGCGGGACGACAGTTGATGGGCGTACCAAAGGTCGCGTCAATGGTCGAGACCAATCCATGCTTCCTGGCGAGGGCCGCAATCTTTTCCAGATCAACCACGCGCACCGTCGGATTCGTCGGCGACTCAACGTGAATGATCTTCGTGTTGGGCCGGATCGCCGCCGCGTGCTGCTCCATGTTGTTGGTGTCGACGAACGTGGTTTCGATGCCCAGCCTGGGCAGCCACTGGGAAAGGAACTTGGTTACGCCACCGTAGATGTCGCGCTGCGCCACAATATGGTCGCCCGCCTTGCACAGCGTCAGGAAAGAAGTCGTGATCGCCGCCATCCCGGACGAGAACAGCAGGGAAGCGTCTGTGCCCTCAAGTTCGGCGATCGCGTTCTCGGCGACGGTATGCGTGGGATTGCCGTAGCGCGTGTAGAAGCGGTCGGTCGAGGTGGCGCGCACCTGCTCCTGAGCGTCGGTGACCTCGAAAGTGGAGGTCTGATAAATGGGCGTGGAGAGCGGGCCATTCTTCTTTTCCAGGCTGGTGCCGCCACGGACCGCCTTCGTCTCCTGCCGGAACGTCTGCTTTTTCATACTTTGCTCCGCTGGTGATTCGAAAGTTCTCAGTTCTCAGTTCCCAGTTCTCAGAGAACGTCCAGGATTGCTGAGACCACGTTCGCTGAGAACTGAGAACCGAGAACCGAGAACTCGTCAACGAGTTGCCGCTGGATCCATCGCCGGCACCATCGCCAGCCATTGCGGAGAGCGCGCGTGCCGCCCGCTCACCAGTTTGTCGAATTCCTGCTGCAAGGCACGCGTCACGGGACCGGCTTTACCGTCGCCGATCGTCCGGAAATCGATTTCCCGCAGCGCAATGACCTCCGCCGCCGTTCCGCACACGAAGACTTCGTCGGCGATGTAGAGCTGGTCGCGCGAAATCGGCTCCTCAACCACGGTATGGCCCAGGTCGCGCGAGATCGTGACCAGGCTGTCGCGCGTGATGCCTTCCAGGATGCCGGCCCGCGGCGTCGTATAAATCACCTTGTTGCGGACCACGAACAGATTCTCGCCCGTGCATTCGGCGACGTAGCCATCCGGCCCGAGCATGATCGCCTCATCGAACCCGGCGCGGTGCGATTCCGTCTTCGCCAGAATCGAGCTCACGTAATTCCCCGAGACCTTGGCCTTGGTCATCATGATGTTGGGATGAAGCCGCGTGAATGACGCAATATTGGCGCGGATGCCGCGCTCCTTCGCCTCGGTCGAGAAAAACGTTTTCCACTCCCACACCGCCACCATGAAGCGCGGCGTTCCCGCCTCCACGGTCATGCTGAGCGCACCATCCAGAAAAATCATGGGCCGGATGTAGCAGGCCGAGTACTCATTCGCGGCGATCGTGCGGAGGATGGCCGTCTTGACCTGCTCCAGGTTCACCGGCAACTCGCGAAAACCCACGATGTGCGCGGAGTCCAACAAGCGCTGCGCGTGTTCGTCCAGGCGAAACACGGCCGGCCCCTTGTCGGTGGCGTAGCAGCGGATGCCCTCGNNCTTCCCTAGACTACCTGCGCCGGTGCAAATGCAGCAAGACGAACCGGCCGCCCGCCGCGTAAGTTTATAATCGCCCACTTATGGATACTGGACTCAAGAATCGTGTTGCCATCGTGGCCGCCTCCAGCCAAGGAATCGGGCGTGCCACCGCGGAAGCCTTTGCCGCCGAGGGTTGCCGGGTCGCCATGTGCGCCCGCAATAAGGAATCTCTGCACGCCGCCGCGGAGAAGATTCGCGCCGAATACAAGACCGATGTTCTTGCTGAGCCGTTCGATGTAACCGACGCGAACGCCGTCCGCGACTTCGTCAGCGCCGTTGTGAAGAAATTCGGCAGTGCCGATATCTGCGTGACCAATGCCGGCGGCCCTCCCGCCAAGGGCTTCCTGGCCACCACCATCGAGGAGTGGAAGCGTGCCGTGGACCTGAATTTCATGAGCACCGTGTATTTCGCCCACCAGGTCATCCCGCATATGCAAAAGAAGAAGTGGGGAAGGATCATCACCCTGACATCCATCACCACAAAACAGCCGGTTGTTGATCTGGTTTATTCCAACGCGGTGCGCGCGGCTGTGGTCGGGCTGGTCAAGAGTCTGGCCAACGAGTTCGGCAAGGATGGCATTCTGGTCAACAACGTTGGTCCCGGCTACACCGCCACCGACCGCTTGAAAGAGCTGGCCAAGGCGCGCTCCACTGCCCTGGGGAAGCCCGAAAACGAAGTGTTCGAGGGCTGGGCCGCGGACGCCCCGTTGAAGCGCCTGGGCGAGCCGCGGGAGGTCGCCGACGCCATCGTGTGGCTCGCCTCCGAGCGCGCCTCTTACATCACCGGACAGACCATCCTGGTCGATGGCGGGCTCTACAAGGGCTTGTAGGCCGCCGCAAAAACGTTTTTGTATGGGACCCTTGTCTCGGTGCCCGAACCGGCTTTCTGGCGGTGCTTTCTCCCGCGTCCGGCACGCCCCGCGTATCCATTTCGTCTCTTGCAACATCTGTTGTTTTCCAGTAAGCTTCCGCCCATTCTGAACACAAAACTGGGAACTTTTCCGCCCGCGCGGACCCAGGGACAGCTGCATGCAGAACATTGTGACCGAGAGCAGAGATCTACCGGTTAGGCGCCGTGAGTGTATCCCGGCCGAGCGATGTCGCTGTTCGCGCTGAGATCATCTCCGACCAAGACAATTTCTCAGCGGTTCTTCCAAGGAGGCCGTGTATGTCGAGTTTGAAATCATTGGCAGTCTTCACCGTGGGGGTTCTCCTGCTGGCCGGTCTGGCCGCAGCTCAAGGCGGCGCTACCGGTGCCATCAGTGGCACGGTGCAGGACGTCTCCGGTGCTGTCGTCGCCGGTGCGCAAGTCCAGATCATCAACCAGGACACGGGCTCAGTCGCGCGCACCATGAAAACCGACGCCAATGGCGCGTTCGTTGCCCCCCTGCTTCCCGTCGCCACCTATACGGTGAAGATTACGGGCGCGAGTCTGGGGGAAGCTAACCTCAAAGACATCGTCGTCCGCATCACCGAGACCACGCGCCTGACCGCCAAACTCGCCCCGCTGAAAGTTCTGGAGAAAGTGGAAGTCCAGGCCACGGTGCAGAGCGTCGAGACCACGACCGCGACCACGGGTCAGGCCATCGAAGAGCGCACTATCCGCGAGCTGCCCCTGTCGACCCAGAACTTCCAGCAGTTGCTGACCCTTTCCAGCGGCGCGCAGAGCGAGTTGAACGCCTCCGCCCAGCTCGGACGTGGCAACGCGCGCGTGATCGTGAACGGCCAGCGCGAAGACAACAACAACTACCTGATCGAGGGCATCAGCGCGACTGACTACAACGTCTCGCAATCCACCAACGTTCCGCTGCCCAATCCGGATGTCATCCAGGAGTTCAAAGTTCAAACCTCGCTCTACGACGCCAGCCAGGGCCGCAACAGCGGTGGCAACGTCAATGCCATTCTGAAATCTGGGACCAGCCACTTCCATGGCGACCTGTACGAATTCTTCCGCAACGACGTTTTCAATGCCAACGAGTTCTTCCTGAACCGCGCCGCCCAGAAACGTCCGTCGGTGAAGCAGAACATTTTTGGAGCCAGCCTGGGTGGCCCCATCGGTCCGGGTGCAAAACTCGGCTACTTCTTCTTGAACTATCAGGGAACGCGCCAGCGCAGCGGGCTTTCGCCGGGCACGTCCATCAGCAACTCCGGATTCCCCATCCTGCCTGCCGACCGTTCCGCGGAAAATCTGGCCGCACTCTTTAGCACGCCTGCGTTCGGGGAGTGCCCCGCCGTGCCCATTGCGATTGACCCCGTCGTTGTCAAACTGCTGAACTTTAAGAGCAATCAGTTCGGTGGCGACGCCAACGGCTACCTGATCCCTTCCTTGCCCGGAACGCCCGGCGTCCAGGTGAACGACGACTGCAGTGTCAGCGTGAATACGGCTCCCTTTATCATCAGCAAGCCTGGCAAGTTCACCGACGATCAGTTCACGACCAGTTGGGACAAGGAATTTCATGGTGGCAACGACAAGATATCCGCGCGCTTTTTCTTTTCCAACGCGGAATCGGTTCTCCCCTTTGGCGCCGGCGGGCTGCAGGCATCCCTGGGTGGAACGCTGGCCAGCAGTATCAGCGCGACCGACCTGAACTTCCCTTATGACCTTCCCGTCAATGATCGTTTTCTCAGCCTTGCCGAGACTCACCTGTTCTCACCCGCGTTGGTGAATGATTTCCGGTTCGGCTACGTGCGGATCAACAACAGCCTGCTCAACACTCCGCCGACCGGGAGTGACGGCCCACTCACCGCCGATGCACTCGGCATTGACCGTCCCACCAACAACCTGACTGATTCCATCTACAAGTTCACGCTCACCAGCTTTCAGATCGGGCCCACGCCTCCCGCCGATCAGCATCAGGTACAGGACAATTTCAACTTTGTCGATACCGTGAGCTGGGTGAAGGGTAAGCACACGTTCCGGCTCGGTGGTGAGTACGTTCGCGTCCACCTCGACAAACTTTTCCCGCAGGTATTCAACGGCCAGCTCTTCTTCGGCGGCGGCGGCGGCCTCACCGACTTTCAAAACTTCCTGCAAGGCGCTCCCGGTGGCAGCTTCGGCGGGGGCGGCGTCTTCAACCACCAATACCGCAACAACAACCACTCGTTCTTTGCCCAGGATGACTGGCGAGTCAGACCGGATTTCACCTTGAATCTGGGCTTGCGCACCGAAGTGTTGGGCGCCTTCTACGACAACCTGTGCCACATCGGCAATTTCGATCCGGCCGCGGGCAACAATGGTCAGTATCCATTTGTCTATGGACGTTGCGCGAACAAGCTCGGCGTCGACGGGCTCTCGGGCTCCGGCAACAACACCACCTACAAGAACAACTACTCTACCGGCCTTGGCCCGCGCATCGGCTTTGCGTGGGATGTGCTGGGACATCACAACACCACCATCCGCGGTGGTTATGGCATCTACTTCGTCCGTGAAGATGTGGGCACGGTGGATCAGCTTTCCTTCCAGGCCCCCTACCTGCCGATTGCAGGAGCTCCCGGAAATCCCGGCTGCTTGGCCACCTTCTTTTCCGCGGACGCACCACCGGAGTGCGATCAGATCCCGGGACAAGGCAATCTGAACGCTCTTCCCAAAGCCGGAGATCTCTCGGCCGGTTTCGTCCCGTGCCTCGGGTCATTCAAGGGTTTCTCGGGACTTACCACTGACGCGGCGACCTTTGGTTGCGCGGACGGCAGTCCCGGCTTGATTGCTTCTCAAAATCTCTTCGTGCTCGCCGTCCCCCGTCATTTTGTCGTTCCCAATACGCAACAGTGGAACTTCACTATGCAGCGCGACCTCGGCAGGCAGTGGATTATGGAACTCGGCTATGTGGGGAGCCATGCCGTCCATCTCCGCGAGACAAGCACGAACATTCAGGCCAAGCTTGCCACCCCGACAAGTCCAATTACGTTGACCGCGGACGACGGAACCCAGTACACGATCTTCGATAGCACGGCGTCCAATGGCGCCGCCCGCTCTAATCTGAACGGTGTCAACGGATATGGCGGGTATCAGGTCTTCGCGAACGACGCCTATTCTCACTACCATTCTTTCCAGGCGACGCTTTCCCGTCGTTGGAGCGCGGGATATTTCCAGAGTGCCTACACCTTCTCCAAGGCAACCGACGCTACCTCCAGTGGCAACACCGCGCTGAACACCGCCTTTAACGATGAGAGCAACATCTCGAATTCCTATGGCCTTTCCGACTTCGACCGCACTCACCGGCTCACCGTCAGCTACCGCTACGACCTTCCTTTTTATCGCGCCGCTCGCGGGGCGAAGGGCGCTCTGCTGGGCGATTGGGCGGTCAGTGGCATCACCATCTTCCAGTCGGGCACCCCGTTCTCGGTGACAGACTCTGCCGCCGGCTCAGCCTATCTGGCAACCTTCCTCTCCTTTGCTGTTCTAGGCGCGGACCTGGCCCCCGGCGGCTCGATCGCCGCGGGAAAAACTTCCGGGGATATTCACCACCGGCTGGACAACTACATAAACCTCAGCAACTTCGTACCCGCTCCTCCGGCCTACGACGGCGCAAGCGTGACCGCTTTCGGTACATTGCGCCGCAATATCTACCGTGGCCCCTTCCAGCAGAACTGGGACTTCTCTCTGATCAAGAATTTCCGGATCACGGAAAACCAATCGCTCCGCTTCACCGCGGATTTTTTCAACATCTGGAACCATGCGAATTTCGCCAGCCCCGCTTCGAACGACGTCGAGAATCCCGGTCCGTTCGGGAAGATCCAGAGCACGGTCGGCACCCCGCGCCTCATCCAGTTCCAGTTGAGGTATGCGTTCTAGTGAGTCGAGCGAATCCAACAACCCGGATCCCGCTGCTTGAGCGGGACCAAGTCGCACCGGAAATCGCCAGCGTGTACGACGCCCTGCAGAAGACCCGGGGCGTCGTGCCCAACATGTTCAAGACGCTGGCGCACACTCCTGCCCTCGCCCTGGCCACCGCCGGATACCTGAAGGCGCTGCTCGGGGACGGCGCGCTGCCGGGCTTCTACAAAGAACTGATTGCCATGCGGCTGTCGGTGTTGCTGACGAGCGAGTATGCCGTCAAGGCCCACGCGCTTTCAGCCAAACAGAAAGGCGCAACCGAGGCGCAGATTGCGGCGGCTCGCGGTGATTACCAGAGCGGGCCGTTTACGGAAGCTGAGAAGCTGGGCTTCGACGCTGCCGAACGCCTGCACCGCTCCGCTGCCGAGATCACGGACGAATTCTTCGCGTCGCTGAAACAGCACTTCAGCGATCCGCAAATTATCGAATTGGTGGCCACGGCAGCGGCCTTCGAACTGTTCCCCCGTTTTGTGGACGCGCTGCGCATCCCCACCACGCCGAGCTGATAAGCGCCGCGGTGTTTCCCCCGTGCCCTCCGTGGTTAACGGTTTTACTTTGCTCGACCACAGAGGTCACAGAGTTTCACAAGGCAAAGCGCATTTCTGCATCAGCAACACGTCGGCGGTTTGCCCGCCGCGGTTGTGTAAACTAGGGTTCGATCCATGCGACCACTGGCATCCAGACTCTCGGTTCTGACCGGCGAAGGCGCGCTCACCGTCTATTCACGCGCCAAAGAACTCGAGCGCCAGGGACGATCCATCATCCACCTGGAACTGGGCGAGCCGGACTTCCACCCCGCCGAGCCGGTGATCGCCGCCCTCGAAAAGGCGCTCCGGGATGGCAAAGACCGCTACTGTCCGATGGCCGGCGTCCCTGCTCTGAAAGACGAGTTGGCTGCCTACCTCCACCGCACCCGCAACCTGAACGTCTCGCCGGAAAGCGTGGTCATCGCTCCCGGCTGCAAGATCGCGCTCTTCATGGCCATGATGGCCATCATCGAGCCGGGCGACGAAGTCCTCTGGCCCGATCCTGGATTCCCCGGATATCCTTCGATCACCCGCGGTTTTGGCGGTGTCCCTGTGCCGTTTGGCCTGACCGAAAAAAATGGCTTTCAGCCCGATCCGGATGAAATTGCCGCGAAGATCACGCCCCGTACCAAGGCGATCCTGCTCAATTCACCCTGCAATCCAACCGGTTCCGTTTATTCCGACGAAGTGCAGCGCCGCATCGCCGAGCTTGCCGTGAAGCACGACCTGTACGTGCTGTCGGATGAGATCTACGCCCGCATCATTTACGGGCAGAAATACATTTCGATGCTGAGCTATCCCGGAATGGCCGAGCGCACGCTGATCATCGATGGCTTCTCAAAGAGTTTCGCCATGACAGGCTGGCGCCTGGGATACGCCATCGCGCCCCCGGAACTCGTCCCCCATTTGGTGATGCTGGCCATCAACAGTTACACCTGTGTCGCCGAATTCACGCAGCTAGCCGCCATCGAGGCGCTGCGCGATTCGACTGGCGCCACGCCCCGCATGGTCGCCGAGTTTCAGAAGCGCCGCGGCCAGTTCATCGGCGATCTGAACCGCGTGCCCGGCTTCCGCTGCATTCCTCCGGAAGGCGCGTTTTATGCCTGGGTAAACATCGAAGAGACGGGAATGACCGCCGAAGAAGTCTGCCGCATCATGCTGGAAGAGGCCGGAGTGGCCGGGATTGCCGGCGCAGCCTTCGGTGAAATGGGGAGAAAGTTCGTGCGCTTCTCCTTCGCATCTTCGACCGCGACGTTGAAAGAAGCCGTCGCGCGCATTCAGAAAGTTTCTGCAGCCTGGCAGGGAGCGGCCGCAACCCGCTAGGAGTTCGAAGAGAAGGGCCCGTATCAGGGCATCGCTGTAGCGATGCCGGAAGATTCTACAATGAACCGCGCCTTTAGGCGCTGAGAAAGTCAGATGCTGACAAAAGCTCTCATTACGACTTTGATTCTGTGTCTCGCATCCTCCCTCGCTCTGGCCCAGGCCCGTCCCTATCCCGGCAAGGACTTGCCCGCAACCTACGAGCGCTTGCTCGCCGAGGTCAACAAGATTCCCGCCTTCGATCACCACGCCCATCCCGGATTTGCCGACGATCCCGACGTGGACGCCATGGCTGCGCCTCCNNATGAAGAAGCACTATCCCGGCATCGCGTACTTCAACATGATGCTCGACAAGCTGAACATCGATCGCGGCGTCGCCAACCGTGCCATGATGTCGGACTATCTCGATCCCAGGCGCTTCCCGTGGGTCTTCTTCGTGGACTCTTTCCTGTGGCCGTTCGACAACGCCAAAGAACGCGCGCGCAATGGCGACCAGCAGGTGTACATCCCGTTGCAGGAGAAAATGCTGAAGCGTTGGATGCAACAGGAAAGAGTGGGCGCACTACCCTCCAGCTTTGGCGATTACCTCAAATTCATCAGCCAGGTGCTGGAAGACAATCAGAAAGACAAAGGTGGCATCGCGATGAAGTTTGAGGTCGCCTACTTCCGGCCCCTGCACTTCAGCGATCCTCCGCGCGAACAAGCCGAGGCGATCTACCAAAAATACGCCAAGGGCGGAATCCCCAGCGAAACCGAGTACCGCACTTTTCAGGATTACATCTTCCGCTACCTGATTACCGAGGGCGGACGCCTGAAGCTGCCCGTGCACATTCATTCGGCGGTGGGAATCGGCGATTATTTCAATCTTTCCGAGAGCAACATCATGCAGCTGGAAAACATCCTGCGCGATCCGCGCTACTCGGGCACGATCTTCGTCATGATTCACGGCGGGTATCCGCTGGAGCGCGAGGCCATCTGGCTGGCGGCAATGAAGAACGTGTATATGGATTCGTCATTGCAGGAAATCGTCATGTACCCGGCCGCCTTCAAAAATTCGCTCCGCCAGTGGCTGGAGACCTTCCCCGACAAAATCACCTTCGGCACCGACTGCTTCCC
>PMCH01000171.1:41927-43197 GCA_003154055.1 Acidobacteriaceae bacterium
CCTTCATTGGCACACTGATATGAAAAGAACCAAAGCGAAGAAGGTCGCACGAAAGAAATCTGCCGCGAACACCGGGAAAAAGAGAACAACGGGTACGCCCAGCAAGGTTGCGCTCAAGGGTACCGTCTCGAAAGCAAAGCGCAAGGCAGAGTTGCGCCACGTCCCGTGGAGCGCGGTTTCCGTGGAAGCGCTGAACCCGCTACTGGGCCGTCATTTCGTGGTCGGACAGAACATCATGCTGGCCCGAGTGCTGTTGAAAAAAGGCTGCATCGTGCCCGAACACAGCCATCCCAACGAGCAACTGACGTTTATTGCCGAAGGCGCGCTGAAATTCTGGATCGACGGCAGGGAGATCGTGGTTGGAGCGGGCGAAGTGTTGACCATTCCCCCCAACATGCCCCACAAGGCGGAAGCGCTCGAGGACACGGTGGATTTCGACGTATTCAATCCGCCCCGTGCCGACTGGATGAGCGGAACCGATTCGTATTTGCGGTAGATTTCCTCCGTGCCCCCGTGTCCTCTGTGGTAAAGAAGTTTTTGGCTACAGAGTACACACAGGTCGCACAGGCAACAGAATTCAAACCATGTCCCCGACGCATACCAACGCGACCGCCCGTCTCCGCTGTATCTCCTGTGGCGCCACGCCTGGTTCCACCGCCCAGGACTTTCGCTGCACAAGCTGCGGTGACCTGCTCGAATTCGTTTTCCCAGGGCGGACGTTCGATCCCGCCGCCCTGAAATCTCTCTGGCTCAGCCGTCGGACTTCTTTAAACAAGCTCGACCAGAGCGGCGTTTGGCGCTTCCGCGAACTCCTGCCGCCGATTTCCGAAGAGCACGCCATCACCCTGCGCGAAGGCAACACACCGCTCTACCAACTGCCCCGCTGTGCGCGTCTCACCGGCCTCGACCATCTCCACGCCAAGCATCAGGGCATGAATCCGACGGCCTCGTTCAAAGACACGGGTATGACCTTCGCCGCGTCGTCCGCCCACCAACAAGGTTTTCGCTGGGTCGCCTGCGCCTCCACCGGTAACACGTCAGCCTCGATGGCCGCCTACGCTGCGCGCGGCAACATGCACAGCCTGGTGCTGATCCCCGAAGGCAAGATTTCCTGGGGCAAGCTGTCGCAGTCGCTCGACTACGGAGCCCTCACCTGCCAGCTCCGCACCGATTTTGACGGCTGCGTTCTGATCCTGAATGAACTCGTGCGCCAGAAGCCGGTCTATCTTCTGAACTCGGTCAATCCCTATCGCATCGAAGGCCAAAAGAC
>PMCH01000171.1:43230-43426 GCA_003154055.1 Acidobacteriaceae bacterium
CCGCGATTCGCATCGGCAACCCGGCATCGTGGAAAAAAGCCTTGCGTGTGCTCCAAGCCACCGGTGGGGAAGTGGAGCAGGTGACCGAACTCGAGATCGCCGAAGCCAAGGCCGAAATCGGAGCAGATGGCATCGGTTGCGAACCCGCTTCGGCTGTGACGCTTGCGGGCCTGAAAAAACTCCGCCAGCGCGGATT
>PMCH01000030.1:0-867 GCA_003154055.1 Acidobacteriaceae bacterium
CCGATCAGCACGCCAACGCCGGCATCGAGGTTGGAAGGCAGGCCGAACGGCTGAATGCGATAGCAGGTAAAACCAACGAATAGGACGAATACAAGGCGTATGAAAACAAAGTCCACGGATAGACCTCCCCGGAACAAGGCAGCACGCCCCGTCCCGCGCCGGCAGTCCACCGGGTGAATAACTTATAGGTCCCGTGGTGCCAGCATTTTATGGCGGAGCTGTATGAATGAAGAAGCAGCGCTCCGCGCCCGGCCCAAGCCGGGTTCCAGCCAAAAACCACCCGCAAAGTATATACCCGGGGTGGAAGGAGAGGCAGGGAAAAGGGGCCGCGGGCATAGGGGTAGACTCTGAGCTTCAGGCCTTGGGCCCGGCCGCGGATACCCTTCCTAAGTCCCCTTGTGCTTCGATTTTGCCAGGGCCAACTGTTCAGAAACGCTTCGAACGTGCCAACCCCTTGGTGCCCTTGAGACGAGACTCCAGCTAAGTGAGAATTTCCCTTAAGGGG
The DNA here is from genome assembly GCA_003154055.1 of Acidobacteriaceae bacterium. Taxonomy (GTDB): domain Bacteria; phylum Acidobacteriota; class Terriglobia; order Terriglobales; family Acidobacteriaceae; genus Acidiflorens. The sequence continues at coordinate 506 of PMCH01000030.1, forward strand.
TAAACGATGAATACAGCGGGGCCGATTGGAATGCACAGCGATAACGGTGGAGTTGCTCAGGACTTGCTGATTACCTGCCTGGGAGCGGCGACCAGCTTCATCACCGCTGCGATCCTGGCTGGGCTGGACACCCTTTTCGGCTTTTCACTGTACAGCTACACGTTTTGGTTCATCATTCCGGTGGGAGCGCTTGCCTCTGGATTTGCCGGGGCATCCGGTTACTACTACGGAGCGCGGGCGATCAATCATCGGCCGACCAAGGTTCTGCTGGGGAGCATCGTCTCCGTCTCGATCGCGACGTTCTTTCTTGTTCACTATCTCGACTATCGTTTCTTGACGGTCGACGGGAAAGCCGCGCGAGA
>PMCH01000030.1:948-1405 GCA_003154055.1 Acidobacteriaceae bacterium
GATCGAAAGAAGATCGATGAGTGTGCTGCCCAAATGAAACAGCAGGTCAATGCCGGCAGGATTCAGGAAGCGATTGCGATGCATGCGGTATTCGGCGACGCGAAGCCGGTCAACGTCCGGACGTCACTGCGCTCACTGGTCGAGATCAAGCGGTGCAAGGACTGCAATCAGCACTGGATGCGGTTCAGCATCAGCCGGCACGGCCAGGGCGATTGGCAGGAAATCTCGAATACCCACTTTGAGAACTACACCGACCAGCCGATCACGGCTGCCAACCTGTCGTTCGCAGCTACCAACAAAACGTAGTGGCTGAGGGTCTCTTCACATCCCGTCGTAATTCGGCCCACCCCCGCCCTCCGGCGGAACCCATGTAATGATCTGATACGGGTCCTGGATGTCGCACGTCTTGCAGTGCACACAGTTCGCCGCGTTCAGGCTGATGCGTTTGCCGTTCGGC
>PMCH01000030.1:1480-3184 GCA_003154055.1 Acidobacteriaceae bacterium
TTCATGTTCTCGTGTCCCGCATGCGACGGCACGCGCTTGCGCAGGCCGCCATCAAAAAGTTCCTGCAGCGCGGTGTTGAACATGCCGGCGACCATGCCCTTCTCGAATCCCTGGTGGAAGTTGCGCACTGGCCACAGTTCGTCTTTGATCCAGCTGGTTTCGACGCGCCGGGTCAGCTTGCCCAGCATGGCCGACGACGAATCGCCCTTAACCAGGGCTTCGAACGCAGTCTCGGCTGCCAGCATCCCACTCTTGATCGCAAGATGAATGCCTTTCAAACGCTGCGAATTCAGGAAGCCTGCCGAATCGCCGACGATCATCCAGCCGTCTCCNNGCAATAAGCGGATGCTGCTTGAACGCCTGCAGCACATGTTGCGGATCGAGCCGCGGGTCCTGGTAGTCCAGCCCCGCAACGAAGCCGAGCGAGACGATGTTGTCTTTCGACCCGTAAATCCACGCGCCGCCGTATTCCTTCGTGGTCAGCGGGTACCCCATCGTGTAGATAACCTCGCCCGCCTGGATGCGCCCAGACGGCACCTCCCACAACTCCTTCACNNCGACTTTCGCTTTCACATCGTAGCCCGGCTCGAAGTTCGACTTCGGCTGGTTCTGCTTGTCCACGCCCTTGTCGTCGGTGCGCACTCCGATCACACGGTTGCCGTCGTACAGCAGTTCGGACCCGGCAAATCCGGTGAAGATGGTGATCCCCGCTTCTTCCACCTTGCCCGCCAGCCACTTCACGAACTTGTTGATCGAGATCACGTAGTTGCCGTGGTCCTGCATGGGCGGCGGCGTGACCGGAAACTTGTAATGCTTATCTTTGGTGAGGAAGTACACGCCTTCCTTGTGGACTTCGGCGTCGAGCGGCGCTTCGCTTTCGAATCCCGGCAATAGTTCTTTCATTGACCGCGGATCGAGCAGCGCGCCCGACAGGCAGTGCTGTCCTGCTTCACGGGCCTTTTCGAGCACGTAAATGTTTTCCTTGGAGAGCTGTGCTTCCGGATGCCGCGCATTGTGATCGTCAATCAACTGGGACAACCGCAAGGCGCAGGCCATGCCCGCGGGCCCGCCGCCGACGATGACCACATCGGCGGGCATCTCAGGATGTTCGACGTCGGGGAGAGGTTTGCGGAAGATCAGCATTTAGCACTTAGCCTTTAGTAGCTAGCTAGAAACGTCTTCGCCGCGGATCAACGCGGATACCCGCAAATCGGGTAGAAAACTCTCCATGATAATGGGAAACGCGGCTCGGCGCTTAGACCACCAGGAAACTTTCCACACGTGTCCGGTGTCTGCTGTGTGTATGAAGCCCGACTGGACGCTTCGGCAAGTGCTGGCAATCCTGCGTGGGGTCGGCCTCATGGTCGCGTTATTCCTCGCGCTGATCCTGTTTCAACTAGTTCCGTCTCTCTTGCGCGGAGGCATTTCCGGCGTTCGCGACCACATCGAGCGTGTCGCCATTACCGGCGTGCCTCCGGAACACTGGCCAGCCGCCATCGCGCGCATGTACGGAGCGCTGATTGGAGTCGCCATTTTCCTGTGCATCCTCTTCCTGGCGCAGCGCTATCTGGGACGAAAACTTGCGGGGCACAGATCATCCAACCGGCCGCTACAGACGACCACGCATTAGCTGCGAATCTCAGCCACTGTTTCGCGGATGGCCGCGAGCACGCCATCCATCTGCGGACCGGTCGCGATCGTGAT
>PMCH01000360.1 GCA_003154055.1 Acidobacteriaceae bacterium
GCGAGCGTCTGGTTCTCGCGCTCGATTTTGACGTTCTCCTTGGCCTCGATCGCCTGGTGCAGCCCGTCGGACCAGCGGCGGCCGGGCATCAGGCGCCCGGTGAACTCGTCCACAATCAGGACTTCGCCGTCCTTCACCACGTACTCCACGTCCTTGCGATAGAGCGCGTGCGCCTTGATGGCGGTCTCGACGTGATGCTTCAGCGCCCAGTTTTCCGGGTCGGCAATGTTGCCGATGCCGAGCAGCTTCTCCACTTTCTCCCAGCCTTCGTCGGAAACGGTGATGTTGCGGTGCTTTTCGTCCACCACGAAGTCGCCGGTCAGGATCTTCGGCTCACCCGGCTCGGTGTCGACTTCTTCGCCCTTCTCCAGTTTGGGAATGATCCGGTTCACCTTGTAGTACTTATCGGTAGACTCTTCGCTGGCGCCTGAAATGATGAGCGGCGTGCGGGCTTCGTCAATCAGGATGGAATCCACTTCGTCCACGATGGCGAAGTTGTGAACGCGCTGCACGCAGTCGTGCAGATCGAACTTCATGTTGTCGCGCAGATAGTCGAAGCCGAACTCGTTGTTGGTACCGTAGGTGACATCGGCGGCATAGGCGGCGCGGCGCTCTTCATCGTCGAGGTCATGGACAATCACGCCCACGCTCAATCCGAGGAAGCCGTACAGCTTGCCCATCCATTCCGAATCGCGCTTGGCCAGGTAGTCGTTGACCGTGACCACGTGTACCCCGCGTCCACTCAGCGCGTTCAGGTAAACGGGAAGGGTCGCGACCAGCGTCTTGCCTTCGCCGGTCTTCATNNCGAAATGGCGCATGTTGAGCACGCGCCGGCCCGCTTCACGTACCACCGCGAACGCCTCGACCAGCAGTTCGTTGAGCACTTCCTGGAGAGCCTTGTAACGTTCGGTCTCGATCTCCGCCCGGCGGTCCGGATCGGCGTCCGCCTCGTCGGCGATGCGGCCAAGCCGCTCCTGGATGCGGGCGCGGAATTCATCGGTCTTGGCGCGCAACTGGTCGTCGGAGAGCTTCTTTATCTCCGGCTCCAGCGCGCTGATGGCCTCCACGCGAGGCAGCATGCGCTTGACTTCCCGCTCGTTCTTGGTCCCGAAGACCTTACCTAGCAGCGTATTGATCAAACCTGAAATCCTTCAGAGGACACGCGTCCCAAGGGTATGGGTAAAAGCCTAGCATATTAGATGCGGCAGGATTGGAGTTGGACTTGGCTACCTGGCTTCGCGGGCTTCTTTTGGCAGACCCACAGTCCTCAGGTTCTGATCGGCGTGCGTCCTAGTTTTCACCAGCCTCTCTTTAGTATATTCACCTCCGACCCATGCCCAGCTTCTACGAGCGGTTTCAGGAATCTGCCCGTAAGTTCCCCAACAATGTCGCCCTCGAAATCCAGCGCCAGGATGCAGTGGAGCGCCTCACCTTCGCCGAGCTGACGCTCATGGCCGAGAGCGTCGGGGGCTGGCTTTCCACGCGCACAGACCGCGACGCCCGCGTGGCAATCCTGGCCGCAAACCATCCCCGATGGGTAGCCGCCTACCTTGGAATCGTCTGCGCCGGACGGATCGCTGTACCTCTCGACACCGCATTCCAAGCCGACCAGGTCAAGAAGTTGCTCCAGGATGGCGGGGTCTCCCTGTTGTTTTGCGATGTGAAGCATTTGTCCGTGGCAGCAGAAGCCGTACGGGGACTGAATGTCGGCTTGGTGATGACCTCGGCCGCCGTCGAACAGACGGCCGATCCCACCCAGTTCGCTGGCGACCTGGACTCGATCTATGCCACTGGGCCGGCCGGATTTCAGCCCGTGGTACCACGCGAAGACGATCTCGCTGCCCTCCTCTATACCTCCGGCACCACCGCCGATCCCAAGGGGGTGATGCTGACTCACGGCAACCTGGTGGGCGAAGCGAATGCGGTTTTCGGCGTGATTTCCATCGGGCCCAGTGACGCGCTGCTCGGCATTCTCCCCATGTTTCACGTGCTGGCCCAGATGGCGAACTTGTTTTTGCCTCTCTGTAACGGCGCTCGCGTCGTCTATCTCGAAACGCTGAACACCACCGAACTGCTGCGCGCTTTGCAAGAGCGCGAAATCACGACGTTCTGTGTTGTCCCGCAATTCTTCTATCTGATCCACGAAAAGATATTCAAAGAACTCAACAAGAAAGGCCCTCTGGTCGGTTCCCTGGTCCGGCGGTTGATGGCGTTGAACCGCCTTCTGCGGCGCTTTGGCATCAATGCCGGCAAACTCTTCTTTGGAAAAATTCATTCCACCTTCGGGCCGCGCATGCGGTACCTGGTCACGGGCGGCTCGCGCTTCGATAACGAAATCGCCCGCGACTTCCATTCCTTCGGCATCGACATTCTCAACGCCTACGGCCTGACCGAGACGACCGGCGGTGCCTTCGTCAGTCTTCCCGGCAACGTCGTGATCGGTTCGGTCGGACCGCCCCTGCCCACCGTGGAAGTGCGCATCGTCGATCCTCAGCCAATCGAAGAAGGAGGTGTCGCGGCGGGTGAGATCGCTTTGCGCGCGCCCATCGTAATGAAGGGCTACTGGAAGCGTCCCGAGGCCACGGCAGAAGTTCTCCGCGACGGCTGGTTCTACACTGGCGACCTGGGCTATCTCGATTCGGAGCGGAATCTCTTCATCACGGGTCGCCGCAAGGAAGTGATCGTCCTCGCCAACGGGAAGAATGTTTATCCTGACGAAATCGAAGCCCACTACCAGAAATCGCCGTTCATCAAGGAAATTTGCGTGATGTCACTGGAGTCACGGCCCGGCGACCCTACCAGCGAGCGCCTGTACGCGGTGATCGTGCCCAATTTCGAAGTGCTGCGCGAGCGCAAGATCGTAAACTCGAAAGAGTCAATCCGTTTCGATATTGAAAGCCTCTCCCACAAGATCGCCTCCACCAAGCGCCTGGGCGGCTACGAAATCTGGCAGGAGGATCTGCCCCGCACCACCACCCGCAAGCTGAAGCGCTTCCAGATCGAAAGGAAAGTGCGCGACTCGCATAAACAAGGCGGCGACGCAGACATCGGCACCGAGAAGCCGCTCACCGACGATGAACGCGCATGGCTCGCTCGTGACGACGTCAAACGCGCCCTGGAAGTCGTACGCGAGGCCTCCCGCAACAAGCTTGCCGAAATCCGGCCCGCACACAACCTGGAACTCGATCTTGGCCTCGATTCGATGCAGCGCGTCGAGTTGCTGACGGCGCTCGAACAGCAACTGGGCGGCGATGTCCCGGAAGCACAACTGGCCGACGCCTACACCGTCCGCGACTTGGTGGACGCCATCCTGGCAAGCACCGGCCCTGGCGAGGGTCGCGCGAAGGCGGCGGCTCCGCCCTGGTCCACCATTCTTGCCGAGCCCGTGACCGATCCCGGGGTGCTCGAACTGGCCCGCCACAACTGGTTTTCAGAAGTCTTTTTCTTCATGCTCGGACGGTTCATCAGTCTGTTTGCGCTCGACCGCTTCCATCTGAAAGTGCGTGGCCTGGAGAACCTGCCCACCAAGGGACCGTACCTGCTGTGCTCCAACCATCAGAGCTACTTTGATCCCATCGTGATGGCGGCCTCCCTCCCGTGGCGTATCTTCCGCGATACTTTCGCGCTTGGCACCAGCGACATTTTCGGCGATGGATTCATGCGCCGGCTGGCACGCTGGATTCGCGTGGTCGTGCTCGATCCGGACGCCAACCTGATTCCCGCCATGCGTGCCGGCGCTTACGGCCTCCGCCAGGGCCGGGTCCTGATCCTTTATCCGGAGGGTGAGCGCTCCGACACCGGCCAGCCCAGGGTATTCAAGAAGGGCGCCGCCATCCTCTCCATCCATGAGCAGGCGCCGATTGTGCCGGTGGCCATCGAAGGCTTCTATGAGGCATGGCCGCGCCACACGAAGTTTCCGAAATTGTCGAACCTGCAACTGGTGTTCGGCAAGCCGATCAGCCCGCCGCCCGTCAGCGAGGCCAGCGAAGCTAGCTATGAAAAACTCACCGCGGATTTGAAATCGAGAGTAGTAACAATGTGGGAAGACTTGCGAAAGAAAAGGGTCACCGAATCCTGGTGAAGGGCGGCGGCGTTACTCGCCGGCGCCCACGCCCCGGGCACGCTCGCCGAAGGCCTTGACGAACGCATCCACGACGCCGGTGTGGTACTTCTCGCCCGATCCGGCCACTATCATCTCCTCGGCCTGCTCCGGCGACAGTGCCTTGCCGCTATTGCCGCTGGTCAGTTTCTGGTACGCGTCCGCGACCGCCAGGATGTGCGCTTCCATCGGCACGTTGATGGCCCGCGCCCCTTCCTGCAGCAGAATCTGTTGCGCTGCGATAATCGGAATCACCCGCCGCAGCGATCCACCCATATTTTGGGCGCGCGGGTCGACCTTGCGGCCCTTGCGGAAGCTGGCCACGATTTCGTCGCGCGAGACATTGGCCGCCTTGTAAAGAATGTCGTTGCTGATCCCCAGCCTGCTCAGGTCGCGTAACAACGCGGCCGACCGCAGGGCTTCGGTGCGCTCGGAGCCAAGATCCATCGTGTCCGCAATCTTGGTGGCAAAAATGGACACTCGATAGCTGTCACTCTGGCTGAATTTCTCGCTGGCCAGAAAGTGCTGGATGACCACCAGCAGGCTGCCGAAACTCTCGCGCACATCCGCCGTCATCGCCTGGGTGCGCTCATACAGAGTGCCCATGGCATAACTGGTCACAACCAGCATGCCGGCCCACACGGCCAAGTCGAACAGGTTCTCGTAGGGCAGCACCAGGGTGCGGTGGGCGGGCATCAGATTGTCGAAGAAGTTCAGCAGGACAACCAGAAACACGCACGCGAAGGCGGTCAGCGTGGCATGCCGGCGTCCGAAATAATAGGCCGAATAAAGGGTGGGCAGAAAGTAAAAACAGAGCGCCATGCGCAGCGATCCGGCGAAATACTGGATTGCCGCCGCGATGGCAAACAGCGACAGCAACAGCAGAAGTTCTTTCCAGATCTTGCTCATCTCGGAGCCTCAGTCAGGGTGCGTGATGGACCGTGAAAAGACACTTTGGTCTCTCCCTAAATGCTGACTGATACAAGGGTTTGCACAAAGTTACGCAGGTAACGGTGCTCGTCCGTGAGGAGAACGATGGGCCATGTACTGCGTGCGGCTGGAGGGCTCTACTTGGCCCGCGGGTGCGTCTGGTCGTACACGTTCATGACGTGCTTCACGGAGAGCTGGGTATAGCGCTGCGTCGTCGCCAATCGCTCGTGGCCCAGCAATTCCTGGATGGCGCGCAGGTCGGCGCCTTCCTCCAGCATGTGCGTGCCGAAGGCGTGGCGCAGGGTGTGCGGATGCACGTCGGGTGACAGTCCCTTGGCAACCGCAATGCGCTTGACGATCCGTCCCACGCTGCGGGTGGTAAGCCGCCCGCCTCGCTGGTTGATCAGCAACGCGGGCGTGGTCTTTTTCACGGTCGCCAGCAGTTGCTGACGCCAAGGCAGGTACGTCACCAGCGCGACTCGGGCCGATCCGCCGAACGGAACGTAGCGCTCCTTCTTCCCTTTCCCGCGAATCAGAATGGCTTCGGCACTCATGCGGATGTCGTCCAGGCTGATGCCCACCAGCTCCGAGTTGCGAATACCACATCCGTAAAGCAATTCCATCATCAACCGGTCGCGCTCCGGGAAGGACGCAACCTCCGGCATCTTGCCGTCGAGCACGGAGTTCATCTCTTCGATCGTCGGTACGCGCGGGAGTTTCTTTGCCAACTTCGGCGTGGAGACAAGTTTCGCCGGATTCTGCTCCACCACGCCTTCCTGCGCCAGCCACCGATAGAGCGAGCGCACCGCCGCGAGCGCCCGCGCAACCGAAGTCTTGCCCAGACCTTTGTCGTAGAGATGCGAAAGAAAACCGCGGATGGCGATGTGGTCAATCGTCTTCCAGTCGCGCGACCCAACGTAAGCGGCAAAAACGTCGAGGTCGCCGGCATATGCCTTGATGGTGTGCGGGGAAGCGTTACCTTCCCGCAGATGGCGGAGGAAGTCGTCGGTGGCGCGCTCGACGACAGTTCTGTGCGTATTCTGTCTCGCTCGCAGTAGGCTCGATGCCATCAATCCGGCCCCCTGTCGCCTGCCACCTGCGACCTGCGACCTGCTCTTGGATGATGCTTCGCATACACGCTCTTCAGCCGGTCAAGTGCCACGTGCGTATAGATCTGCGTAGTCGAAATGTCAGAGTGGCCGAGGATCGTCTGCACCGTTCGCAGGTCGGCTCCGTTTTCCACCATGTGCGTGGCGCAGGAGTGCCGCAGCATGTGCGGGCTGGCATGACGCCCCGAGGGGAGCGATGCCGTTCCCACCACCTGCCATATTCGCTGGCGCGTAAGACGGCGTCCTCCAACCCCTGTAAACAGCAGCGGCGAACTCCTCTTCCTGGAAAGCGCTTCCCGGCTATCTCTCAAGTATTGCTGTAATGCTTTCTGCGCCGGTACGCCCAGCGGCACCATGCGTTCTTTGTCGCCCTTGCCGCGCACCAGGATGTACCCCATATCAAGCTTAAGGTCCTCAAGACGCGCGTCGGCGACTTCGGAAACGCGCACTCCGCCCGCGTAAAGCAGTTCCAGAATAGCGCGGTCCCTGAGGGCCAGCGCCTGAGCACGCGCAGAATCATTTCTTGGCTCTGCGCCAGCCAGCGTGGCTTCCACTTCGTCACGGCTCAGCGATTTCGGCAGCACCTTCCACTGCTTGGGAGAGTCAATATTGAGGGTCGGGTCTTTTTCTACCTTGCCGTCGAGCAACAGATACCGATACAGATGCCGGATCGCCGACAGCTTTCTTCCCACCGAGCGCCCGTCGAGCTGGTTCGAAAACAATTCCTGAATGAAGTCGCGCACGTCTTCGCGTCGCGCGTCTGCCAGCACTCGTTTCTTCTTTTCCAGGAATTCTGCGAACTGCGCGAGGTCGCCGGTATAGGCCGCGATCGTTAACTTGGCCGACCCGCGCTCCACCCGCAGGTAGTCCAGGAACGCGGAAAGCGCACGCGCATTGGCATCGGAAGCCATACAGAAAGTATGCGCGTTATCAGACACTCTCGGGAGTAACGAACCGGGTGCTGCAACAATCCGGGAAGCAATCATGTGGGATTTAACGTGGCGCAGCACTGCAACCGCTGCCTTTTGCCCCGGAACATTCACCGCCAGATGCTAGCCGCGAAGCGGCGCAAGAATGAAGCCCACGGCGCAAGCCGTGGGTAAGAGCAGGAAACGGATCAAAGCCCCAGCGGGGCGAAAGACCAACGCGCCCAACCTCTTCAGCAGCCTTTCCATCGTCCCCTCGATGTTATCTTTGTTGGTTAGTTCGCAGACTCCGAATACGTCGGCAACCACATTCATGGACGTTCTCCAACAACTCTTCGAGCGGCATTTCCACTCGCCGGTCGTGCGAATGGAGCCGCTGCAAGGCCAGCTCGGCGGCTCGGGGCGCAAGATCATCCGCCTTGCCGGCGAACGACTCAGCGCGATTGGAATTCTGTATGACGTGCGCGAAGAGAACGTTGCCTTTCTGGAATTTTCCCGCCACTTTCGCCGCCACGGTCTGCCGGTCCCCGAAATTTATGGCGAAGACTTAAACCAGGGCGCCTATCTGGAAGAAGACCTCGGCGACACCACGCTTTTCGAATTCCTCTCCAGGAATCGCAAGGGCGAGAACATCGCGCCGCATGTGGTCGAAGCCTATCGCCAGGTCGTGGCCGTGCTGCCCCGCTTTCAGGTCGAAGCCGGACGCGACTTGAACTACAAAGTCTGCTATCCGCGCGGCAGCTTCGATCGCCAGTCCATTGCGTGGGACCTGAATTACTTCAAGTATTACTTTCTGCGGCTCGCCGGCATCCCCTTCAACGAGCAGGCCCTCGAAGTCGACTTCGGACGCCTGACCAAGTTCCTGCTGAACGCCCCCCGCGATTATTTTCTCTATCGCGATTTCCAGTCCCGCAACATCATGCTGCGCGACGGCCAGCCCTATTTCCTCGATTATCAAGGCGGCCGCAAGGGAGCCCTGCAGTACGACATCGCTTCCCTTCTGTACGACGCCAAGGCCGACCTTCCGCCCGCGCTGCGCCAGCAACTGCTCGATCACTATCTCGACGCGTTAGCCGGTTTCATCCCGCTCGATCGCGATGCGTTCCTCCAGCACTACAACGCGTATGTTTACATCCGCATCATGCAGGCGCTGGGTGCGTATGGTTTTCGCGGCTTTTATGAACGCAAGGAGCATTTCCTCCAGAGCGTTCCGTACGCGCTCAAGAACCTGCGTTGGCTGCTGCACAACGTCACGTTGCCGATCGCGCTGCCCACGCTGATGGAAGCATTCAACAGCATGCTGGCGTCCGAGAAGTTGCAAGCCGTCGCTTCGAACGGCGAACAACTGACCGTGCGGATTTTCAGTTTTTCGTTTCACCGCGGCCTGCCCAAAGACGATACCGGAAACGGCGGCGGATTCATTTTCGATGGCCGCAGCCTCCCCAATCCAGGCCGCGAAGAACAGTTCAAGCCACTCACCGGAAGAGACGCGCCGGTCATCGACTACCTCAACCAGCAGGAAAGCGTTCATCAGTTTCTCGCCAGCGCCACGTCGCTGGTGGATGCCAGTGTGACCAGTTATCAGCGTCGCGGCTTCAAGCACCTGATGGTGTCGTTCGGCTGCACCGGCGGCCAGCATCGCTCCGTCTATCTGGCCGAGCAACTGGCGAAACATCTGCGCGGTCGGAATGGCGTGGAGGTGGTGCTGCTGCATCGCGAGTTGGAGAAGCTGGGTTCGGAGAAACCCGAGCCATGAAAGCGATGATCCTGGCCGCCGGCCTCGGCACGCGCTTGCGTCCGCTAACCGACGATCGCCCGAAAGCGCTGGTCGAAGTCGCCGGGCGAACGATGATCGAGATCACCCTCGCCCGCCTGCGCGATTCCGGAATCCGCGAAGTGATCGTCAACGTGCACCACTTCGCCGACATGGTCGTCGACTATCTGAAAGCCCACGACAACTTCGGCATGAGGGTTGAACTATCCCGCGAAGAAGCCTTGCTCGACACCGGCGGCGGCCTGAAGAAAGCCGCCTGGTTTTTTCTACAGGATTCCAACCGGTTGGAGGAGCCGTTCATCCTGCACAACGTCGACGTCCTCAGCACTATCGACCTCCAGCGCATGGTGGATTTTCATACCGCGAATCAAGCCCTCGCTACCCTGGCTGTGCAGGATCGCAAGACCTCGCGTTACCTGCTCTTCGACGAGCATCTTCAGCTTTGCGGCCGCCGATCCGGCGCCGACGGGAAACCCGAACTGGTTCGCCCGTCAAAGCAGTCGCAGGCGCTGGCCTTCTCCGGCATCCACGTGATCTCTCCGCGCCTGTTCGGGATGTTGACGGAAGAAGGCGCTTTCTCCATCATTCCGTCCTATCTCCGGCTCGCGGCCCAAGGAGAAAAGGTTCTCGCCTTCCGCGCTGATGAATACGAATGGCGGGACTTGGGCAAGCCGGAGAGTGTGGAACAAGCAGCACTGGATCTCAGAAATTCGCAATGATCCGCGGGAACCAAGTAGCCGCTAAGCCGGGTGCAACCCAGGTCGTCGGGCACGGCGCGGAATCAGTCAAATCCAGCGAGCAAAACCTGTATAGGTAAAGCCGTAAAACCAAAACGTCATTAGAGGCAGACTATCGGTTGGGTCCGATCGCTTATACGAGATTGGAAGCATCTCACCCTCTCGTGGAAGTTCTTCGGCGGTCGAACCCGATTTGCCCACGTACGCCCTGTTATCTGGACCGATGAATCGATAGCGTACCGAATAGTAATACCCACCTTCATTTCCTTCGGTTCGTTCCCATGCAGTAACTGTTGCGACTGCGGTGGCCCATTCTGTCAGAAGCGCTTTCTCTTTCCGAAACCTGAATATCCCGGTGGCGAGTACACCGATGCTCAGTGCCGCCCACAGCCAGCGACCGATGCTATGGTCAGCGATGACAATCACACCCAATGTGAACGCGGCGCCGACAAATCCCAGGGCTACGCTCAGACGAAATTCCACCGCAGCACGGCCCGCCAAGTCCGGCTCACTATCGTTTGTTTCGGCAATACTCTGATATCTGGTTCGTGGATCGCCCGAGTCTGTCGCCATACAAACCTACTTTGACTCCTCGCCTCGTCCATGTGGCTTTGCCGCCCCCAGCACATCCACCGCATACAACGCCCCTTCCGGCGTCTCCTCGTGCTTGAAGTAAGCGAACACGTCGCGCCCGGCGGCGAGATGTTCCTGCATGCGGCCGACCATCGCTTTGCGTTCTTCCGCGGTGTAGCTGGGTTTTCGGTAGCGGTAGTAGGCGTAGTCGGCGGTGACTACATCGGGCGTGTTGCGCTCTTCGGTTTCGGCCACGCAGAGAGCGATGTTGCGCTCGCGCAGCGTGTCCCAGGTAGCGTCGGTGAACCATGAGTCGTGGCGAAATTCGAAAGCCGCCCGCACTACGCGCGGCAGGCTGCGCAGGAACTCAGCCAGCACTGCCTGATCCGCCTTGAAGTTCGGCGGGAGCTGAAACAGCAACGGCCCGAGGCGTCCCGCGCGCTCCAGCGCTTCCAGCGTTCCCAGAAAGCGTTGCAGGAATTCATCGGCCGCTTTCAGCCGCTTGATATGCGTCAGCACCTGGTGCGCTTTGATAGTAAATCGGAAATGTTCCGGCGTCGCCGCGATCCAGTTCTGGACGGTCGTTTCCTTCACCAATTGGCGAAACGTGTAGTTGACCTCCACGGCATTCAGCTTCGTCGCATAGAAGTTGAGGAACTTCTTCTGTGCCAGCTTCTCCGGATAGAAATCCGGCTTCCAACTCGGGTAGGCCCATCCGGAGGTGCCAACGTAGAGTTGAGGCATGTCAGCCCTTCTCGGCGACGTGACCCGCAGTCGCGTATTTCCATTTCGGCAAATTGCTGAAAATCGACATGTTATCTCTGCGCTAATGTTCCACGTGGAACATTAGCTAACACTTTAGCAGAACTGAGTTTCTTCGTCGAACAAGTGGGCCGCAGTGTCCGCCCCGCACCGGAGCGGGATTATACCTTGCCGCGCTTCGGGGCTGCTTTCTTCTGCCCTGCTTTCTTCTTGGACGCACGCGCACTCGGTTCGGCTTGCGCGGCAATGCTGACTGCGTCTTTCTCCTTTTCTTTTTCGTCCTCGCCCGCGGCCAGCCCCGCCAGGTGCGGCAGCCTCTGCTTCAACTTCAGCACCGGCCCGAACAAGTCGCCCATCTTCTGCACCCGCGCGAGCACGTCCTTCGCTTCAAACACCAGCCGCTCCGGATCTTTTTTCTTTAGCGCCTGCTCTACTTCATCCCAGGTCACGGGCGTCGACACCGTGGGCCGTTCACGCGCGCGCAGCGAATAGATCGCAATCGTGGTTTTGTGCTGGTCGTTCTGGCTCCAGTCGACAAAGACCTTGTTGGTGCGGGCTGCCTTCTTCATGTCCGAGACCACCAGTTCGGGATGCTCTTGTTCGAGCAGTCGCGCCAGCGCATGGGCGAAGGCCTTGGTCTGGCCGTAGCTGATTTTCGTATTGAGCGGAACGTAGATCTGCAGCCCCTTCGAGCCCGACGTTTTCGGAAAACTCTGCAGTCCAAAATGTTCAAAGATCTCCCGCAGCCACAGTCCGACCTGCGAGCACTGCACGATGTTCGCCGGTGGGCCCGGGTCGAGGTCGAAAACCATCATGGTCGGTGTCTCGATGTCGGCAGCGAGTGAAAGGGACGGATGCAGTTCGAGCGACGCCAGGTTCGCAATCCAGACCAGCGTCGCCAGGTCGTTCGCAAGTGTGTAGTGGACAGTCCGATGATTGCTGTCGCTCCAGATGGGCGCCGTCTTCACCCACTCCGGCCGGTGCATGGGCGCGTTCTTTTCGAAAAAGTACTCGTGGTCCACGCCTTCGGGATAGCGCTTCATGGTGAGCGGGCGCCCCGCCAGGTGCGGCACCAGCACGGGCGCAATGCGCACGTAGTAGTCGATCACCTGGCCCTTGGTGAAGCCGCTCGCGGGATACAGCACCTTCTCAAGATTCGAGAGCTTGAGTTTGCGGCCCTGCACGTCGACGATGGCGGGAGCAGGCATGGATAGTTTCTGGTTTCTAGTTGCTCGTTCTTGTCAAACGAGATCTCTACGACCGATTCGCTCGCCAACAATCCCAGCGTCTATCGGCCGGCGACGAATTGCTAGTATAGTGTCCCGCATTCGCAAAAGGAGTTCAGATGCCGGCTTCGCGTCGTGAGTTTCTCTACGGATTGGGCGCCATCGGGGGCTCCGCGCTATTCTCCATGGAGCGCACCGAGCCCGAACTGATTCTCTACAACGGAAATTTCTGGACGGTCAATCCGCGCCAGCCACGAGCGCAAGCGTTGGCGATTTCAGGCGGCCGCTTCCTGGCGATCGGGTCGAACGACGAGGTATTGGCACTGGCCGCGGGCACCGCCAGGAAAGTAGACCTCGGCGGCAAGACTGTGCTGCCCGGTTTCATCGACGCCCACTCCCATCCCGCCCAGGCCGGCCTGTCACATCTGCGCATGGTGGACTGCGACCTGCGGTCGATTGCCGACATTCTGAAGGCTCTCCGCGAGCGCGCCTCCAAGACACCGGCTGGCGAATGGGTACTCGGCTTCAAGTACGACGACACGAAGACTTCGGAAGGCCGCCCACTCACGCGCGAAGAACTCGACGCTGCCCTTCCCGATCATCCGGTGTTTGTGGAACACCGCGGCGGACACACGGCCTGGGTCAACTCCACGGCGCTGAAGCTGGCCAAGCTTGACGACAAGGCGTCCGACCCTCCCGGCGGCAAGTACGATCACGATCCCGCCACCGGCCGCCTGACCGGGCACGTCCGCGAACACGGTAAAGATGCATTCGAGAAGGTCATCCCCTCGAACTTCACGCGCGAAGACCACCGCGAGGGCGTTCGCCTGATTTCCCAGATGATGACGCGCACCGGGATCACGTCTGTCACCGACGCCGAGGGCACGCCCGACGACTTGCGCGCCTACCAGGACTCCCGCGAAGCCGGCCAGCTCAAGATGCGCGTGTACTGCCATATTTATCAGGCGTTCATGGACCAGATGCTCGCCGCGGGCGTGAAGACCGGACTGGGCGACGAGTGGGTAAAAGTCGGCGCGCAGAAAATGGTCTGCGACGGTTCCATCTCCGAGCGCACGGCGCGCCTGTCGCAGCCCTACATCGGGAGACCCGACGACTATGGAATCCTGGTGACTCCGGAAGAAGAACTCTACCAGCAGGCGCGCAAGGCACATGCTGCCGGATGGCAACTCGGCACGCACGCCAATGGCGATATCGCAATCGACATCACACTGCGGGTATACGAGCGTCTGCAGAAGGAGATGCCGCGCCCGGATGCACGCTACCGCTTCGAGCATTGCACGGTGGTGAATGACTCGCTGGTGGCGCGGATCAAAGCGCTGGGCGCAATTCCAACTCCGTTTTCCACCTACGCTTACTATCACGGCGAAAAGATGAAAGAGTATGGACCGGAACGGGTGAACCACATGTTCGCGCTGCGCAGCTTTATTGACGCCGGCATCCGGCCCACGCAGGCATCGGACTATCCGCCCGGGCCATTCGAGCCGATGATGGCCCTGCAATCCGAAGTGACTCGCACCGACGCCAAGGGCAACGTCTGGGGGCCACAGCAGAAGATCACCCTCGAAGAGGCCATTCGCGTCGGCACGATCAACGGCGCTTACGCGTCGTACGAAGAGAACCTGAAGGGCTCCATCGAGGCGGGCAAGTTGGCAGATTTGGTAGTTCTTGGGCGCGACGTGTTCAAAGAAGATCCGTACAACATCATCAACATTCCCATTGAGCGCACCATGGCAGGCGGCCGATGGGTGTGGGAGGCATAGTTCCACCCGGGCCATCCGTGTCTCCTTTGATCTTGACAGTATCCATATTTCTAGTATTATCGAATTATGGTTACAGCAGCCGTAAAGGCCAGCGAACGCGTCGCCAAGTACGCCGACATGTTTTCCGCCATGGGAACCGAGCCCCGGCTGCGGATCATGCAACTGCTGCTCACGGCGCATCCTGACGGCCTGGTAGTCGGGGACATCCAGAGCGAACTCGATATCCCGAACTCTACCCTTTCCCATCATCTCGACAAACTCAAGAACGAAGACCTGGTGCAGGTGAAGCGCGAGGGAACCTTCCTGCGCTATACCGCGAACACCGAAGCGCTCCGCGAGGTACTGCAATTTCTGTACGCCGAATGCTGCACCCGAAGCAGCGCCATCAAACCGCGAGACATTGTTCAATTCTGTAAGTAGGAGGAGCCATCATGGCAGAGACCAATATTAAGGACGTTGTGAAGGAAAAGTACGGCCAGGCCGCGCTGCGGGTCACCAGGGGTGGCAGCAGTTGCTGCGGGGCCGCGCCGGCAACGGACCAGCATTGCTCCGACCCGATTACTGGAAAGCTCTACGATGAATCCCAAACGGGCCAAATTCCGGAGGAGGCACTACTGGCGTCGCTGGGCTGCGGCAATCCCACGGCGCTTGCCAGGTTGAACCCGGGAGAGACGGTACTCGATCTGGGCTCGGGCGGCGGAATTGACGTGCTGTTGTCGGCCAGGCGCGTGGGGCCCACCGGCAAGGCTTACGGGCTCGACATGACCGATGAGATGCTGGCGCTCGCCAACGAAAACAAGCGCAAGGCCGGGGCGGAGAACGTCGAGTTCCTCAAGGGCGAGATCGAAAACATTCCGCTGCCGGATAACTCGGTAGACGTGATCATCTCGAATTGCGTGATCAATCTCTCGGCAGACAAGGATCGTGTGCTGCGCGAGGCCTTTCGCGTGCTGAAACCGGGTGGACGCCTGGCGGTCTCCGATGTAGTGACTCGTGGCCAGATGATTCCTGAGATCCGGCAGAGCGTTTTGCTTTGGGTCGGTTGTGTGGCCGGCGCGCTGGAGGAAAAGGAGTACCTGGGCAAGCTGGCCGCCGCCGGCTTTGAGCAGATTGAATTGGAACCGACCCGCATCTACCGCGCGGAGGATGCCCGCGCTTTCCTCTCCGGAGAAGGCATTGATGTGGATGCCATCGCTTCCCAGGTGGACGAGAAGTTCATGAGCGCGTTTGTGCGGGCCGTGAAACCAACACGAAGCAAGGAATCGTGCTGTGGTCCAACCTGTTGCAAGTAACGTTCCCCGATCTCAGTCAACGACGGGAGTATTGATGTCGCATCACTACAACGTTCTGTTTCTGTGCACCGGCAACTCAGCGCGCTCGATCATGGCCGAAGCGATCCTGAACCACAAAGGAAAGCCTGCATTCACCGCCTACAGTGCGGGAAGCCATCCGTCGGGAGCGGTGCGGCCCGAAGCGCTCCAGGAGATCGAGAAGGCTCATATCTCGGTGGCGGGCCTTCGCAGCAAGAGTTGGGAGGAATTTGCTCGTCCCGGCGCTCTCGAGTTGCATTTCGTTTTCACCGTTTGCGACAACGCGGCCAAGGAAACGTGCCCCATCTGGCCGGGCCAGCCGATGACCGCTCACTGGGGCGTCTCTGATCCGGCCGCCGTTCAGGGAAATGCCGCCGAGGTGGAGCGCGCCTTTCGGGAAGCGTTCCTCATTCTCGACCGGCGAATCAGCTTGTTTCTTTCCCTTCCCCTCGCCACTCTGGACCGCCTTGCGCTCAAGCGACAAGTAGACGACATCGGCAGGCAATAGCCGGACATGCCGATCACTTCCTATTTCGAATCGGAGAAGCCGCAAATCAATCGCTGTTCAAGTAGCGCCGATCAAGCCGTCAGGAAACTTCCGAAATGAAGTCCACCCGCCGTCTCAGCTTTCTGGACCGTTATCTGACCGCATGGATCTTCACAGCGATGGCCGTCGGGGTCGTCCTGGGATGGCTGGTGCCGGGAGTCGTGCCCTTTCTGAATCGCTTCAGCATTGGCACCACTTCGATTCCGATTGCGGTGGGGCTCATCGTGATGATGTACCCGCCGTTCACGAAAGTGCGGTACGAGGAACTGCACGAAGTCTTCCGCAATAAGCGTGTGCTTGGCCTCTCGCTCGTCCAGAACTGGATCGTCGGTCCGATCCTCATGTTCATTCTCGCGGTCGTGTTCCTGCGCGGATACCCGGAATACATGGCGGGACTCATCATGATCGGGCTGGCCCGCTGTATTGCGATGGTGATTGTCTGGAACGAACTGGCCAAGGGAGATACGGAATATGCCGCGGGGCTGGTTGCTTTCAACTCGCTGTTCCAGGTGTTCTTCTACTCGGTATATGCCTGGGTGTTCATCACGGTGCTTCCCGCAAAGCTTGGGCTTCAGGGCGCGACGGTCAATGTCTCGATCGGGGAAATAGCCAAGAGTGTTTTCATCTA
>PMCH01000284.1 GCA_003154055.1 Acidobacteriaceae bacterium
TGCCGTCTGGTTGTTGCTGATGTGCCAGTGGGCCTTCGCCCAGGGCGCGGCCACGGGCGATCTCCACGTGACCGTCAGAGACCCCAAAGGCGGCATCGTTACCAACGCCACCGTCACCGCCCGCGATCAGGCGCGCGCCTTCGAGCGCTCCACTACGGCCAACGTGGAAGGCGAATACCGCCTGCTGGCATTGCCTCCCGGCACCTACACCGTGCGGGTCGAGGCCGCCGGGTTTGCGGTGGTCGAGGCTGAGAATCAAGCCGTCACCGTCGGACAGATGCGCGACCTTCCCATCAACCTCTCGGTGGCTGGGACCAAGGAAACGATCACCGTCACCTCCGAGGCGGAGCTGGTCGAGACGCAGCGTTCTTCCTCGACCGACACCATCAACGAACAGCGAATTGCGAACCTGCCCATCAACGGCCGCAACTACATCAATTTCGCCCTGACCGATTCGCGCCTGGCCCGCGATACGGCGCCCTCGATCGGCGCCGCTCCTACCTCCGGCCTGAACATGAGCGGCCAGCGCGCCCGCTCGAACCTGGTCAACGTGGACGGTGCCGACGCCGTAGACAATTCCACGAACGGCATCCGGTCGACCGTCTCGCAGGAAGCGGTGCAGGAATTTCAGATCCAGACCAACGGCTACTCGGCCGAATACGGACGCGCCGCCGGCGGCGTGGTCAACATCATCACCAAGTCGGGCAGCAATGATTTCCACGGCAGCGCCTACGGTTATCTGCGCAACCGCAAATTCCAGGCGGTAAACCCCTTCTCAACCGTGAAAGACCCCGCGTATACGCGCTCACAAGATGGAGTGGCCTTTGGCGGACCGATTAAGAAGGATAAAACCTATTACTTCTTCTCGTGGGAAGGAACCTGGCGGCAGGAGACGGGGTTTTCGTCGATTGGGGCTAATAATTTCGGACTAGTTCCGTTTGACACCACTCTTGTCGGTCTGCCTCTAGGAACTTTGGAACTCACCCCGGAACAGATTGGCTTCTTGACCAACCCCGCCGTATTAGCGCAAGAACAGGGAGACCCGAGCGGCTTCGGCGCGGAAGTCGGCCAATATGCTGGACTAGCTGGCCTCTCCTCGGGCATGGCAGTGAATGGAGCGTGGCCCGCCCAGTTCGGCGGCTTCAGCGGTTTTCCCACCTCGTGCCAAACTCCACCCTGCTTCGTCCCCCAGTCATTCGTGCCGCTGAACAGTCTGCTCGGCAACTTCCCGGTATCGGAGCGTACTGATGTTTACTCGCTCCGGCTGGATCACAACTTCTCGACGAACAATCGGCTGACCTTGCGTGGTGGTGCAAGTCCCAGCGACGTGACCGGCATCCAGGTGCAAGCGCAAGGTCCGCAGAATTTTGGCCAGAACGCGCTCTCGCGCACCTCCACTCAAAACTTCCACGACTTCTCCGTCATGGGTCAGGACCAGTGGACCATCGGCAACAATAAGATCAACGAGTTCCGTTTCCAGTACTCGCGTCGCGGACTTTTCTATGGGCCTTCCCACGGTCCAGGTGGCCAGAATCCCGCAGTCAATATTCCGGGATTCGCTTTCTTCGGTCGCGAACCCTTCTCCTATATCAAGCGCACCGAACAGCGCTATCAAATGACGGACAACTTTTCCTGGTCCAAGGGCAGCCACAATATCAAGTTCGGCGTTGATGTGAATTTTCTTCCCGTGCTCGCCGACTTCACTGTGAACTTTGGGGGCGTTTACAACTTCGGTCAGCAGGCCTTAGGGTTCGACAACCCGCCGGTTGCCCCTCCGCCGGGCGTTCCCTTTCCGGCCTTTAGTGCGGTTCAGACCTACGGTGCCGGATTCCCATCCAACTTCATCCAGGGCGTCGGCGATGCGCATGACACTTTCTCGAACAAGACGGTCGGCGCCTTCCTCCAGGACAGCTGGAGAATCAAATCCAACCTCACGCTGAACTATGGCGTGCGTTACGACGTGGAGTTCACACCGCAGTTCCCTCCGCAAAACCAGTTTGCCGCGTATGGCCAGCAATTTCTCGGTCTCGCGAAGGGGGTACCGCGCGACTACAACAACATCGCGCCTCGGATTGGAATTGCCTGGGATCCAATGAAGGATGGCAAGAGCGTGATCCGCGCTTCCTATGGATTGTTCTACGATCATCCGTTGTTGGGTCTGGTCTTCCTGGCTGATCAAGCGGATGGCAGCAAGGCGCCGCAGATCGTGTTGTTCCCCGGTGCTCCGGGCGGCTGTAATGCCCAACTCTCGAACCTGAATGCCAGTAACGCGTTCCAAGGCTTGCTGGGTTGTTTGCCTGCCGCTTTCACTTATCAACCGGACAATCAGCGTTTTGATCCCACCGCCGGTGCTCAATCGGTGTTCACGAACCAGAATTACTTGTCCGCGGGCGTTCCTCTCGCAATTCAGCCGTTTGGTTTTCCCAACGACAGCAAGTTTGTCTATGCCTATACCAACCAGGCGAACCTGAGCTATGAACGCCAGTTGGGGCACGATTTCTCGTTGGGCTTGGAATGGAATTTTACCGGCGGCCGCCACAACAACCGCCCGATCAACAAGAACACGGTTGTAACCTCGGCGCTGTTGTCGAACTGGCAGATCGCGACCGGTGACCCCAACTCGAATTCTTCCCTCGGACCTCTCGCGGTTGGAACCGGGGCCGCTCCTTGCGGGATCGGTCTGGGAGGTCTACCTTGGGTCTCGGCAGCGCTCACCAGTTTCTTCCGGCCGTCAGGGCTGAATCCCTCCATCGGGCAGTTTTTCCTCGGCACCCCTTGCCTTACGTTTGCAAACGGGATCCTGCAAGCAGACGGGCTCCATTCCACTTGCGACCCGACTCCGCCAACCTTCACCAACTGTGTCCCCTTCAGCGATATGCCAGCCAACACGTCGAGCGGTAGTTCGGTCTATCACGCCCTGACTGCTAACTTGCGCAAGCGCTTCGGCCAGCACTACGAGTTCCTGGCGTCGTACACCTGGTCGCACGCCATCGACGACTCAACTGACCTGCAATCGCCGCTCGAGCCGCAGGACAACTTCAACCCCAATGCAGACCGCTCGAACTCGCTGTTCGACCAGCGCCATCGTTTTGTCTTTAGTGCGGTCTATCAAAGCGGACGCTTAGGCGACGGCTTCGCGCGCAAACTCTTCAGTGACTGGACCGTCGCGCCCATCTTCGAAGCTGTATCGGGCCGGCCGTTCAACATCATCACCGGCGATGATCGCAACTTCGATTTCTCCACTCCTACGGACCGCCCTCTGATCGTGCCCTCTGGAACCCCGATTAACGCTTGCGGCGACACGGCCGCTGCCTCCAAAACCTCCCCGACGGGATTCCTGCAGCCCGCCTGCTTCCTCGATGGCACCGTCATCGGCAATCTCGGCCGCAATGCCGGGACCAAACCCTCGAACGTGTTCATTGACTTGCGGGTGGCGAAACGCATCCCGCTGGGCGAGCGGGTCTCGCTCGATGCCATGATGGACGTCTTCAACCTGATCAACAAGTTCAACGTAACCGACGTAAACCCGCTCTGGAACAGCGGCCAGAAGGCGACCTCTGCCTTCGATCCGCGGCAGTTCCAGTTTGCGCTGAAGTTGAGCTGGTAGTGGGCGTTTGGCTTTAGGCTCTCGGCTTTCGGGCATGGGCTCCATCTCTCTGAGTTGGAGCCTTTTTTCTTGTTAGAGTGAATGGAATTAGACTGGATGGAACGATTCGTGGCGCTCCATCCGCACCCGGCTGGTTGATCAGAACTTGAACTCGAAAGCTAGAAGCCAAGAGCTAAAAGCTCAAAGCCGCGATCCCGCTCTCCGGGCCAGCGATCCGGCGATCTTGTGAGTAATACGAGCGCTGACAGCCGCGATCAGTTGATCCTGGTCCTTGGGGAATGGTCCCTGTTCGAGCCGGAAGGATTCCAGTTCTTGCTGGCAAATTTCATCCAGGCGATGGCGCAGGGCAATGATTGCGGGCGTTGCGCCGTCCCCCATCAGCTCTTTTCGGAAGCCTTGCACTTCCGCTAGAACAATCTTCTCTGCCTGAAGCTCGGCTTCCCTCGCTTC
>PMCH01000324.1:0-940 GCA_003154055.1 Acidobacteriaceae bacterium
AATTTCCGTTGCCGGTCGAAATCATCCCCTTCGCAAGAGTCGTCCTCGAAAAGAAGATCGCTGCGCTGGGCGCGACCACCAAACTGCGCACCAAGCCCGACGGCACGCCTTTCATTACCGACGAAGGCCATCACATCCTCGATTGCAGCTTCGGAAAGATCTCCGATCCGCCCGCCCTGGCCCGCGCCCTCAACGATCTCCCCGGCGTGGTAGAGCATGGCCTCTTCATCGGCCTGGCAAAGGGTGTCTTAGTAGGAAGGGGAACAAAGGTAGAAGAACTCCGCGAGAAGCGACCAACAACAAAACGCCGTCACGCCAGGCAAGTTCAGCCGAAGCAGACTCGCAGGAAACGCTCTAGACGGTAGCGCCGGCGTCCCCGCCGGCTTTCCTGCCTAGCCCACAATCTCCCGCATCGCCCCCAGCAAGCTCTCCACTTCCTCCATCGTGTTGTAATGCACTATCCCGATCCGCAAGAATCCTCCCAACCGCTCCACATCCAGCTGCTCGGTCACGTTGAGCGCGTAGTAATTCCCGTCCCATGCAAAGAACCCGCGCTCGCCCAACTTCGTCGCCAGTTCCAGTGGCGTGAAGCCTTCAACACGCACCACAATCGTCGCGCACCGGCTCTCGAACCGCTGCGGATCGCTGATCCCATACAGTTTCAGCCCCGGAATTGCCATCAGCCCCGCGATCATCTTCTCCATCATCGCTCGCTCATGCGGATGGATCGCCTCATGCGCCGCCACAATGGCCGCCCGCCGCGAAGACGCCCCCGGCTTTGCTCGCCGCCCCAGCTCTTCCCAATAACCCACGCAAGCCTTGATCCCCGCGATGCACTCATGGTTCAGCGTCCCCCATTCCCAGCAATTCGGAATGTTGTCGGTATTCGGACGTACCTTGTAAGGCTTCAGCCTTTTCAAATGCTCGCGCTTTCCGTACA
>PMCH01000324.1:946-2467 GCA_003154055.1 Acidobacteriaceae bacterium
ACTTCCGCCACATTATTAATGGTCCCCACCGCATTCGACGCGTATCCCACCGCCACCAGCCGTGTGTGGCTGTTGATCTTCCGCGCCAGGTCGTGCATGTCGAGCGTGCAGTCCGCCGGATTGAAGGCCGCCGTCCGAATGGTGACGCCCTTTTCTGAAAGCGCCTTCCACGGAGAAAAATTCGCGTCATGATCGAGCAGCGTGAGCACGATCTCGTCCCCCGGCTCGAGCTCGCGCCCAATCGCCCGCGACATCGCGTAGGTGAGCGTGGTCATGTTCGGCCCGATCACGACTTCGTCCGCATCGCAATTCAGGAAGTCGCCCATCGCCGCCCGCGCCTCGGCAATCATCCGATCGGTATTACGGCTGGTCTGATAAGCCCCACCGGTATTGGCGTTGTTGACGGCGAGATACTCCGAGATGGCGTCAATCACCCGCTGCGGAACCTGTGTCCCGCCCGGCCCGTCGAGAAACACTGCCGGACGCCCATCCACACTCTGCGCCAGCGAAGGAAACTGTGATCGAACCCACTCAAGATCCAGCCCCGTAGAAGAAACCTGCTCAGCAATCGGCATATGGGCAGACATTCTACCAACCGCAGTAGACCGCACGCTCCGGAAAGATTCTCCGTCTCAACTCGTCGCCCGCCGACCGCTGCATAGCAATCTTTCCGGTCGAGCAACCTTTCCAAATGTTGGCGCGCCACCGTGGAAGAGCGGCCCTTCAGGGCCGCGTTGGAATTCTTGAAAATGTGGGCTTTAGCCCCGGTGCCCCTGGGTGTTCCCCACACTCCCATCTCAGAAGTAGAATGCTCGACATTGTTTTTGTGGGGTCTACCGGGCCTGAGCGGCGCCCAACGCACCGCGCAAACATCAACCTCTTTTCTGAAAGGACGCGCCGCCGGCGAGATTGAACACGTAGCGCGCGAGGATCGCAACCGTCAGCACGACCAGCGAGATAACGCCGCCTTTCGTCGCGGTCGTGCAGTCGTTCCTGAAAATACCAGCCCTGAAGGCGATGGCCCCCACGCAGAAGGAGCCGCCCTTCCTGGTCGCACAGCTGATCGTGCTGACGATCTTCATCGTGCTCGCGATCTTGGCCGCAAAAAGGTTCCGCACCGGGGCACTGAGCCGCGCTTGATCGTGCACATCGGCTGCAGCTAGCCTGCAAGCGCCGACTTCACCCTCAATAAGGAAGCTGTTGAGATAGCGGTTCTTCTTCTGTCATCAAAAGGAGTACGCTATCGAAATGGTTACGCCGCCTACGCAACTGAACAAGGCGAGTAAGGTCGTTGTGGGCTGCCAGGACGGGCAACGCCTCAAGGGATTTGTGTTCAACTTCTCTCCCCTTCGAGAGGTATTCCGCCTCTTTCCCGAGGAAAGTTCTCCCCACCACCTGGGCACCGATGTGAAGTTGGAGGGGGTGAAAGCCATCTTCTTTGTGAAGGACTTCACCGGCCACCGTGAGCATCAGGATGCTTATGACCTGGGAAAGAGCGCCCACGGAAGGAAGCTGGAAGTG
>PMCH01000324.1:2552-18414 GCA_003154055.1 Acidobacteriaceae bacterium
CCCTCACCGAAACTCCGGCGTGCAAGGCGGCAAACTGATGGCACTCGGCGCACATCCGGGTTGTAACGATGTCATTCGCTTAGTAAAGTCGACGTTACCAGCCGTTGACACCGTGTGACCGGTTCGGGTTTCAATGTTCCGGGATGATGAGCGGGACGTCTACAGTTCCGATTTTCTGTGTTGCCCGATCGATCACTCCGATGCGCAGCGTGTAGGTTCCCGGTTTGAGTTCGAGGTCATCGTGCGCGGTGATGCCGTTCTGCAGGACCTCCTGATAAGTTTCCGCATGCAGGGCCATGTCCAGAGTGTTGGAGAGATGCCCGGCGTCCTTATATTGGCTGCCCCACGCGGTTGCTAGCAGGTCGATAGTGGCACACTGAAGATTCTCGGGGTTCTCGGCAAAGCTCAGATCGTGAGCATCGAGCTGGTAATCGATGGCGACTGTCTTGCGTTGCTGGTCGGGAGGGAGAACGCGCACTCGTAGGGGAAGCATCGTGGATTCCGGTACCGCAGGAATCATGGCTTCGGCCAGGAGTTGCGTTGCCTGATTGCCTGAGAGTTGCTTCTCCGCCAGTGCGTAGTATCCGCGCCGGTAGCTTAGTGTGGCCCCCGTTCGGGAGAGTTTCACATCGATCTTGCGGTACTTGCCGCTCCAATCAGCATTGCTGGGAACGTATGTCAAGGTGTAGCTGTTCCTGCCATGCTGCAGAGCCCGTACCATGGTATCTTGCAGATCGTTAGTGCCGTAAAAAGCGTGGCCTCCAGTCTCCCGCGCCAGATCATCCATGGTCGCCTGCAAATTCATCCGTGTGAACGTCTGTCGCTGAGACGCTGTCGTGGTCTCCTGCTGCAGAGAACCCTCGACAGAGTTCGGGGTACTGATGGCGATTCCAGCGGTGGCCAATCCCTGCACGTCGACTGGGTAAACGGCAATCTCTGCGGCGCTCAACTGGTTCATGGCCTCACGGATTTTCGGCTGGCAAGGACTCGCAGTTTTAGGATCATCCGCGTAGAGCGGAAGTGGAAAATCAGCCGAAAGCCAGATGAGAGTCTTTCTCCCCGGATAGCCGGAAGCCGTACGCGCCAGGGCCTTCATTGCATCCAGCATCGTGCAGGCACTCATGCCACGAATCGCACGCGCCTCGCTTGCCATCGCGTCGGCGATCTTTTGTGCGGTTTGGTCACCTCGGCTCTTTTCCAGGTCTGCTCTCACTTGCGCCTGTTGCAGTTGAGCCTCCGAAGCCGCAAGCATTGGCTGCACACGGTTCGACAAAATCGCATTCGCTGCAGCTGTCAGCGTATTCGAATCCCCGCTAAATCCCTGAATCAGGCTCAGCCTGTTGCTGAGGGCGAACAACGCCACCTTCTGCCCAGGCGGGAGGTTCTGCAGGAATTGCACCATATGTTTGCGGGCGCGAACTTGGTCCGGACTCGCCGTGTTCAGCAGGTCGAAGAGAATCATTGTGACCGTTTGTCCGGGTTCCCGCGTCGCGATATTTGTGTACTGATTGTTCGGCAACTGCGCCTGCGAGGAAGATGCGAGAGGCGTCGAACTCTGTCCGTCTCGAATGTGAGCGCTGAACGATGAAATTGTTTGGTTCTTGCCGTCCTCGCGTACTGTGAAATCCTCGACTTTCAGGTCAGGAACAAATTCGCCTTTGCTATTCGTGGCGACTACATCCACTGTCACCAGCCGCGCAGTAGTGTGGAAAATGGCCGTGGAATCCGGCTGAGGTGAATGGCCCCATTTTGGTGGCGGTCCGGCACCGGCGGTTTCATTGATCCGATCCCTACGGGCGACGTCCTCCTTTCCGCCAGAAGGAGCCTTGACAGAAAAAACCTTCAGATGGAGTCTGTCGATATACGCCAACTGCGCCCCCCGCGGCGAGAGAGCGAGATCCGGCTCCGATAGTGTGGTGTTCTCCAGGGGAATCGAATCAATGACGCGGAGGGGATTGACTGAATAGACTTCGACCTGCGCGATCCCCCCCGTTCGAGTCGTTCCGTTGAAAGCTTGCAGGCAAACGGTTCCCAGAGTTTCTCCAGATCGTGAAACCGCAATTCTGCCGGCACGTGGCGGAGAAAGGGCGGCAAAACGGAAAGCCGCTGAGTCCGGGAAATGGGAACATCCGCCCCGTAGAAGCTTCTTGTCTCTTTCATCGAACAAATAAACGGAATCGCCTGCCGGGAACACAAGAGTGGAATCAGCTACGAACAGCGGGTGCGAGGGGATTTTGGAGCCCGACCACGCCGAAGTCCACCGAGGGGCATTCTGCTCAATGGTTTCCAGCCCCTGGAATTCCAAACCACTGCCGTCATTGACGGCGTGAACGACGGACTTCGTGGAGGCAGACAAGTTCTCCCAGTCCCCGCTTTCATGCCAGCGGGCAAGGGGTTGCAAGTTGCGCGAGTCGAGAATAGCAACGCCGTTGACGGTCTTGTTGTCCGGAGCGCCGGAACTCAGCGTGACGGCCAGTGCATCGACAGCCGGAGACATTGCAGCCCACACGACGTCGGATGGGCTGACCTTGGGGATCTTGAGGCTGGCAATGGGCGTCTTGTCCGGTTTCAGAATCTGGATCACGTTGTCGAGCTTCAGCAGCAGTTGTCCGCTGTGAGTGACGCGCAGCAGCGACCCGCGCCCGCGGGTCGGCCAATCGAAACGCCGCTGAATTGTCCCCGCCGAAAGATCAATAACCACCGCCTTGAGATGATTCGGGTAGGTCTGCGGGAGATCGCCGCGCTCCGCGAGCGCGCCCTCCGTGTGGCACACGGTGTAGACAATCAGTTCGTTCTCCGACAAAAAGTCCACACCGGCTGGCGGATCGTTGTACGGCTGCTGTGCGCGTAAATCACAGAGTTCGCTGGCTAAATCCAAATCCAGGATGGGCTTCGTGCTTCCCGGCGCAGACGCAAAGGAGTAGACGCAACAGAAGACCAGGGCGAATGCAGCTAGATCGGAAAAACGCGGGGATCGCACAGGCTGTACTCGCCTTCCTATATCTCAGCCGAGACTGCCAGTGAATAGAGTTCAGCTGGGCTTTGTCAATGACCACGATCACTTTCGTC
This sequence comes from Acidobacteriaceae bacterium, assembly GCA_003154055.1. Classification (GTDB taxonomy): domain Bacteria; phylum Acidobacteriota; class Terriglobia; order Terriglobales; family Acidobacteriaceae; genus Acidiflorens. The sequence goes on from PMCH01000324.1 coordinate 5,622, forward strand.
TGTCTGCAACCCCAGCTATTCCAAACGGCTGCTCGAGCCCCCCGCCCCTCACCGAAACTCCAGCGTACAAGGCGGCAAACTGATAGCGTGCGTCCCGCTCTCCACCCACACCTGCGCGTGTTCTTGCCGGTGGTTGACGATCACATCCACCACCACCCCGCGCCCCGACCCCGGACAGTTGCTGGCGCCGTAAACTTCGTAGTTCTGGACCACGCCCCAGTCCCCGCCCGGTCCCCAGTCCCGATAGAAGTCGCCATACGGATACTGCGAATGATTTTGCTGATGCCCCTTCCAGTCCGGATCGGCGAAATAGATCCCGTATGCCGTTTCGTAATCTTTCTTTTGTAACGCGGCAAAAAACTGCCCGCCAATCCTCTTCTCCCGCCAGTACCGGTTGGTCCACCCAATCACCAGCAGGACCAGCACCACCACGATGCCTACCGCGATCATGATCCGGCGGCGCCGCTGCTTGGCAAAGTCATACTTCTGCGCATCGAGCAAGGTCATAGCTATTCATAAGCATAGCGGATTCCCCGAACGAAAAGGTAGACCCGCAGAACCATCTATCGGCCGCCCGTATTTCACCCTCCACATTCCCAATCCCTAGAATTCTCTAATGCGCTCCACATCCGCCTCTCTAAAGCGCTACCCCCAACTTGCCGATGGGACGTTCGTCGGCCGGAAAACCCGGCGGCACGCGGCTTCACGGCCCGACCGCGAACCGCAGAGTGGCGGAACCATGAACAAAATCCGGGCGCTCATAGTGGATGACTCCTCCGTGATGCGCAAGATCATCGAACGCTCCTTGCGCCAGGCGGGGCTCGATTTGGAGAAAATCGTGGAAGCCGGAAACGGCGCCGAGGCGCTGGGCGTGCTACGGGACAACCCCGTCGACCTGATCCTGTGCGATATCAACATGCCGGTGATGGACGGCCTGGAATTCGTCCGCCAGATCGGCACCGTGGAGAGTGCAAAGGGCGTCCCCATCGTAATGATTACCACCGAAGGCAGCGAGTCCCACGTGGTGCAGGCGCTTTCCGCTGGGGCCCGCGGCTATATCCGCAAGCCGTTCACTCCCGATCAGGTAAAGGAACACGTCTTGCCGGTGCTGGAAAAGGCGTTGGAAAAGAAGTCATGAAAACAGATACCTCCATTGCGGCGCGCGCCCAAGAAGAAAACTGGCTGCCCATCCTTGAACTGGCCTTGCAGGAGGTGTTCGAGATCATGCTGGGTTGCCGGTTGGAGCCGGCCTCTGGGTCGGAACACCGGACTGGCGGCGACATCACCGGCATGGTGGGCCTGGCTGGCTCCGCCTGTGGCGTGCTGACCGTGTGCTGCAGTACCCGCACTGCCACCGCGGTAGCCAAACACATGCTGGGCGCGGAGACCGTCCGCTCGGAAGATCATGTCTGGGATGCGCTGGGAGAAATCTGCAATATGGTCGCGGGCAACTTCAAAAATAAGCTTTCCGGCATGGACGGCACCTGCATGCTGAGTGTGCCCACCGTCATTACCGGCGGAGAATACAGCTTCCACTCCCTGGCCGATGGCGGATGCCTGGAAACTACCATGCTATTTGAAAGCATGCCCGTCATCGTTCGCCTCGATCTCCACAGCTGATACTTTTCTGGGGCACCTCTGCCCAGGGACAAACTTTGCCGGGTGTCCGCGTAACACCCGGCAGAGTCTGCCTGGATCGCGAAAACTAAGACTCCTCTCATCTTCACCTTGTCGTGCCAGCCTCGTAAACGGCTCAGGACACGATATTTGCGCAAGCCGCGCTCTCCCCTGCGTGGCCCCTGGCGTGCTTCTCCGTTCCTGGCAGAAGGAGCCCACATGGACAGCGGATTCTATGCAGCTTGCGCCGGACTTCGGGCCCAGAGCCAGGCTCTCGAAGTGGCCGCGCACAATCTCGCCAACCTGAACACCGCCGGATTTCGCGGGCAGCAGACCGCCTTTCAGTCGCTGATCGCGCTGGCACGTCCCGCGACCGCCAGCCTGCTCAATCAGACCACCTACAACTATGGCGTGCTCGAAGGGACGCATCTGGACCTGAGCGCCGGCAACCTGGAGAGCACGGGCAACCCGCTCGATCTGGGCATCCAGGGGGACGGATTTTTCACCATCCAGACCTCCCGCGGCACGCGCTACACGCGCAATGGAAACTTCAGGGTTTCTCCCAGCGGACAACTGGTCACTGGAAACGGTGACCTCGTTCTGGGGGAGACAGGCGCGATCCGGGTTCCCGCCGGAGCCGTGTCCATCAGCGCGGATGGAACGCTGTCCGTAAAGGGCGCGGTCGCCGGCCGGGTCCGGCTTACCGAGTTCTCTCCTGGCACGCCGCTGACCTCCGAAGGCCAGATTCTGCTGGCCGCGCCCGCAGGCAGCGAGCGCCCGGCGCGCCATACGTCGGTCCTGCAGGGTGCAATCGAGTCTTCCAACGTGAATGCTGTGGGAGCAACGGTCGCGTTAATCGGGGTTCAACGCCAGGCTGAAATGATGCAGCGCGCTCTGTCTCTGTTTTACAGCGAGTTCAACCGCATTGCCACCGGCGATCTGCCGCGCATATAGGAGGAATGATGTTCCGGTCTCTTTACACCGCCGCCAGCGGAATGCAGGCGCAACAACTCAACCTCGACACCGTCGCCAATAACCTGGCCAATGCCAGTACGGCCGGGTTCCGGCGCCGGCGTCTGCAGTTTCAGGATCTGCTCTACCAGAACATGGTGATGCCGGGGGCGGCAGCAACCCAGCAGACCACCGTCGCCGCCGGACTCCAGATCGGACTGGGCTCCCGCGCTTCGGCCTCGGAGATCATCCAGTTGCAGGGCGATTTGAGCTCCACCGGCAACCCGCTCGACCTCACCGTCGAAGGCCAGGGATTCTTCCAGGTCACGTTGCCCAGCGGAGAGACGGCCTTCACCCGCGGCGGCGCATTTCACATGGACGCGCAGGGCAATGTGGTCACTGCCGACGGGAACGCCATTGAACCCTCCATCACCATCCCGCAGGGGGCGACTTCCATCACCATCGGCTCCGACGGAACCGTGTCGGTTACCCAACCCGGGCAGACGGCGGCGCAGCAGGTGGGCAATATCCAGCTTGCGCTCTTCGCTAATCCCGGAGGCCTCAACAGCGTGGGCAAGAATCTATTCCTCGCCACCACCGCCTCGGGCGATCCCGTGTTGGGGACGCCCGGCGGCAGCGAGGGCCTGGGACAAATCGAGCAGGGATATCTCGAACAGTCGAACGTGAGTGTAGTGGATGAATTCATCCAGATGATCGTGGCGCAGCGGTCCTACGAGGCCAATTCGCGGGTGGTGCGCGCCGCCGACGAAATGTTCCAACTGGTGAACAACCTTGGCCACTAGAGGTGCCGCATTGATCGCCCATGTCATGCTCGCTCTCGGAGTCCTCTCCGGCACTCTTCTCTGGGGACAAGAAGCACGCACGCCCCAGACGCCCGTCACCCGGGAAGAAATCCATCGGGCGGTAACCGACGAACTCCGCCAGCAGGGTGTCCGCGAAGACGAACTGCCGCGGCTCGACGATATCGAACTCCCCGCGGCCCTGTTCGCGGCGGCCGGGCGGACGCTGCGGGTTGCGGCTGTTCGCTGGGAGGCGGATCGCGCGCGTGCGCAATTCCGGCTGGAGTGCGCTTCCGGACAATGCGTCCCCTTTCTGGTGGATGTGCGCGTGGAACGATCCGCGTTCCATGCGCTGCTGATCTCGAAGCCACCTTCGAAGCAGGCGCGGCCACCTACTGTCGTGCGCACCGGGGACCGGGCGAGGGTGGTCTTTCTTGGGGACCGCTTGCATCTGGCGGCCGCCGTGACCTGCCTGGAGCATGGTGCCGAGGGCGACATCATCCGCGTGCGCAATCAGGACGGCGCCATCTTCCGGGCGCGCATTTTGGGCCCGGGTTGGCTCGAGGTCTTGCCCCAGCGAGAAAGGAGCATTCGGTGAGACTATTTCTGCTGTCTTTGCTTTTGCTGAATACCTGTCCGCTGCTGGCCTCCAAGGCAGCGTCGCGCGAGGAGAACCTCGCGAAGTATGTAGCCCGCGTACAGTTTGCGGAAGCGCCTTCCCCCTCCCGCACGCCCGGCAGTTGCTGGGTGGATACGGGACGGCTGGCTTCGCTCACCACCGACTATAAAGCGCACTCGGCGGGCGATCTCGTCACCATCCTGGTGGTGCAGGACGTGAGCGCCTCGAACACCGGCGCGGTCAGCACCGATCGCAGTTTCAAAGCCAGCTCGGGAGTGGATTCGCTCCCCGGAAAGCTCAAAGTCGGCGGAGCCGCCAGCCTGCTCGGCTTGCACTCGGCCGAAACGCTGGCCGGGAAAGCCCAGGCAACTTCAACTTCGAAACTGCGCACCAGCCTGGCGGGTCGAGTCGTGACAGTGCTCCCCAGCGGCAATCTGGTGGTCGAGGCCGAGCGCTCCATCGTGATGAACAACGAGCGCCAGAACATTGTCGTGCGCGGCGTGGTCCGCCCCGGAGACGTCGGTCCCGACAATTCCGTGCTCTCGAACGCAATCGCCAATCTCGAACTGGAAATCAAGGGCAAGGGTGTGATCAGTGACGGTACGCGTGCCCCTCACCCCCTGCTCCGCCTGATTCTGCGGATTCTGAATTTCTAGGAGCTTCATGAAAGCCGCTCTCACCACCGCGTTTCTCCTCTTGTTCGTTCCCCTGGCCGCAGCCACCGACCCCGCGCCCGTGCAGATCAAGATCCGCGATCTCACCATGGTGGAAGGCGTCCGTGAAAATCCGCTGATCGGATACGGCATGATTGTCGGGCTGGCGGGCACGGGAGACCGGCGGCAAACCGTGTTCACCACCCAGACCCTGGCCAGTATTCTGCAGCGCATGGGCGCGCAGATTCCTGCCGGCTCGGTCCGCGTCAACAATGTGGCTGCGGTATTTGTCACGGCGAATCTTCCCGCCTTCGCGCGGCCCGGCGCGCAGGTGGACATTACCGTTTCCTCCATCGGCGACGCCAAGAGCCTGGAGGGTGGCATGCTCCTTCTGACCCCGCTCTACGGCGCCGATGGCCAGGTCTACGCTGCCGCTCAGGGTCCCCTCGCAGTCGGCGGATTCTCCGCCGGAGGTAGCGGCAACTCCAAACAGTTGAACCACCCCACCGTGGGCCGCATCCCTGCCGGCGGACGAGTCGAACGCAGTCTGCCGTTCCCCTTCGATCGCCTCGTGCCGCTCTCGCTCCTTCTTCGCGAAGCCGACTTCAGTACCGCTGGCGACATTTCCGATGCCATCAACCGCGAATTCGGCCACGCCGTCGCCACCGCGCGCGATGGCGGACGCGTCGAGGTGGACTCCGCCTCCACCGGTCTCGCCAACCTCACCACCATCATGGCGAAAATTGAGAACCTCACCGTGGCCGTCCACCGCCGCGCTCGGGTTGTAGTCAACGAACGTACCGGAACCGTTGTCATGGGAAAAGATGTGCGCCTGGGCGCCGTGTCGATTCTGCATGGTGGATTCTTGGTGCAGGTCTCCACCGAATTCAGCGTTTCCCAGCCCGAACCGCTCTCGCAAGGGAAAACTGCAGTCGTCGGCCAGCCGGACGTACAGACCAAGGAGCTTTCCGCCCGCCGCGTCGAGGTCGGCGAAGGAGCGAGCGTCGAACAGTTAGTCAATGGCCTGCAAACCATGGGCGCCACCGCCCGCGATGTGATCTCGATTCTGCAGGCCATCAAGGCTGCCGGAGCGCTCGATGCCGATCTGGAGGTGATCTAGTGGATATCTCGATGGCAGCACCGGTCGCGCAACTGCCCACCTCTCACCCCCCCCGTGGGCAAGGCCGAAAAAGCGGCCCGCGACTTCGAGGGCATCCTGCTCGGATCCTTGCTCGACTCGTTACAGAACACCTTTTCCGGAACTTCCGATGAGGACGGCGCGGCCGGGAGCAGCACCTATGGCCTCATGGGCACGCAGGCGCTAGCTTCGGCCATCGCGGCCCGCGGCGGAATCGGCATTGCGCAGCTCATTCTTCACCAGTGGAAACAAACCAAAGTACCCAGTGCCGGTTGAACCAAAGCTAGGAGGCAGCCTCTAAAGTTTTCTTGCACATCGCCGATCAAACCCTCAGCCCCAGGATGTGCGCGGGTTACTGCCCCATTAAGGTCGGCTAAGAATCTGCCGATAGTAGGAAGCAGAAAGGATCGGTGAGGGCGATGAGAGTTGAACTAAGAGCACACGGATCGGAAGGTCCGGAGCAGGCTAAGACGGACCAAACCCGGAAAACGCCGGGCTCCGCCACCCAGGAAAGCGGCGCGGCCCGACCTGACCAGGCACGGTTCTCGTTCGATAAGGCGCGAGTGCAGACGCTCGAAGCCGCGGTCCTGGCGCAACCGGAAGTTCGGGAACAGAAAGTCGATGCATTGCGCCAGGCGGTTGGCAAAGGTGAGTATGCGGTCAGCGACACTCAGATCGCGGATGCCATTTCCGCCGACTTCGGCGCAGCTGCCGGGACCCGCTAAACGAGGTGAGACGTGGATCCGCTCCTGACCAACCGTCTCGACCCGGCGCTGTTGCGCGTGTTTGAAAAGCGCGGCAATCAGCATGAGGCCCCTCCCCAGTGCCGCCGCCCGGCTGCGCCTGAAAAAGTGACTGAAGAAGAAAATCCGGATCCCCCTATACACGAAATTGACGACTTGGCCTGATATGAATATGCCCCTGCCCCAACTCAGCGACCTCATCCAACAGCGGCTCGCGCTCCTCCACCGTCTGGCCGAGAGTCTTGAGGTAAGCCAGTCGGCGCTGGTCCGCAACGATGCGGAGGCAATCGCCCGCGGCGCCGCCCATCAGGCGGAACTCTGCCGCCAGTGGAGCGAGCTCGAGGATCAGTTGCGGCTCCAGTCCGCCCAGCACCCCCTGCCAACCAGCCACGCGGCTTCTGAGCATTCCGCCGCAATAGCGCACTCCGCGGAACTCGAACAGGAGTGGGACGCCCTGGGAACGCGGATTCGGCACCTTACCCGCGTGCACTGGTCCCTGCTGCGGCACTTGGAACGCAGCCTCGCGGTACTGGCCCGCGTGGTTGAGAGTTGCGCGTTGACCTACACACCTGAACCGGGTTCGCTCCGAACCGAGGTTCGGGCGCAGGTCGGAGATTAGCTATGTCAGGACTCTACGGTTCGCTTTCCACCGCCTTGAGCGCCTTGTTCGCCAACCAGCAAGCGCTCGAAACATCCGCCAATAACGTCGCGAATGCCAATACCCCAGGATTCTCCCGGCAGCGGCCCGTGTTCGTTCCCGGCGACCCCGTGACGGTCGGCAGCTTGAGCTTCGGCATGGGAGTGGTCCTCGAAAAAATTCAAAGCCTGCGCGATCCCCTCCTCGAACTCCGTCTAGATCAGCAATCGCAACAGCAGGGAAAGCTCGACTCAACCCTCGGAGCGCTGCAACAGATTCAGGTCACGTTCAGCGGCACCGATTCCGGCATCGGCAGCGCGGTCACCCAGTTTTTCGACAGCCTCCAGCAGCTCTCCACCGACCCCTCCAGCCTGTCGTTGCGGCAGGGAGTGTTGACCGCCGCCGGCAATCTGGCCACGGTCTTCAATACCAGTTCGCAAAATCTGCTCACCCAACGCGCCAATCTCGATCTCAACGTCACCCAGACGGTCGACGACATCAACACCCTCACCGCGCAGATCGCCACCGTCAATGGCCAGATCACGAACCTCGAGAACTTGAAGGAGGACGCCAGCGCATTCATCGACAAGCGCACCACCCTCATGCGCCAGCTCTCCGGCCTGGTTGACGTTTCCGTCATCCAGACCGAGCATGGGATCGCACTCACCACTTCCAACGGGACCCCGCTGGTTTCCGAAGCCACCAGCTTTCCGCTCAAGACCTTCGTCAGCACCGATGGAACGGAACATATCCTCGCCGAAGGCAAGGACATCACCAGTTCCCTCTCCGGCGGCAAGCTCGGCGGACTGATCGCTGTCCGCGATACCACCATCCCGGGCCTTCAGAGTAATCTCGACCAGCTCGCCGCGGGCCTGGCTACCGCCCTAAATACCGCTCACCGCGCCGGGTTCGACCTCAACGGCAATGCGGGTGGGGACTTGTTCGTTCCTCCGCCGGCGGGCGGAGTGGGCGCTGCCTCCGCCCTTAGCGTCGCCATCGCCGATCCAGCATTGCTCGCCGCCAGTTCCGACGGCACTCCGGGCAGCAACGGAAACCTCATCGTGCTTTCCGCGGTCCACGACCAGGCCGTGGTTGCCGGGCAAAAGCCTTTGGATTTTTACTCCCGCCTGGTGTTCCAGGTAGGCAGCGATACGGCCAACGCCTCCGCCGACCTCACCGCCTCCAGCCTGATCCTCCAGCAACTCGAGGATCAGCGAGCATCCATCTCCGGCGTTTCGCTGGACGAAGAAGCGGCCAACATCGTGCGCTACCAGACCGCGTACCAAGCCGCTGCGCGGGTCGTCACTACCGTCAATAGCCTGCTCGACGCCGCCGTCAACCTGGGGAGGTACTGATTCCATGCGCGTCAATCCGAACCCATTTCCAGACATCCTGGCCGCACTGAACCAGACGCGCCAGGACCAGGAGACCGCCCTGCTCCAGCTCTCCTCGGGACGTCGAGTGAGCCAGCCCTCGGACGATCCCGCAGCCGCGGCCGTCCTGATCCAGAACCGCGATCAGTCAACCTTCAACGCCCGCTACCTTTCCAGTCTCGATTCCCTCCAGGGACAATTCCAGACTGCCGATTCCACCATCAACTCGGTGGTGCTGGCACTGCAGCGCGCTGTAACCCTGGGCGTGGAAGGCGCCAATGGCACGCTCTCCGACCAGGACCGCGCGGCCATTACGGGGGAGTTACAAGGCATCCAGGACCAGTTACTATCGCTGTCGAATACCTCGTTTCAGGGAAGATACCTATTTTCAGGGACGGTAACGGCGACTCCGCCTTTCGTAAAAGATAACACCGTCGCGTCGGGTGTCCGCTATGACGGCAACAATGCCATCAACACGGTGCAGATCGGCGACGGTTACCGGATTGCCGCGAACCAGCCTGGATCGCAACTCTTTATCGCCCCGGGACACGACATGTTCCAGTCCATGACCGACCTGATCCAGGCCATGCAATCGAACACGGGATTCAGTGCTGCGATCACATCGGTGCGCGACTCTCTCGACCATCTCTCCGGACAGCGCGTCTTCTACGGCAATGCTATGAACCAGGGCCAGTCGCAATCCAACTACCTGGGCACCGCCAAGCTGCAACTAAGCCGGCAGGAAAACAGCCTGGCCGGGGCCGACATCGAAGCGGCCGCCAGCCGCCTGGTCAACGCTCAGAACTCCACCAACGCCACCCTCGCAGCCCTCGGCCGCATCTCGCAACTCAGCCTGTTTGACTATCTCAAGTAGCCCATGTAGGGACGGGTCTCCGACCCGTCCAGGCGGCCCGCCAGGGCCGCAGCGCCCGAAGTAGCAGGGAATGCAGGCATCGGTTCTCATGCAATTTCATAACTGCCACCTTCTGGCTCTCACCAGCCTGTCATCCTGAGCGGAGCGCAGGACCTGCTTTTTCTCCCGGTTAACTATCTGGCATGGAGTGGATCGGTCAGGACGGCGTTCTTACGTGCTACCCCTTCCCACATTTCGAAAACCGCGAAACGTGCGGCACGAGGCCTATACTTGGATCGATTGTCGGAAAGGATAATCCTTATGAATCGCAAGAGCCTTCTACTCGCCGTGATATTGACTCTGGCCTCGATGGCGTCGGCACAGAGCGCACCGCCCCCACCACCTCCCCCCGCAGGCGCGCCCGCCCCTCATGACCAGATGGGTGCCGAGCACCACAAGATGATGGAGATGCACCAGCATCACATGGAGGCCATGAAGGCCGACGTGGCTAAGATGAAAGCATCTCTCGAGCAACTGCAAGCCAACCTGGCCAAGATCAGTGAACCCACGGAGAAGGCGCGCTGGCAAGCCAACGTGGATCTGTGGAGCGTGATGGTTGGCCACATGGAACAGATGTCGAAGCACATGGACGCCATGGGTCCCGGAATGGGCATGATGCCTCACGACAAGATGCACCACCACGGCATGGGCGACCAGCCTGCTCCTCCGCCCACCGCACCGAAACCGGAATAACTACTGGGCAAACCAGCTCGGCCGGCGGATGGCCCCGATCATGTCGTGGTGTCCGCCGTGCCTCGGCCCGGCGCGATGTCACAACATTAACGAGCGTCCCAAGCGAGACAGGACCGTGGAATCCCACTCTTGCGCGTACTTTGCGAATGAGTGGGCGCTGCGTACCGCTCTCTTCAGTAAATTTCTCCACTGATTCGATTCTCGCATTTGTAACATCTGCGATTTTTGTTCGTGATGACAGCAGTCCCGCAACCCATTGCCCTGCAATCGCTTGCAGTTATTGATATTAACTATAAGTAATAGTCAAATGTTCCACGTGGAACATCCTGCAAACTCGCGGTCTGTCGGCGGATGCCGTTTTTTGAAGGGCCGGATTCCAACCGCTAGAATAGTCCATGGTTGACAATCCCCTGTGGAGCGAGGGTGCTCCGTCCGACCGGCTCGCCGAACTGACGGCCGCGACCGCTGATCCTGCCAAGGAAGCCCCTCTGCGCCGCGATGTGCGCTCGCTTGGTATCTTGCTGGGCCGCGTCCTGGTGGAGCAGGAAGGGGAGGCGTTCTTCAATGTCGTCGAACAGCTGCGGCGCTTGATGATCGAGCACCGCGAGCGGTCCGCGACCGTGTCCGCTGAAAAACTCGACTCAGACCTGATGGCGCAGGCGCGGGAGATCGTCGGCGCTCTGTCCGTCGAGCATGCCTACCGCGTCACCAAAGCCTTCGCGATTTACTTCGAGCTCGCCAACCTTGCGGAGACAAACCACCGTAAACGGCGACGGCGCGCCGCCCGGATCCGGGCCGACAAATCCCACGTCGACGGCTCGTTTCGCGGCACGCTGGTGCGCTTGCACGCTGCGGGAGTACCCGCTGACGCAATCCTCGAATCCTTGCGCACGATCAAAGTGACGCCCGTCTTCACCGCGCACCCGACCGAGATCACGCGGCATACGATTCGCCTGAAGCGCCGCCGGATTGCCGGATGCCTGGAGCGGCTCGACCGGTTGCCTCTGGCCGATGCAGAGGCCCGGGAATATGAGTCGCTGATCCTGGGCGAGATCACCGCTCTCTGGCAGACCGATGAAGTCCGGCTCAACAAGCCCACCGTCCGGGATGAGATCCACATGGGGCTCGACTACTTTCCCATGGTGCTATTCGAAACCCTTCCCCGGCTTTACTCGGAACTCGAGGAGTCGCTGCGCGATGTGTACGGCACCAACGCCGGACTTCCCGATCTGCTCACGTTTGGCTCCTGGATCGGTGGCGATCGCGATGGCAATCCCTTCGTCACCGCTGCTTCCACGCGCGATGCGGTCGGCATGGCACGCCTTGTCATCGTCGACCACTACATTGCTGAAACCACGCGGCTGATCGGGCAGTTGAGCATGTCAACCCGCCGCATCGGCGTATCCGACGCCCTCGCCCACCGCGTTTGCGAATACGAAAAACGACTCGGCGAAAAATATTCCCGCTGGAAACAGATTACCGCAGCCGAACTCTATCGCCACTTCCTCGAGTTTTTGATCGCCCGTTTACGCTTCACCCGCAAATCGTCGAGACATGAATACGCCTACAATTCGCCGCAGCAATTTGAAGAAGATCTCGGGATCATCCGCGACAGCCTCTGCGCGAATCAAGGCCAGCGTTTGGCGGAGCTCGTCTCACCCCTCTTGCGGAAGCTGCAGATTTTCGGATTCCACCTGCATGCACTTGATATTCGCCAGCACACCCGCGTCCAGTCCCAAGCGCTCGTTGACCTGGCAGCTGGGGAAAAGGCGCAGGCAAGAGCAACTCAGTTCCCGCCCGAGCTCTCCGCGCCCACGGTCGAACTTCTCGCAACCTTCCGGGCGATTGCCCAGCTAAAGAAGACACACTCCCCAATAGCAATCCGCAACTTCATTATTAGCAACACGCAATCCGAACACGATATCTTCGCGGTGGTCCGGCTTGCGGCGCTTGGCGGTGTCTCCGTCGCGGCCAGCAACGGAGATCCCGGGTTAATGCCGGTGCCTCTGTTCGAATCGATCGGCGCCCTGCGCTCTTCGCCGGAAATCATGCGCCGCGTCTGGAGCGGTCCCGAGTTCCGGCCGCTGCTCGACTCCTGGGGACGCACGCACGAAGTCATGCTGGGTTACTCCGACTCTAACAAAGACGGTGGCATGCTCACCAGCACCTGGGAGTTACACAAAGCGCAGCGGAACCTGCACCAGGTGGCGCGCGAGTGCAGCGTGAAGCTACGCCTGTTTCATGGGCGCGGAGGCACCGTAGGGCGCGGTGGAGGCCCTACCCACGCTGCCATTCTCGCCCAGCCCGCCGGAGATTTCTCGGGCGAAATCCGCATCACCGAACAGGGCGAAGTCCTGAACTGGAAGTATGCCGACCCGGTGCTCGCGGAATGGAATCTCGAAACGATGATTGCGGCCTGCCTCGAAGCGGTGTTACGGCCGGCGCAGGCCTCGCCCGAATCGAGACAGCGGTGGGACGAAGCGATGGAATCGATGTCGGGATCCGCGTTTGCGTTCTACCGAAAGCACATTGCCGAAAATTCCGAGGTCCGGGAGTACTTCGAGCAGGCCACGCCCGTTAACGAACTGGAGCACGCCCGCATCGGCTCCCGCCCCGCCCGCCGCACTGAGAATCGCAGTCTTGAAGATCTGCGGGC
>PMCH01000324.1:18465-18644 GCA_003154055.1 Acidobacteriaceae bacterium
TATGCAGATCTGGTCGCCGACTCCGCGATGCGCGACCGCGTTTTCGGCATGCTGCGCGACGAATTCGAACGCACGCGCAGGGTCATCCTGGGCGTGACGGGCCAGCAGGAATTGCTGGAGAAAAATCCCGTTCTCTCCCGCTCGGTGCGCCTTCGCAACCCATATGTTGATCCCCTGAG
>PMCH01000162.1 GCA_003154055.1 Acidobacteriaceae bacterium
GCGCCGAGCGCTGAATCGGATCCGTTTGCCCGGCTCACCCATGGGTGCCGGGGGTCGTGCCCATCTCACTCGCGGAATTCTCACGGGTTCAGCGAAGTGCTGAGTTGAAACACCTGCACCCGGCGATTGTCCGTGTCTGCAACGTAGATCCGGTTTGCGCCGTCGATCCAAAGGCCTGTGGGTGCAAGGAACTCTCCGAGTTGAATGCCGCCGCTCCCGAAGGAGCTAAGGAGATGGCCCACGCGGTCATACACTCTGACGGCCGCGCCTCCGAGATTGCTTACATAAATGTTGGCATCGGAGTCCACCGCCAACCCGACCTCGGGGGCGGCATTTCCTCCGGCGAAGACACGAATGGGAAATTGTCTGACCGGGTTACCCTGCAAGTCCAAAATCTGGATGCGGGAGCCTGCCGAGTCCAAAACAACTAACTCGTCTCTTAGCAGTGCGATTTCGGTGGGCGCGTTGAACTCGACCCGGCTTGCGCCGCCCCGGTATCTCCCGATTCGATCGAGGATGTTCCCCTCGAGGCCAAGCACGAAGAGAAGGTTGCGAGGGGAGTCGAGCACATAGAGACGGCCACTGCTCCGTTCAATCGCGATTCCGGCGGGGAGATGAAAGAAGCCCTCGTTTCCACGCTTTCCGATGTACCTGAGAAATCTGCCGTCGGAATCGTAGACCAGAACGAGGCCTCGCTCGGAGTCGGCAATGTAGATATTGTCTTGGGCATCGGCCGCAACTCCACCCGGCCGCCGTAACTTGCGATGCGGCCCTCCGGCAATGCGGAACGGTTTCTTCAGGTCCAGGATATGAACCGCCGCGGCGGCAGGATCAGAGACAATAATGCGCCCGCGGGAGTCTGTCGTCATGCGGGTTGGCGTCTGCAGCGCCTTCTCTCTACCGTATGCAAGCGTTACGATGTCGTCAAACAAGGTCGAAAAAACAGAGTGCCCCTTAGCGGGTTGAATGGCATGAGCGGGTAGTTCGTAATCTTCGATGACACGTTCCCTGGGGCGGAGAGTGATGAAAGGTGGAACCTCGCTGGGTCGGGCCGCACGCCGGTCGGCGACTCCACGGGTGGCCGAATCGGCAGCATCTCCATAACGCGAACGGGAGAAGCTCGAGACCGCACTGAACTTGCCGTCCGGACTATAGACACCAAGATATTCCACATGGCGGCCGCAACCTAGATCGGCGCCGGGGAACGCTCGCGCCAGTTCGTTCGCTGTGGCCTCACACGCGGGATGAGATACGCGGTTCGCGAGCAGGTTGGTTTGTAGATGGGCCTGGGTGCGGCCACTAGAGTCCAGAAGAATGATTGCTACAACTAAGCCGACGGGGATTCGGCCAACCGAAAAAGGCGTCATAAGAATGCCTTTCGACTGGCTACAGGAAATGGCTTCTCTTACAGTTCAGTACCCTCGGAACGTGGTGTCAATGCGTATCGGAAGCAGAACTCAAGGTGGGTTTCCCGATTTGGTCCGGGGAACGGTGACATCCCGTCTTGGGAAGAAACTGAAGGGGCTGACCAATTTGAAAGCATCGCTGAAAGAGACCTCACAGGCTCACTCGGCTTGAACGAAACAGGAACATCGAGGGTTCCCGCCTCTCACCAGACGCGCGCGGATGGGCAAACCAGTTGACTGCGTGCACGCGAGGTCTTCCCGCCTCAGGGAATCGTGGTCAGGATGTTCGCGCTCACGAATACTAGTTCGCTGCCTGCTACTCCGCTTTCACCTTAATATCAGTTCTTGACGGTCATGGCGTCCGAGTTCACTGCCTTCTTGCCCGTCACGCCTTCCAAGGCAAGAAGAACTCCTCGATAGTCATTCTTGTCGCATTGAATCGCGAGGCCGCCCTTCTTGTCACCATCCGCCCACGTCAGACCGACGAAGTGTTTCTTGGATTTGGTCAGCGCCATCAATGCACCGATCCCGAGGCTGACAACCGCTAACCCGATTGCTGCACCAACTCGCCGGTGAACATCTTGCCCATAGCTGACTTCGGTGATGGATGAAGCGGGGAGTGTAGAAACCGCGGTCTGATCTTTCATGAGGGTTACGGTTGAGCTATTAATGACAAGTCTCAACTCGGTCCCAACCTTCATATCGCCCAACGAGCCGCCATCGTACTTTACGTTGTAGCCGTTTTGGGCGTCAGCGCCGAACAAAGTCGCTGGCAGAACAATACACAGAAGCAAAGCGCACAAAGCCTTCATTTACAAATCCCTTCAACGTAAACGATTCGAACAAGTCACATAGAGAGCGTACTTTATACCCCTACCAGTGACTTACTCTGTGACGCGGATCACCAAGGATCGTCCACTAAGCCGTTCATAGTCTTCCAGGCAATGCCGCCGCAATGGACCCGACAGCGCGAAGCAGACACCTAGGAAGTTCCCGGTGCGCTCACGCCGCCCGTTCCGGTGGGCTGGGCTTCTTGCCCTTCCCCGCGTTGACCGCGTCGAGGCGAATGCGGGTTACTCGCGCTGTTTCCTGCATCAGATCGTCGGTGGCGCTGAATCCATCTCCGGCCATCACGGAACCTGCGGCCAAGGCGAAGCGCAAGGCGTCCGCCTGATCGTCAAAATACAGAATGACTTGCCCCGACATAGGACTTCTCCCTGGGTCTGAACGCCGCTGCACCGAACTGGGCAGAGCGGAGTCCCGAACAGAATTCGACGCAGGTGGCGATTAGACGAGGGGCGCGGGTGGTACTTTCCCCGATTGTCGGAGAATGGCGACTCGGGTCCTAGTGCTTGTCTTGGTTCCCGCAGCTCACGCAGGACGGTGCGTTCTACGACCCGGCGGCGCGGATGAAATCGGCCAGCATCCCGTAGGCAGTGGCGTAGAGCCCGGGATTTTCTTCCGTGATGGTAAGGCTGGGGAAGATGTCGGTCTCAAACTGAATGATGGACGAAGTCCCGCTGACCAGCGCCATCGGGTCGGTGAGCGGAACCTGCTTGGGTCCCACGCTGGCACTTACGCCCGACTTAGTCCGCTCGGCGCGGCAGATGAGTTTGTAGGGCAGGCCCGCAATGCGCGCAGCGCGAACCGCTTCTCCCGTGAGTTTCCGGATACCCTTTCGAACAACCTGCTGTGGCCGCAAATGTACGCCCATCACCACATTCACCAGCGCGGCGACTTTCACGGCGGCGTCCCAGCCTTCGACGTCGTACGATGCATCGGTCTCGGCCACGCCCAACTCCTGCGCTTTACGAAGAGAGTCCTCGAAGCTCAGGCCCTGCTCCATGCCGGTCAGGATCACGTTGGTGGTGGAATTGAGGATGCCCTTGAAACCCTTAACGTTGATCGCGGGAAGAGTGTCGCGGAAAAGCGAGAAGATCGGGACGCCGTCCATCACGGTGGATTCAAAGAAGAACTTCTTGCCCTGCCGGGCGGCGAGATCGCGCAGTTCTTCGTAGGCGTGGACGATGGGCCCCTTGTTGGCGGTGATGGCGTGTGCGCCATGGTCGAGCGCGGCGCGGATGTGGTCGATGGCGGGCTGCCCGTTTTCAACGTTCAGGGAAGTGGCTTCGAAGAGGACGTTGGCTTGGGCGGCCTGGAGCCATGCGTCGATGTCCCCGAGGACTTGCGGCCCTGCAAACATGTCGAGGACAGGAGTGTCCGCGCCACACAGGACATTTGGATCGAAGCCTTCGGAGTTCGCCAGCCAGCCGATCCTACGCGACGCCACCCCGGTGACGCGCCACGCGATGCCGTAGCGCTCGCGCAGTTCACCCTCCTTCAGTCGCAGGAGTTCGACGAGCGTGCGGTTGACGTTACCGAAGCCGAGAAAACAGAGGTTGAAGGTGCGAGGGTTCACTGCTCGCGGGAGTATAGCAGGGGACGGGTCAGAGCCTGTCCCCACGACGTGGTACTTAGTACGCGAAGCCGTCCGGTTGGCTCACTGCGCCCACGCGGACGTAGTGATCGATGAACTCTCGTCCGGCGGCGAGGGCCTTGCGGTTGGTTTCCATCATTTCAACCTTCTTGATCTTGCTTTTCAGCACTCCTTCGGCGGTTGCTGCAAGTAAGCACTCGGTTTCTTCCAGCAGCGCGCCCATCATGACGATGTTGGTGGCCTTGGTAGAGCCAAGTTTGTCGGCGATCACCGAAGCCGGCAGGCAGATCACGCGCGCCGGGGGCAATTGGAAGTCCGCCGGCAGGCGTTCGGCGTTGTAGAGGATCAGGCCGCCGGGAGCCACTTGCGAAGCGAACTTGCGCAACGAGATTTCGTTCAGCGCAACCAGGACATCGGGATGTGAAATGACCGGCGAGCCGATCCGCTCTTTCGAGAGGCAGACGTGGCAATGTGCGCTGCCAGAGCGCATCTCCGGACCGTACGAGGGCAGCCAACTGACTTCGAGCCCTTCGCGCATGCCCATTTCCGTGAGAAGTTGGCCGAGGAGCAGGACGCCCTGTCCGCCAAAGCCGGCGACTTTGATTTCGAACTGTTTGAAGTGGTGCTGGTGCGGACGGGCTTTCGTGCTGTCAGTGCCGGATGAAGGCGTACCCTGAGGCAAATCGCCGAGCGACTCGGCTGCGCGAATGGGAGCGTCCGGGCCTACCGGGGCATTGCTGATCTCCAGGACTTCCTGAACCGACCGCTGCGGGACGACAGCATTCACGACCGGGTCGTGCTTCCTGTCTTTGAACACGTTCAGCGGGAAATTCGGAATCATCGTCTCGGCCACCCATTTGCGGGCCTCGACCGGATCCTTCGCCCAGATCGTCGGGCAGGGGGAAAGAATCTCGACAAACGAGAAGCCGATGCCATCGCGCTGAATTTCGAGGGCGCGGCGCACCGCCTTGCGCGCCTTCATGACGTTCTTGTTGTCGGAGAGGGCAACGCGCTCCACGTACACCGGAGCTTCCAGGCCGGCAATCAGTTCGGCCATGTGCAGCGGGAAGCCTTCGTTCGAGGGACGGCGTCCCCATGGCGACGTGGTGCTGCGCTGGCCGACGAGGGTCGTCGGGGCCATCTGGCCGCCTGTCATGCCGTAGATCGCGTTATTCACGAAGAACACGGTAATCTTCTCGCCGCGGTTGGCGGCGTGAATAATTTCCGCGGTGCCGATGGCAGCGAGGTCGCCGTCACCCTGGTAGGAAATGACAATCTTGTCAGGACAGGAGCGCTTGATGCCCGTGGCGCCGGCTGGGGCGCGTCCGTGCGCAACCTGCACGTTGCCGACGTCGAAATAGTAGTAGGCGAAGACGGAGCAGCCAACCGGGCTGACGAAAATGGTCTTGTCCTGGAGGCCAAGATCCTGGAGCGCTTCGGCGATCAACTTGTGGGCGACGCCGTGTCCGCAGCCAGGGCAGTAGTGCGTTTGGCCCTGGAGGTCGCCCTTGCGTTCGTACTTGTCGTAGAACAGTGGCGACTTCGAGTGGCTCACTTCGTAACCCGCGGCCAGGATTTCTGATTCTTTGACGTCTGCCTTTGCGTCGGTTGGCATATGCCATCCTCTCTTGCAGTGTCTTCTGACGAGCTTTGCTCGCCTGGCCGGGTCAAAGACCCGGCGCCACACGTTCCGTGCTACACCAGCGCCATCACGCGCTGCATCAGTTGCGAATGCACTTCCTCGACCGACGGGACGTTGCCGCCGGTGCGTCCGTAAAACTCGACCGGCACCTTACCGTTGAGGGTGAGGCGCACGTCTTCGACCATCTGACCGTTGCTGAGTTCGACCACCAGGATCTTGCTGACCTTCTTCGACGCTTCGAGCAACGCCTTCGCCGGGAACGGCCAGAGCGTGATCGGGCGGAACAACCCGGCTTTCAAACCCTCGCGGCGCGCCATCTCGACGGCCGAGCGCAGAACGCGGGAGGTGATGCCGTAGCCAACCAGCAGGACTTCCGCGTCTTCGGTTTCGAAATTTTCGTGGCGCGGTTCGGCTGCTGCCGCGCGGATGTACTTCGCCTCAAGCTTGCGAATGTGGGCTTCGAGATCGTCGGGCTCCAGATAGATCGAGCTCACCAGGTTCTTGCGCGTCTCGGCCGTTCCCTGAACCGCCCAGGGGCGCTCCGGAATTGTCACTTCGCGGTATTCGAGGTCAAGTGGTTCCATCATCTGCCCGATAAAGCCGTCGGCCATGACGACGGCGGGATTGCGGTACTTGTCGGCCAGGTCAAAGGCCAGGACGGTGAGGTCCGCCATCTCCTGGACGGAGGCGGGAGCGAGCACGATATTGCGGTAGCAGCCGTGTCCGCCGCCCTTCACCATGGCAAAGTAGTCACTCTGTTCGGGAGCAATGTTGCCCAGTCCAGGCCCGCCGCGCACGATGTCGACGATGACACACGGGAGTTCGGAGCCGGCACAGTAGGAGATACCCTCCTGCATCAGGCTGACGCCGGGGCCGGAGGATGCGGTCATGACGCGGGCTCCGGTCGCAGCTGCGCCGTACACCATGTTGATGGCGGCAACTTCGCTCTCCGCCTGCAGGAAAGTTCCACCGATCTGCGGCATGTAGAGAGCTGCCGCCTCGGCGACCTCGCTGGCAGGGGTGATGGGATATCCGAAGTAGGAGCGGCATCCGGCAAGGATGGCGCCCTTCACGATGGCGACGTTGCCCTTACAAAGCTGCCGCATGGGAGTCTCCTTGCGCGAGTGGTTTGTGCGGCGGAGCCAGCCGGTACACGGTGATCGCGCCCGGCTCGGGGCAGCAGTAGAAGCAGATGCCGCAGCCGGTGCAGCCCTGGCCTGTGTAGTGCGCCGGATGCACGCCGTAAGCGTTCAGTTCCGGCAGCAGAAGGAGGCACTCCGGCGGGCAGGACTCTACGCAGAGTCCGCAGCCCTTGCATTCTTCGACGCTGATGAGGATGTTGCCGCGCGCTGGTCCTGACATTTTTACCTCGCTGTGACTGCGGGTTGCGGACGCTGCAACCACTTGGTCTTTTCGCAATACGTGTAGAGTTCTTCGCGGAACTTGGGGTGCGCGATCTCGATCAGCGCCTGCGCCCGTTCACGGATCGACTTGCCGTGCAGGTACGCGACGCCGAATTCCGTCACCACGTAGCGGACCAGGCCGCGTGACGTGACCACGCCGGCGCCCGGACTGAGCATGGGCACGATGCGCGAGATGGCTCCCCCTTTTGCCACCGAGGAAATCGCGATGATCGGCTTGCCGCCCTTGGAGCGGGATGCGCCCCGCAGAAAGTCCACCTGGCCGCCGATACCGCTGTAGAACTGGTTGCCGATCGAATCCGAGCAGACCTGCCCGGTGAGGTCCACCTGCAGCGCGGAGTTGATGGCCACCATCCTGTCATTGCGCGCGATGTAGCCCGGATCGTTGACCCATGAGGTCGGATGGAATTCGAAAATCGGGTTGTCATCCACGAACTGGAAGACTTTCTTCGTCCCCAGCACAAAGCCCACGATGATCTTGCGCGGCTTGAAGTTCTTACGGTCGCCGGTGATCACGCCCGCTTCGATCAGCGGGATTACGCCATCGGAAACCAGTTCGCTGTGTACGCCCAGATCCTTGCGGTCCATCAGGAAGGAGAGAACCGCATCCGGAATGCCGCCAATGCCGGTTTGCAGCACGGAACCATCTTCGATCAGGCCGGCGACGTTCCGGGCAATGGCCGTATGCATTTCGGTAATGGGGGCCTTTTTCATCTCGCACAGCGGCCGGGAGGACTCGACCACGGCGTCGATGTCGTTGACGTGGATAAAGCAGTCGCCATAGGTGCGCGGCATCTGGTCGTTCACCTGCGCCACCACGTAGCGGGCCTGGTTGGCGGCGGTGAGGGTGGTGTCCACGCCCACGCCAAAGCTGCAGAACCCGTGCGCATCGGGAGGCGAGACCTGGACGAGCGCGACATCCAGCGGCATGGCCCCGCTGATGAACAGATCTTCGATTTCGCTGAGGTAGATGGGGGTATAGTCGGCGCGGCCATCGTTGATGGCATCGCGGACATTGGAGCCGATGAAGACGGCATTGTGCCGGAAGTGCCCGGCCATATCGGGCGCAACGTAGGGAGCCGAGCCCATGGTCATCATGTGGACGATCTCGACGTCCTCAACGTGCGGCGCGCGCTGCATCAGCGATTCCACCAGCGTCTCCGGCTCGGCGCAGCCCGGCTGGATGTAGACGCGCATGCCCGACTGCACACATCGGAGCGCTTCGTCGGGCGTCCGCAACTTCTTCTTGTATTCAATCTCCCACGACATTCTTTCCTCTTTCTCCTGCCTTATTTAACGAGCGGCGGCATTTCGTGCGCGGAAGCCGCCCGTTCATAACCCACCGCAGCATAGTAAATCGCACGATCGAAAAACTGATCGAGGAGTTGCAACATTTCCATCTCACCGAAGATCTCGACCGGACGCTCCATCACCGACTCTTTCTTGAGAAACTCCCAGAGGTTTTCCTTGGTCAGAGTGATCACCCAGATGAGCTCGCTGATTGGNNGTCTTGCCCAGCAGCCACTCGCCGAGATGGCGGTAAATCTCAAACACCCGCTGCTTCAGTTCTTCGGGAGGCACATGCCGGTAGGAGCGCGTCCACTCGGAGTTCTGCACTTTCTCGAGCAGTCCAGCGGCCAGGGTGTCGGAGTGAGTCTCGATCAGACGGACCAGTCGGTAGGCAAGCATCATGACCGTTTCCTCCCTTTCCCCCAAAGCCAGTTTCGGCCCTGCACGGGCAGGCAACCGTGACTCGTGGCACTTGCGACCGTGATAGCCGTCACATCGGCAACTTGTTGGTCATTAGTGAGTTAAGCAAGATTACCGCCGGATGCGACCGACCGGCCGGACGGATTGAGGCGCGAAAAAGAGAGGGCGCAACGGCTCCGCCATCAGGCCGCCGTATCCCCGTCTTGCGTTGCCCCTCCACGGCAGAGAATAATTGAACCTCAACAGGGAGTTCCGTCCATGCGAACGCGCAGTTTTTCATTTTTCACGCGGGTGATCGGAATCGTTTGCCTTACTGTGGCTCGTCCCCTTGCGGTGCAGGCACAGACGACTCCGGCGGCTCAGACAACTCAGACGATCGCTGTACCAGTCGACAAAGCGATCGAAATGGTTCCGTCCCAAAGTTGGGTGGACACTGAGGTTGATCTGCATGCCGGAGACCTGGTTTCGATTTCAGCGACCACGGTGGGAACTGGCGACAACCTGTGTGACCCGCAGGGACTCGCCAGCCTCACCGACGACGGGAAACTGCCGCTGGAGTCAGCGCTGCCGGGGGCACTGATCGCCAAACTTCAGGAGAAAGCAACCTCGCCGGTTTTCGTCGGACCCAACCGGCAGTTGAAGATCACTGACGCCGGGCGGTTGTATCT
>PMCH01000147.1 GCA_003154055.1 Acidobacteriaceae bacterium
GTACTGCACGCGAAAGTGTGTGGGAGAGTAGGTCGTTGCCGGCATAAATAAAGGCCAGTCTGAGAAATCAGATTGGCCTTTTCCTTTTGGACAATTGGTCTACATATCGAAATCACCCACCCGCGTGCCCTTCAGGGCTCGCGGGTTTTTCTTTGGAGGAAATCATGACCGCATTCAATAGCTCCCGCGTCGTTCACGAATACACTCAGACCAACCCCGCTTCCCCGGACAGAGTCTTCCCTTTGCTCTGTCCAGTGAGAGAAGCCGACTGGCTTCCCGGCTGTCAATATCGCCTGATCTATTCAGACTCGGGCGTCGCCGAACTCGGGTGCGTGTTCACCACGTCCAACCCGCCTGCTTCCGTCTCGCATAATAGTGTGGCCACTGAAACTACCTGGATCGTGGCCGAGTACGATCCCTCCGCCTTCCGCATTGCCTTCGTCTGGTTCGATCCTGGGTCGATCATCACGGAGATCCGCATCCAGCTCACGCCGGACGAACGCGGAGCGACCCGCACCCACATCCGCTACCGCTATACGGGACTCTCGCCGGAAGGCAACCGCGAACTCGAACACTGCGACCAGAAATGGTTCGAAGCCAAGATGCAGAACTGGGAGACCACCATGAACCACTACCTGCGCACGGGGAAGAGGATGTCAGCCTCGGACGCCGAGTGATCGCTATGATTCGCTGCAGAACAAATAAAGGCCGCGTTGCGAAAGCAGCGTGGCCCTTTCCGTTTGCCTATCCTTCTACTCCAGCCCCATACCCCGCATCAGCGCCCCAAATTGCGGCTCCGGGCGAATCGCATCCCACTTCGGATCGATCTTCAGGAACGTCAGGCGAACATCGCGCTCGTCGTAAGCGTTTTCGAGCCACTTGAAGGTCTCGTCTTTGTCGCCGAGCCCGTGATAGATGACCGCAATACTGTGCGGAGGAAGGTAGCGGCCGGCGAAACGCGATTTCAGCTCATCGACTACCGCGAGTGCCTGAGCCCGATCGCCGGCCCGCGCCCAGGCGTAGCCGATCAGTGAGATGGTTTCCGAGTTGCCGCCCGACGAGTCTCGCGCCTTGGTCAGCGCCGCGATTGCTTTCTCGTATTCACCCGCCTGGATATGCACCCGCCCCAGCGCAAGGTGGGCAATCCAGAACCCAGCATCCATTTCGAGGGTCTTATCTGCCTGGAGCCTTGCCTCATCGTCCCGCCTTGCCCAGTGGAGGAATTGCGCCTGGTTTGCATTGACGAGCAGCGAGAGCGGATCCGCATCGATGGCTCGCTGTCCCTCGGTGACGGCTTCTCGATGACGGCCCACCGCGCTCAGCAACGCCGCGTAGCCCATGTGCGCTTCGCCGCTGCTCGGATTGAGTTCGATCGCCCGCTTGAATTCCCGGTCAGCGCCCGCCCAATCCCAATCGAACCAGAGTCTGATGAACCCCAGCGCCAGGTGTGCGTCGGTGATGTTTTCATCAATCTCCAGTGCCTTCAGCGCTGCCGCCTTGGCTCTGGGGAATGCCTCCATGGGAGCCACATCACTGGTGATGGGAAGTCTTCGATACGCCTCCGCCACGCCCGCAAAGGCGAGCGCATAGGTTGGATCGATGTCAATCGCCTGCTGAAAGAATTCAATCCCTTTTGTGATCGCCGGCCGAGTGACTTTGCCGATCTGGTAGCGGCCCTTCAAGTAGCAGTGATAGGCCTCAACATTTTCTGTGTAGCGCCGGGTCAGTCGCTGCTTCTCCTCCTGACTGAGGCCGAGCGCGAGGGCCGCCGCCACTTTTTCGGAAATCGTGTCCTGCACGGCGAAGACGTCGGTAAATTCCTCATCAAAAGTCCCTGCCCAAAGCGATGTCCCGTCGGACACCTGAACAAGCCGGGCCGTTACCCGAATGTGATTGCCATTCCTCTGGATACTCCCGTCCAGCACCGACTCGACGGCCAGCTCGCGACCTGCGGCCAGAGCGTCCTGCTCCAGACTGCCGTACTTGCGCACCGAACTGAGGGGCCGCACGGTGGTGCCTCGGCTGCTGCTGAGGCGGGCAATCAGCGTGTCCGCCATCCCCATTTCCAGCGCCTCATCGCGCAGGTCGGCCGTGAGCGGCTTGAAGGGAAGCACGGCGAGCGTTCGAGTGGAAGGGGCGGCTGCGGAGACGGGCGGCGTTCGGACGCTCGCAACAAAACGGTAGCCCCGCCCCGGGACGGTCACGATGTAGCGGTTTTCGCCCCGGCTCTCTCCCAACACGCGGCGCAAGGTGGAAATGTTCTGGTTGAGGTTGTTCTCTTCGACCACGGTATCGGGCCATACCGCCCGGATCAACTCGTCCTTTTCCACCAGATCTCCCTGGCGCCGCACCAGGTAGAGCAGCGTCTCAAAGACCTTCGGCGTAAGCGCTACCGGCTCGCCCTTGCGGACAAGCAGCGCCTTGGCCGCATCGATGCGGAAGTCTCCGAATTCGTAGATGTGAGGCGCCAGATCAGCCATTGCGGTGTTTGGGAGGTCCTCACCGAACTTCAGACACAATTCAGAAAGTTTCAGACCCGCCTAAGGACTTCTCTCCCGGACCTGAACGAGTATTGCGGAAGATCAACCGGAGAGCAACCCGGAAGACATTCCAAAATGAGGAGCAAAGATCATGATCACGAATTTCCTGGCCCGGGTTTCTGCCGTATCGCTGGTAACTATTCTATTGATTGGACAAAGCGTTGCCGGCTCTGGACGCCGCCAACCGGAATCCCGCATGCTGGAAGGAACGTGGACTGTCCAGGTAACGCAGGTGGACTGTCAGAGCGGCAACCCGCTCGGTAATCCCTTTCAGTCCCTGCTCACGTTCGGCCGTGGAGGCACCCTGACAGAGACGACCTCCAATCCGAACTTCTTCCCCGCCGAGCGCGGTCCGGGACACGGCGTGTGGGCGTACAAACAGCACGCGTACAGCGCAGCTTCGACCGCGTTCATTACCAGCAACGGAGCTCTTGTCAAAACGCAGACCATTACCCAGAACATTCAGCTGGGAAATGGCGATCAGCTCACCAGCGCGGCCACGGTGCAATTTTTCGATCCGTCCGGAAATCTTCTCGGCAGCGGGTGTGCAACCGCTACCGGCCGGCGTTTCAAATAGCCGAATTTACTGACCGTCTAAGCCGGCATGAAGCAAAGGCCACGTTCAGAAATGAGCGTGGCCCTTTTCATGCTCGTGTGGCGCGGACACTCTTGTCCGTGGCCTTTGACTTTGTTTTTGACTGTCAGGACTTGTTGGAAAACCGCCTACTGCGGAATCACCTCGATCGCGGTCACGGTTGCGTAATCGCTCAAAGGCACAAATTCCAGCAGGAGCTTTCCCTGCGCGTTCGGTTCCAGCCCAGGGATCTTTTTCACTAACGGCCGGTTCTCCCCCACCTCTTCGAGGATGTTCAGCTGGCTGAGAACTGCCTTGCCATTGCAGAAGACATTGAACCGGCGCATTTCGGGGGACGCGCCCGAGTCCGAGGCGGCCCCGGCATGCCGGTTCGCCGAGTCGCCCCGCCGTTCGATGAAATACAACACCACGGTGTATTTCCCGGGCGTGGCCGGGATTGCATAGGAGAAGTGGCCCCAGCGCCCGGTTTCGTACAGTTCAGGGTCATCGGTACCGCCGGCGGGATCCTCACTCGCGCTCAACTGTCCGCCCTTGAAGTAGTTGTCGGGACTCCACCAGCGGCTGTCGTTCGAGTAGTAGGGCACATCCCGCGCCAGGATGCGCACCGGCCGGATGTGCCTCGGTGTTCCGGGCAGAATTTCAATCGCCGACACCATTCCCCGGCCGCCTTTCCCCGAGGAAAAACTCAGGTGCAGTTGGCCATCGCTGGCGGGCGCAATGTCGGTGAACACTTTCACATCGGCGGTTCGGCCACCGCTGGCGTCGGCGATCACGTCAAAGTCCGTCAGCAGCGGCTTGCCGTTCGCCAGGACGCTCATCACGCGACTCCCCTCACCACCGCCACCGGCATCCTCGGGACCATAGAACGTTTCCGCAAAGTACAGATGCAGTTCGTAGGTACCAGGCTTCAACGGAATGTTGTAAGCAAAGTCTCCCTCGCGGCTGCTGCGATAAATGTTGGGATCCTGGGTGCGCCAGATGTTATGCATCGGACTGCGAACCGGCGTACCGCCCGCAAAGTAAGCATCCGCGCTCCACGGCTTGCCGGCACGGTCCACATAGCTTCGCGTGGCGCCCGCCAGAATGCGGATTTCGTCGCCCACCGGAAGGCCTACCATCGGCCCGGCCTCGATCTGTGGGTGGTTCGCGGAGGAGGTTGGGCGGATTGAGTTCCTGTTCTCTCTTGCCACGAACACGAGCAAGACCAGAACCCCTACCGCGGCTGCAGTCAGCAAGAACGTGGCGATGCGCCGGCGGGGCCGCGTGGAGATCTTCCCAGCACCCGGTGAACCCGGCCCCTCGGCTGCAGCGCTGGAAATCTCAGGGGCGGCCTTTTGCTCAAAAACGGGGACGTACTGTCCAACCGGAATCGTAATCCGCACACCATGCGACGCGCCCTCACCGCTGTAATACTCGGCCAGGCGCTTGCGCAGGCGATTCGCCTGTACTCGAACGATCGAATCGGTGTCCTGGTCAAACGAGTCTCGGCGGCTAAAGACGTCCAGAGCAACGGAATACTCCTTGATCTGATCGCTCTCGCCGGCGAACTTCTTTTCGCAGAGGTAGGAAAGCAGGTGAGCGAGGGTCGGCGAGCGCAGGAACAGCGGCGAGCGCAGAACGGCCTGCAGTTCCGCGCGTTCCAGCTCCGTGGTCTCGGCCTCGATTGTCGGCGAAGGCATAACCGATTTAATTCCTCCGACAGCTCGTTTATACACCCGCCATTCTGCGGGTTGCAGTGACATCCCGTGCTGTAACGGTCTACAAACTAACCGCCTCGCCGATGTAACGGTCGTGTAACCCCAGAATCCAGCATTGCCATTTTCGCCCCGCGTCGTTGTGGAAGTGCTTGCCTGCCCGGCACATGGCTGGAGTGTTGCAGAAGTAACCAGTGTCTGTAGCCAGGGCGTAGCAGGGTTAGCGTTGTGCGCAGCCCGGATCTGCACGATAAATGGACCAGATGCGGAGAGCAGTTCGCCGGAGCACAGACGGGACGCCGCCCATGACCGGAACGGATGCACCTCCGGAAAGCGAGGCTAATATGCGAAATCTCACATTATCAATCGTGATGGCGGCGATGCTGGTCGCACTACCGAATTACAGTGTCGCCAAGCCGGATCCGGACCAGGGCAAGGCCATCGGATCGATGACGGTCGCCGAACTGGGAAAGGCGGGCGACGAAGCAAGAGCCCAGAAGGACTACCGCCAAGCGATCGTGTACTTTCAGGCAGCGTTGCGCAAAGATCCGAAGAATGCAGCGCTGTACAACAAGTTGGGTCTGGCCGCCTTGAAGAATGGCGAAATGAGCTCGGCCCGCGCCAACTTTCAGAAATCCGCCAGGCTGAACCCCAAGTATGCCGAGGCCCTCAACAACATCGGCGCCGTGGACTTCACCCAGAAAAACCTGGGGTCAGCGGTGAAATATTTCAAGAAGGCGGTGGCGCTCGAGGAGACGCGCGCCACGTTCCACGTCAACCTGGGAGCGGCCTGGTTTGGCCAGAACAAGGTGGATCGTGCGATCAGCGAGTATACCCGCGCTCTGGAGCTGGATCCGGAAGTTCTGGACGCCAGCTCGCGAACCGGAGTGGTGGCTCAGGTCACAACCCCGGAAGAGCGTGCCCGTTACTCTTACATGCTGGCCAAGATCTATGCGCGGCGCGGCAATGTGGAGGACTGTCTCCGGTGCCTGCGGAAAGCCAAGGAAGAGGGCTATCGCGATCTGGCGAATGTTTACAAAGACGAGGAGTTCGCCAGCCTGCGGCATGACAACCGGCTCTCGGAAGTGGTGCCGCCGCCGGCTAAGTAACCAGAACCTGCGGCACCAGCCGCCAGTGCAAAAGGCCACGTTGCGAAAGCATCGTGGCCTTTTGCGTTCAGGGTGGGCAGCAAGCGCTGCGCAACGCCGACCGAAAACGGGCGACCCGATCGAACCTATCGTCCGTTGCTGCTATCCCAGCCTAACGCCTGGTGGAACCATCGATCGTCGCCTGATACATCGCATCCACCAGGTCTTGCGAATGGCCGTCGTAATCGGCATCCAAGGCCCACATGAAGGTTCCGCCCAGGTTGCGAATCCAGTCCGAGTAAAAAACGCGGGTGTAGGTGGAATACGCATCATCGTAGGTGATGAATCCCGGCGCCCCGTCGGTGCGCAGCAAATAAGGAACCATCGCAGTCGTATCGTAGTATCGCTGCCATCCTTGCTGGTTGATCAGCGGCTTGATGAATGGACCGTAATTGACGTACTGCACGGTGTCGTCGCAGTCCCCGTCTGGAGTAATGCCATCGTTCGGACACTCCGCGAAAAGCTGGCTCACGTTGGTGTAGTAGTAGCCGTAGAACGGAGTTCCCATATTCAGTTGCTCGGCCGGCACGCGCTTCAGGAAAATATCCGCCGCCTGCTCCACGCTCCCACCCGGCTGGCACTCCTCCGGCTTGGGATTCTTCGGATCCCAGAAAATTGGCGAGTTCAACTGACCGATACTGGTCCACGGGCCGGCGCAGTCATACACCATCAGGTTGAAGAAATCGACCGAGTCTTTCAGCCGGTGCATGTTGTAAAACGTGCCATTCCACGGAGCAACGTCGATCGAGAGCGTGTACTGCGGACTTGGGAAAGCCGCACGAAATCGCTCCATCAGCCGGTTGAAGAAAGCCCGGTCAGCCGCGCTCTCGGGAAACTCCCAATCCACGTCGAGACCGTCATACCCGTTGGCGGTGACGAAAGCTTGCAGGTTCATCACCACCGTTTCAAGAACCGCCTTGCTGTTCTCCACGGCCGCAAAGTCGCCACCCGTGAGGAGCATGACCTTCACCCCGTTCTTGTGAGCCTTCCGAATCAGCGCCGGTTCCAGAAAGCCATTGCCCACCGAGAGGCTTCCGTCCGAGTTCCACGGCACTGCAGCGTGAATGATGTGGGTCAGCTTCTTGAAGGGAATCTGAGGCACGCCGTAGGGTGGATTCAGGTACTTACTGCCGGCGGTATAATCCGCCACCACGCGCTTGGGAAGACGCTGCCCCGTCGCGAGTTTTTGCGCCTGGGCCGACGGCAACGCAAAAAGAGAGAGCAATGCTGCTAGCACGGCAACGGACCAACACGCCGCTGGTCGAGAATAGGATTTCATCAGGTCTCCTCGGAAAAGAGCGAGTCAGTTTACTATGCGACCGTTGGGAGCGAACGACAATTCCCCGTTTCCGACCGAAAAGTCTTGGCCCTCTGCTGATAGTGTGCAGATCTTTGCAGAATATGGGGACGCTTCAGTCATTCTCACGCCAAAAAGCCTTTAATTTGCGCAAGGACAAGACACCGGTGGGGCGCTGGCCCCTTCTTTCCCGCGGTCAGTTACAATGTCCCGGCCCTCTGGAGGCATTCATGCGATCGAAAATTCTGCCGGCTCTCGCGGTGTTTGTTCTCTCCTGTTTTCTTCAGGCGCAACCCCCCGAGCTCTCCAAAAAGGTGAAGGAATTCGTGCGCGTGAGTACGCCTAAGGTCATCCTCACTCACGTGCGGGTGATCGATGGCACCGGCGCGCCGTCCGTCGAAGACCAGAACGTCGTGATCGAAGCTGGCAAGATCGCCGCCATCCAGAAAGGCGCCGACGTTCCCGCGGCCGACGGCACCACCGTCCTCGATCTCCGCGGATACACCGTGATGCCGGGCATCGTCGGCATGCACAATCACCTGTTCTACATCGCGCGGCCGAATCTGAATAGCCAGCGCAAGTATGACCCGCCCGTGCTGGTTCCGCAGATGACGTTCTCCGCGCCCCGCCTCTATCTGGCCGGAGGCGTCACCACCATGCGGACCACCGGCAGCGTGGAGACCTACACCGATCTGAATCTGAAGCACGATATCGACGCGGGCAAACTGCCCGGTCCCCACATCGACGTCACCGGCCCTTACCTCGAGGGATCCGAAAGCTACTTCCTCCAGATGCCTCACCTGACCAGCCCCGACGACGCGCTCCAGCTCGTCGAGTACTGGGCCGATCACGGAGTGACTTCATTCAAGGCGTACATGAATATCACCCGCGCCGAGTTGAAAGCCGCCATCGACGCCGCCCATAGGCGCGGCATCAAGGTCACCGGGCACTTGTGCTCGGTCACCTACAAAGAAGCCGCCGAGCTGGGCATCGACGACCTGGAGCACGGTTTCTTCGTGAACACGCAACTCGATCCCGGCAAAAAGCCCGATGTCTGCAGCGACAGTGCAGGTGACTACACCCTGGAGCACATGGAGTCCGGCAGCCCTGAGGCCAAGGACCTGGTTGACACGCTCGTGAAGCATCACGTGGCCATCACCTCGACCCTGCCGGTATTTGAAAGCGACGCCGGATCGGGTCGTCCCCCTGTGCGTCAGCAAGCCCTGGACGCCATGACTCCCGAAGCGCGCGAGGATTTTTTCCTGGTTCGCGAGCGCCCCGCCTCGCTTACGCCCGCGAAGTCCGACCACGCCGCCCTGCTGTGGAAGCACGACCTGGAACTGGAACGCGCCTTCGCCTCCGCCGGAGGTCTGCTGCTCGCCGGTCCCGACCCCACCGGCAGGGGCGACGTCCTCCCGGGCTTCGGCGACCAGCGCGAGATTGAGCTGCTGGTTGAAGCCGGATTTTCTCCGGTAGAGGCCATCAAGATCGCCACCCTGAACGGCGCCATCTATCTCGGCAGAGAAAAGCAGATCGGCTCGATCGCTGCCGGCAAGAACGCCGATCTCGTTGTCATCAAGGGTGACCCCTCAAAGCAGATCGCAGATATTGAAAACGTAGAAGTCGTTTTCAAGGACGGCATCGGTTACGATTCCCACAAGCTTCTTGATTCGGTGAAAGGACGCTACGGGGAGTACTAGGTCGTCTTTGCGGTAGCTCGTCCAACCTCCCGCTCGCCAACCGCATCCTGAAGACGCACCAGTGACCGAAGCATGTCCTCAAACAACATAAAGCGCCCCTTCGCCGATCCGTTCCGCAGCCGCGCCAGAAAAATCCTCGCCATCGTCTTGCTCGCAGTTTTCTTCTTCGTCGTTTTTCTCTCTATCCTCGCGCATTACGCCCAACCGCTACTCCGAGCCCGCGTGGTTGGGACTCTCTCCACCCGCTTCCAGAGCCGTGTTGACCTCGATGACTTGAAGGTTTCCGTCTACCGGGGCCTGCTGGTGTCAGGCAAAGGGCTGCGAATCTACGGCCAGACCGACCCCAATATCCATCGCGAAGGATTACAGCCCCTCATCGGCGTGGACGAGTTCCGCTTCCGTGCCAACATCATGAGCCTGCTGCAGACTCCCATGCATGTGGGCAACGTCTATATCAAGGGCCTCGAACTCAACATTCCTCCCAAGCAGGATCGCCAGCAGTTCCGCAGCATGGGCCCCGAAGGCGGAAAAATCACAATTGTCGTCGACCAGTTCCATTCAGAAAAAGCTCATCTCGTCATCAACACCAACCGTCCCGACAAATTGCCGCTCGACTTTGACATTCAAAATCTCTACATGCGGGACATCGGCCCTGACCAGCCTCTCAGCTTTAAGGCAATTCTCGTCAATCCCAAACCAGTTGGCGATATCGACTCCCATGGCGAGTTCGGGCCCTTCCATCCAGCGGACCCACGTGAGAGCCCGGTCCGCGGCGAGTACACCTTCAGCAACGCCGACCTCGGCACGCTGAAAGGCATCGGCGGCATCCTCTCCTCCACTGGCCGCTACGAAGGAACGCTCGGCCGCATCGTTGTCGACGGCCAGACCGATACGCCCGACTTCCGCCTCAACATCAGCGGTCGTCCCGTGCCCCTGAAGACGACATTTCACGCCATTGTCGACGGCACCAGCGGCGACACCTACCTGCAACCTGTGAACGCCACGCTCCTCAACACGCCCATCACCGCCACCGGATTTGTGGTCAAGTCCTCGGACCCGAAAGGCCACCACATCCAGCTCGATGTCACAATCGCCGACGGCAAGATTGACGACCTGCTGCGGCTCGCTGTTCACACCGATCCTCCCGTCATGACGGGAAAGGTCCATCTGCAAACCATGCTTGACCTCTCTCCTGGGGACCCCGACCTTTCCGACCGCTTGTATCTGAAGGGAAAATTCGATGTCGCAGGAACCCACTTCTCGAACGACAAGATCCAGAGCAAGGTCGATGCCTTGAGCATGCGGAGCCGGGGAAAGCCAAAGCTCGCCACCGACGATATCCCCGACAACGTCAAATCCCGCATGGGTGGGAACTTTGTCCTGAAGAATTCAGTTCTCACCCTTCCCGACCTCGTGTTTCAAATGCCCGGCACGAAAGTAAGTCTGGAAGGCAACTACAGCCTCGACGGGAACCAGTTTGATTTCCACGGCCACGCACGCTTCGACGCTAAGCTGTCGCAGATGGTGGGGGGCTGGAAATCCATCTTCCTCAAACCGGTGGACCCTTTCTTCAGCAAGAATGGCGCAGGAGCTGACGTGCCGATCAAGATTACCGGCACGAAATCAGAACCACATTTCGGCCTCGATCTCTTCGGCGACAAGAAGAAGGCCGCAGAGAAGGACACTGCCGAATCCAGGAAATCGCAGTAGGGACCGCCATCAGTTGCCTTTCTCCCCAGACAACTGCCGGGTCACTGCTCCCGACTCGCCAACGTTTTCTGCAGCTCTTCGCGCGAGCTATTTAGCAGGTTGCGCAGCACTGCCACCTCCGCGGTAATGCCGGTCCGCAGAGCCGGATCCGCGTCCGGGGCAAATAGCGAAGAATGATTAGAAGGCAGCGTCTCGCCCGCTGCCTTGGCCTGCGCAAACTTCGCCGGATCCGCCCCGCCCAGCGAAAAATAGAGCGACGGAATTCCTTGCGCAACAAAGTTCGAGTAGTCCTCCGAGGCCAGGGCCGGATCGATGGTTTCGACGTTGTCCTTGCCCAGCGCTGCTTCCAGCGGCCCGCGCAGTTTTTCCGCCAGTGCAGGCTCGTTGTAGACGGAATCAGTCGCTTCGTTGTGATCAATGTCCGGGGCCCGCTTCGACCCCGCCGCTTCCGCCTCCCCCTTGACGATGCGCGCGATCGCCGCCAGCACCTGCGTCCGGATCGCGGCCTTGAAAGTGCGCACCGTCAGCCCAAGCTCGGCCTGGTCTGGAATGATGTTGTTCTTGTTGCCCGCCCGAATGTATCCAACCGTAACCACGGCCACTTCTCCAGGCTTCACTTCCCGCGAAACAATGGTCTGTAAATCCAGAATCACCTTCGCAGCGAGCACGATCGGATCCACCGTGGTGTGCGGCGACGAGCCGTGTCCGCCTTTCCCGTACAGCGTAATCCGCAACGAGTCGGCGTTCGAGTCATACACCCCCGGCGTGATCCCGACCGTGCCGGCGGGAAGGTTGTTCCCGACGTGCAGCGCCACACCCACATCGGGCTTCGGGAAACGCTTCATGAATCCGTCCGCGATCATCGCCTTGGCGCCTGAGATGGTTTCCTCGGCCGGCTGCCCGACCAGCATCAGGGTTCCGTGCCAGGTGTTCTTGCTGCGCGCCATGATCGTCGCCGTCCCCAACAGCGACGCCATATGCAGATCGTGCCCGCAAGCATGCATCACCGGGACATCGCGACCGGCATCGTCCTGGGCATGCACCTTGCTCGCGTAAGAAAGACCTGTCTTCTCCTCGACCGGAAGCGCGTCCAGTTCCGTTCGCAGCATCACCGTCGGCCCATCGCCATTCTTCAGCACCGCCACAATCCCTGTCCCGCCCACCTTCTCGGTGACTTCATATCCCAAGGCTCGCAGCCGCCCGGCAAGTTTAGCCGCGGTCTGCACTTCATGCGACGACAGTTCCGGATTCTGGTGAAGATCGAGGTACAGCGCGCGCGCGTCTGGATAGGCCGCCTCGACCTCCTTCGAGACCGGGGGACCCTGGGAGGACTTGACTGCCTGGGCATGAAGCGACGCACTCAGGGCTAGAACAACAATGATTTTTGTTGATGTCATGGTGGCAGGAATCATATCGGCCGCTCTGCCCAGGCGCAAATCAGATTCAATCATCGTCTGGACCTCGGGTTGGCCGGCCAGAGCCCGTGACGCCAGATACCGGGCTTGCCGACTGCCAAGTCTTGTTTACATTTCCCCGCATGGTGCGTCCAAACTGCATGTGCTTGGGAGGGACCCTGTGCGTCTTCTAACCGCCTCTTTGATTTTGCTTGCCTTCTGCCCTGGATTGCTTTCTCAGTCGACCCCAGCTTCTTCGCCGTCCGCTCTGCCTCAGCTTGAGCGCTTCGACCCCGCAATGGCCGACAAGTCTGCAAACCCCTGTTCCGACTTCTTCCAGTATTCCTGCGGCAAGTGGCTGAAGGCCAATCCGATTCCCTCCGACCAGGCCGGGTGGGGCACTTTTAACTCGCTCTCGATCTGGAACATCGCGGCCGTCCGCGAAACGCTCGAGCAGGCCGCCAAACCCGCTGCCAGCCGCACCGCCGTGGAGCAGAAGGTGGGCGACTATTTCGCGTCTTGCATGGACGAGTCCTCGGTAAACAAGGCCGGCATTGCTCCGTTGCAGCCCATGCTCGACCGCATCGCCAGGCTTCAGGACAAGTCCCAGCTTCCCGAGCTGATCGCCTACATTCACCAGCGCATTCGGCCCGCGAATCTGAATTTCATCGACGCCCAATATCAGGGCGTGCTCTTCGGCATCTACGCCGCTCCCGACTTCGACAACGCCAAGATCACCCTCGCCTCGCTCGACCAGTCCGGAATGAACCTGCCGGCCCGCGAGTTCTACCTCAAGGATGACGACAAGTCGAAGCAGATCCGCGACCAGTACGTACAGCACATCGTGCGCCTGCTGGAACTCGGCGGTGACACACACGCCCAGGCCGCGACCGGCGCCCAGGCCGTCCTCGCCATCGAGACCGCGCTCGCCAACGCTGCCATGGACATCGTCCTGCGCCGCGATCCCAAGAACCAGAACAACAAGATGTCGCTCGCGCAGGTCCAGGCCCTGACGCCCTCCTTCAACTGGAGCCACTACTTTGCCGCCATGCAAGCGCCTGCTTCGCCGCAATACATCGTGGTGGCGCCCGAGTTCTTCCGGGGCATGGAAAAACTGATTGCCTCCGAGTCGCTCGACCACTGGCGCGCTTACCTCCGTTACTCAGCCCTGCACGAGGCGGCTCCGTACCTCAGCGAGCCCATCGTGGAAGAGAACTTTGACTTTTACGGCAAGACGCTGAGTGGCACGCAGAAGATGCAGCCCCGCGCGCGCCGCTGCTCTTACAGCGCCGATATCGATCTCGGCGAGGCGGTAGGACAGGCCTATGTCGCCCGCTACTTCCCGCCTCAGAACAAAGCCAGAATGCTTGAGATGGTCCAGGCCATCGAAGTGGCGCTCGACGAGGACATCGAAAGCGCCTCCTGGATGTCACCTCAGACCAAGAAGCTCGCCCACCAGAAGCTCGCCGGTCAGATTGACAAGATTGGATATCCCGATCACTGGCGGGACTATTCCGCAGTTCAGATCAAGCGCGACGATCTGCTCGGCAACGTGCAGCGCGCGTCCGGCTTTGAGATCAGCCGCCGGATGGCAAAGTTCGGCCAGCCCGCCGACCGGCAGGAATGGAATATGACTCCGCCCACGGTGAACGCCTACGAAGACGCGCAGTCCAACACCATCAACTTCCCTGCCGGCATTCTGCAGCCGCCTTTCTTCGAAGCGGCTCAGATCGACGCGGTGAACTTCGGCGCCATCGGCGCCGTCATCGGACACGAAATCATCCACGGCTATGACGACCAGGGCCGCAAGTTCGATGTCGACGGCAACTTGCGCGACTGGTGGACAACCCAGGACGCCGACAATTACGACCAGCGCGACGCCTGCATCACCGACGAATACACTCAGGATGTTCCCGAAGCCGGCGTGCAGCAGAACGGCAAGCTTTCCGCCGGTGAAGACACCGCCGACAATGGCGGCATCCACATCGCGCTCGGCGGCCTGAAAAACAAATTGAAGGCGCAGGGCAAGGATCTTGACACTGCCACCGACAGCGGTCTCACCGAGCTCCAGACGTTCTTCTTGTCCTATGCCCACGTCTGGTGCGGACAGTTGCGCCCCGAAGCGGCCCGCACTGCAGTCCTCTCGCAGGGACACTCGCTCGGCCGCTACCGCGTGAATAACGTGGTCGGGAACTTGCCCGAGTTCGCCCACGCCTTCAGCTGCAAAGCCGGGCAACCGATGGTCCGCGCCAAATCCTGCCGCGTTTGGTGAGCGTCGGGCTAGAAAGTAAGTAAGGTCGCTTGTTGGAAGACAAAAGCCACGCTCAGGATTGAGCGTGGCCTTTTCCTGTAACCTGCGCGGCTATTTACTTTCGCTCGGGATCAGCTCGCAATTCGCCGTGCACTTCAGGGACTGGAACTCGATCTCCGCCTTCTTGTGCGAACGAACCGGTGAGTCGGGCAGGATGATCAACGACTGCGGCCCATCGGCCCGGTCGATCTTGCATTCGAACTCCATCGACTGCACCCCTCGCTGCTTGCAAGCGGTTTGGCTGAGCGCCCAAGAAAGAGTCTCCGGCTTGTCGTATGCCTGGTCCGCTATCTTTGCGGACAACACCGCGATGGTCATTGGCACCTGGGCTTTGATTTTCACCCACATCCGCTGGCCATCGTATTCCGGCGTAACCACGCTGTAGAGTTTCGGCGCCGAGGTGAGATCGTACTTCTCCTTCACCGCGCGAAACCACCGGTACTCCGGTTGCACACAATTCTGCATGCATTGCCAGCTGTGATACGTGATCTGCACTTCATTCGGCGCCACCAGTTGCTTGGCACTCGCCTTCCCCACAATCGCTCCGATTCCCTGAAAAATGGCGCGATCCGCGGTCCGCTCGTCGTGCAGCACCAGCACCATGGCGCGTTCGGGCGGCAGGTGACATTCGTAAGTCGTGTCCACAACATGCTCGCGCACACAGCGATACTCCAGATTGCCGAGCGTCTCCGGATGCACTTGCGCTTCGTTCCACTCCCGAGCCCCGGCCATCGCCAGGGTTAGCGGCTGCCGGGCGTGGATGATGACGTGAATATCCCCGCCGTCCGGCCCAGGGTGGTACACCCGCCCGGCATGGAAGTCCATCGGACTGAGTTCCACGATTTCATCGCTGGCGCGCACCCAGTCGTAAGTTCTGGGCGGTTGCGCCCAGGAGCACGCCGCCAACACAACAATTAAAGCCCCAACCCGCCAGAGGTTTCTCATGGAAAACAGTATTCCGTGGAGCCCCGGCCACGAGGAAAGTAAATCCTGCGTTGTCAGTTACATCGGTACTGAGTGGCGGGGGTTTCCGCGATTTCCGGGGCCACACCCCCGAGTGACTTTTGACCCCTCCCTTCCGTAACCTCGCCTCGCCCACCCGACAACAACTACTCTGCCGCACGGGGGTTTAGACCTACATGACCAGCAAACTCAGCAGCTCTCTCTTAGCCCTGGCAGTAGGCGGACTGATGTTCGCCGGTTCCGCCTCTGCTCAAACCGCCACCACCACCTCGGGCGCGGGCCCCGGCGTCGTTGACCCCGGCCATCCGCGCGTTAACCAGGTCAACCGCCGCCAGGCTCACCAGCAGAAGCGTATCGCCAACGGCGTGAAGAATGGCACGTTGAACCCGAAGGAAACGGCCCACCTCGAGAGACGCGAAGCCAGCGTGCAGAAGCGCGAGCAGGCCGACATGGCCAAGCACAATGGCCACCTGACCAAGGTTGAGCAGCGGGGCTTGAATCGCCAGCAGAACCGCATCAGCCGCAGCATTAAGCGCGACAAGACCAACAACAAGTAAGCGCGCCGCGACCGGGCGCAGAATCCGAGGACAGCCGCAGATCTACTGCGGCTTTTCTTTTGCAGGCCGCACATGGAAAAAGGCCACGCGTCGCCGCGTGGCCCATTCTGA
Organism: Acidobacteriaceae bacterium; assembly: GCA_003154055.1. Classification (GTDB taxonomy): domain Bacteria; phylum Acidobacteriota; class Terriglobia; order Terriglobales; family Acidobacteriaceae; genus Acidiflorens. The sequence goes on from PMCH01000147.1 coordinate 16,021, forward strand.
TGCTAACTCCCTTTCATGCCGCGTCCTGCTTCGGGCCTTCCGCGCACGCGGACTGCCTGTTTCCAGGGCGAGTCGTCTAATTCACTCTCGCCGACGAGATCGAGTCATTCCATCCCGAGTAGCGGCCCAGGTCTTCAACGTTGCGGTCGAATCCCTGGCGCTCGCCACGATAGTCATCATCCTTGAATACCGTGACGCGCCCTCGCCCGATGATCCGGATCGAACTGACCCTATCGTTAAAACCGATGGGCATGGAAGGCACTTCATCGCCCCCCTGCAGGCAGAACGAGCGTCCCCGGAAGCCCGCCTCGGTGAAGAAGCAGGCACCGTCGCGGATGTCTTCGCCGCCATCTCCCCCGCCACCACCCGACTGCTCAATCCGCACCGAAGAGATGGCGTCATTCCAGCGCTCGCCACCGCCGGCATTGCGCAGATCACGAACGCTGTGCCGGAATTCCCGCTTCTCGCTCCGGAAATCGCTGTCCCGGTAGACTTCGACCTCGACGTCGCCAAAGATCTGCATCGACGAAATCCGGTCGTTAAATCCGCCCGGCACCTGCGGCAGATCTTCTCCGGCGCGCACGCAGAAGTAGCGGCCCCTGAAATCGCTGTTCTCATAGAAGCACACCCCCGCGCGGGGAGTCTGGGGATTCCACCAATTGCCGCCGCCCTGCCCCCAGTCGCTGTATTCCAGGCGGATGGAGGAGATCCGATCGTTCCATCCGCTTCCGCGCAAGTCGCGGACACTATCCCGAAACTGTCGCGGCGTGCCGCGGAAGTCGCTATCGCGATAAACCGTCACCTGCGCGCCGCCGAAAAGCTGGATCGAGCTGATGCGGTCGTTGAAACCCCGGGGAACGTCGTCCATCTGCTGGCCGGGATGCAGGCAGAACGCCCGTCCGTTGAAGTCGGAACTCTCGTAGAAGCAAGCGCCGTAGCTGGGGCGCTGGGGCCGTCCCCAGATCGGGCCACCCCACCAACTGCCCGGGCCACCCTGGTTCCGGCCGCCCGGAATCAAACCGCCCCGATCGCCGGCATCATCCTGACTCCGGCCGCCCGGGTAGTTCACCCGAATCGCGGTGATCGCGTCGTTCCACCTGTTCCCCAGTTGCTTAAGATCGGGAACACTCTGGCGAAAAATCTGCTCTTCGCCTCTGAAGTTCTGGTCTTTATTTGCGGCTACTTCGGCGCGGCCAAAAATCTGAATCGAGCTGATTCTGTCATTGAAGCCGCTCGGCACCATCCCCGTGTTTTCGCCTGCCTTCATGCAGAAAGAACCACCCCGATAGTTCGCCTCGGTGTAGAAGCACGCTCCGTCACGCGGCTGGTTTTGATTCCACGCCTGGGCTGACAGCATCACCGGAAGGCAGAGGACAACAATTCCCAAAGAAAACTTCAAAGCGGACATCGGACCCATATCGAACCCCCTTGCTCCATCCAAGCAGTATTGGCGCTTCGGCGGAATCTCCGCCTTGCGATTGGAATTATACGTCCCGGATTGCACCCGCAACCGTATCTCTATTTCCGGAGTGACGCAGCGCCGCCGCGACCCGACTCTCCCTTTCGAGGCGCGGCAAGTTGTTGAGTCCCTGGAATCGCATGAACCGTGGCGTTCACTCGATCATGGCCGCGCGCACGGAGTCAAAAACGAATGCAGGACTATTTCCCGATCGCGTTCAGCACGGCTGCGTTGATCGCATACGCGGTTCCGTCGCTGCCAATCACCGTCGGAGTGTAGGCCTCACCGATTCCGGTTGAGAGCGTGATCGACTCCGTGAACGTATTCGTGGACAGGTTCCAGCGATAGAGTTTGCCGTCCTCGCTGTTCGCCATTACCGATTTCGTTGCCGGATCGATTGCCGCCGTATTGATGCACCACTCCCGCACCGCTCCCGGGAA
>PMCH01000240.1 GCA_003154055.1 Acidobacteriaceae bacterium
ATCATGAGGTCGAGGACCACGTCCACATCGAGTGAGCGCGGCGTGAACACGCTCAGCCGGTGTACCTCGAAAAACATCGGCTTGGTGATGAGAGGAAGAGTGGCGCGCACGGCCGGATTGAAACGCTCCAGATGCCCGACTTGGCCGATGCGGTGATGTTGCTTGGCTAGCTTCAGCAGTTCGTCGGCTTCGGCGAGCGTGGAGGCAACCGGCTTTTCGATGAGCACGTCTACGCCGGACTCCATCAGGGTGCGGGCGACTTCGAGGTGGAGCACGGTCGGCACCACCACCGAGGCGGCCGTGATCTCGCTATGCGTGGTCAGCATCTGGTCGATGGAGCCAAATGCCTTGCAACTGAACTCGCGGGCGATGGCGTCGGCGCGCGCCGTGTCGGGATCCATCACGCCGACCAGCCGCACTTTCCCGGTTTGCTGCTGCAACTGGCGGTACACGCGGGCATGATTGCGCCCAAAGGCGCCCACGCCAACCACTGCCACATTAATGGGAGTTTCGTTGCTCAAACGTGCGGCTCCAGCCACGGAGGACTAAGGCGGTATTGTCGCAGTTCCACGGCCGGATGGGAAGGCGGCGAAGCCCGGCAATCAAACCATTTTTTTCAGCAGCGCGATCTGTCCGGCATGATAGAGCTCGTGCTGCGCCACGCCGTGGAGCATGTGGCAAATGTCGTGGCCCTTGCCTGGGACGCGGTCGCCGAGGCGCGAGCCGGGGAACGAGGCGACGGCATCGACGAGTTCATCATGCACCTGCCGGACGTGCTCAAGCGTCTGGCGCCAGGCGGTCTTGCTGGTGTCGCTGACCGGAGGGAAGTTTTGCTTGCTGGAAAGGGTAAGAGCTTTTCCGGCGAGACGGCGGCAGACGGCACCATCCCAGGCCGCGATGTGGAGAACCAGTTCCCAGATGCTGTGGGCATTCGCGATGGGATGCGCGGCAGCCTGTGCGGCCGTGACGCCGTCGAGAATCTTGAGGAGAGAATCGCCGTGCCAGGCTTTTCCGCTGAAGGCGCGGCGGAGTTGATCGGCAATGCGGGCGGTTTCGGACATGGGGCCTCCCACCAATGACGCTAGATTCTAGATGGAGCTCTGCAATTTACCCCGACACAACTGCGATTCCGCTTTCGTCGGCTGCCCGGAGAACTGCATCGCCGTCCAGCAGCAGGCAGCGGCCAGCATCGATTGCCAGGCAAGTCGCTCCGGCGCGATGCATCGTCTCAATCGTCCTTACGCCAATGACCGGCACGTCGAAGCGCATGTCCTGATTCGGCTTCGCAATCTTGACAACGGTAAGCGCGCGGCTGAGCGTGGAAGCGTCCCCTTCGAGCGAACGCATGAGCTGACCGGCGCGCTCAATCGTCGCATCCGTCCCTTCCATCCCTTCGACGGTGACGCAGGCGGACTCGGCAATCACCACCGTCTGGCCGATGTCGAACTGCGCGAGGTGGCGGGCGACGGAACGTCCGTAGTCAATGTTCTTGCGCTCCTGGTCAGTAGGCGCGCGTTTCGTAAGCACGCCGGATTTCGCCAGCAGCGGCTCGAGCAGCGACGTCGAGTTTTCGAGCATGATGCCTTCGTCAGCGAGAACCTTGGCGACCGCGCCCAGCAGCGAATCGGTGTTGCGGGTGCCGAGCGAGAGCAGCAGCTTGGCCAGGCGCCAGTCGGGCTTGATGGCGGAAAAGATCTGCTTGTGCTTGACCTGTCCGGCCATCACGGCGCGCGTCACGCCTTCTTTCTTGAAGGTATCGATGAGCTTGGAGAGTTCGCCGAGCGAGAGCCAGTGGACGGAGGCCGCACCCTTCGATTCAATTTCCGGGGACGCTTCCTCCTTGATCGCGGCAACCACGACTTCGTAGCCCTGCGCGCGGGCGGCGTCGAGGACCAGAAGGGGAAACGTTCCGTTGCCAGCAATCAATCCTAGACGGGTCATAACCACGAACCACGTAGGGGCGGACGCCCTCGTCCGCCCAGCGGAGCGAAGCTCCGCAGAAACGCATACCTCCACCACGGGCCGGCTGCCGCACTGCGTGCGGCAGGACGGACGAGGGCGACCGTCCCTACGTGAGCACGGATAGTGTCCACTACTTGATCACCCCGCGCTCCGAAGACTCGATAAACCGGATCAGCATGTCCACATCTTCTCCGCGGTCGGCTTCGGCCTTCAGTTTCTCGATCGCCTGCGATGTGTTCAACTTCGACGCCAGCAAGACGCGATAGGCATGATGCAGCTTCTTGATCCGCTCTTTCGTAAAGCCGCGCCGCTCCAGGCCCACCGCATTCAGTCCGTATGCCTGCGTGCCGCGCTCGGCCGAGGTCTTTGAAAATGGCAGCACATCGCGGGTGATGGTGCTTCCTCCGCCGATGATCGAATGCGTGCCAATACGCACGAAATGGTGTACCGGACTGAGCGCGCCGACATTGGCCCAGTCTTCGACGACGACGTGTCCGCCGAGCGTCGCGGCATTGGCCATGATGATGTGGCTTCCGACCTGGCAATCGTGCGCGATGTGGGTGTAAGCCATGATCAGGTTGTAGTCGCCGACCTTGGTAAGTCCTCCGCCCTTGACCGTACCGCGGTTGATGGTGACGAACTCGCGGATTTCGTTGTGATCGCCGATCTCCAGCCGCGTCGGTTCGCCCGCGTAGCTGATGTCCTGCGGGGCCATGCCAATCGACGCGAATGGAAAGATGCCGTTGTCCACGCCGATTTTGGTCGGGCCCTCGATGGCAACGTGGGAAACCAGGTGGCACTCCTGGCCGAGTTCCACGTCGGCGCCAATCACGCAATACGGGCCGATCTTGCAGGACGGGTGAACCTTGGCTTTGGGATCAACGATCGCGGTGGGATGGATGGACATTCTTCAGTGGCCAGTGGCCAGTGGACAGTGGACAGTGAAAACCCAGACTGCGACAGTTTGTTGCCCGCTGGCCACCGACCACTGACCACTACTCAGTCTCCGCTTTGCCCCGACTCATTACGCGCGGCACCAGGCGGCAGGTAACGGTGGCTTCCGCAACCAGCTTGTCGCCTACATACACTTTGCCTTCGAGCCGGGCCGCGGTAACCCGAAATGCCCGGACCTCCGCCTCAATGCGCAATTGATCTCCGGGCACCACCGGGCGGCGGAAACGCGCCCGCTCGATTCCGGTAAACACCACCAGCAGCTCGTCGCGATTGGGGATTTCCGTCAGCAGCAGCACGCCCCCGGCTTGCGCGATTGCTTCCACGATCAGCACCCCGGGCATGATGGGGGTTCCGGGAAAGTGCCCCTGAAAAAACGGTTCGTTGAAGGTGACGTTTTTCAGGGCCACGATGCGCTTGGTACGCTCGATTTCGATGACTCGGTCAATCAGCAGGAACGGATAGCGGTGCGGCAAGAACTTGAGAATGTCGCCAATTTCCATCACGGGCTTGGATGGCGCCTGCGCTTCGGCCGCGGTGTGGGTTGCGTTCGTCATACAGGAAGTTCAGAGGCGAAGATTATACTGTAGCGCACGCTGCAGGGCGAAGAATGACAGGGCAAAGAATGGGTACATCCAGAAAAACAGCCGCCGCAAAGAACCCGGAACTGCAGCGGCGGCTCGCGTACTTCGGCGAGCGACTGGACGAGATGGTCGCGACCATCAGCGAACTTGTGGAGATCGAATCTCCGAGTGATGACAAGCCTGCGGTGGACCGCATCAGCGAGATTGTGGCAGCGAAGTTCACTGAGGTAGGTGGCGTAGCGCGGTTTCACCTGGCGCGGGAGTTTGGCAATCACCTCCAGGTAGATTTCACGGGGGATCGCCCTGGGAAACCGGTGCTGCTGCTGGGGCACTACGACACGGTGTATCCGCTGGGCACTCTGACCTCGATGCCTTGCACTATCGCGGACGACAAGCTGACCGGACCGGGCGTGCTGGATATGAAATCGGGCATTGGGCTGATGCTCCACGCGTTGGCCGCGCTGAAGCACTGGCACGGTGGATTGCCGCGTCCGGTGACNNGCGGTGAAGACGGCGCGCAAGGGCGTTGCCGAGTATCAGGTGAAAGTGACGGGCCAGGCGTCGCACGCCGGACTTGATTTCCAGAAAGGCGTGAATGCGATTCTCGAACTGGCGCGGCAGATTGAGAAAATTTCTGGCTTTACCGACTTGAAGAAGGGCCTGACCGTAAACGTGGGGATCGTCGGCGGCGGGTCACGCGTGAACGTGGTTCCGGCCGAGGCGGCGGCGCAGGTGGATGTGCGGATTGCGCGCATGAAAGATGCTGCTGGGATTGAGAGAAAGATGCGGTCCCTGCGCCCGTTCAACCGCAAGTGCAAGGTCGAGGTCACGGGCGGGCTGAATCGTCCGCCGATGGAGAGAACTGCGGGAGTGGCCGCGCTCTATGCGAAGGCGGTAGAAATCGCGCGCGGCCTGGGATGGAAACTCGGGGAAGCAGCGGTCGGCGGTGGCTCAGACGGGAATTTCACGGCGGGGATGGGTATTCCGACGCTCGACGGCTTGGGCGGCGTCGGTGATGGCGCGCACGCGGTGCATGAGCATATTGTGATCTCCGAATTGCCCCGGCGGGCGGCGCTGGTGGCGGGGCTGATCGAAGCAGTGTGATGGGAGGGGCATTTGAGACGCGGTAAGCAGCGTCTCCGGCATGAATAACCTCACCGCATTTGGACTCTTCGCGGTAACGGCCATGGTGGTGTGTTACGCGCTGGAGGATCGCAGCCGGTGGTTTGTGTTGGGTTTTGCCGTGTCCTGCGTGCTGGGGTCGGTTTACGGCTTTCTTCAGGGTGCATGGCCCTTTGGTTTGGTTGAGGGTATTTGGTCCATCGTGGCAGCGCGAAAGTGGTGGCTGTCTCACCCCGGAATGTCAAGGTAACCCACTACCTACGCAGGGGTTCTTTGACTCGCGGTCTGCACTACCCTAGAATCTAGGTGGGGTCCTTGAGCGAATTGTGCTTGGGCGCCGCGGGCATCCCCAGGAGATGACTTTATGTTTGGTGGAAAAATTGGGTTGCCTGAGCTGTTGCTGATCCTCGCGGTCGCGCTTTTGATCTTTGGCCCGAGCAAGATTGCCGATCTCGGCAAGGGTCTGGGCGAAGGCATCAAGAACTTCAAGTCGGCCGTGAAAGACGGCGAAGACGAGAAGAAGTCGTAGTTTGTTCGTGTGGGGCGGACACTCTTGTCCGCCGCTCTTACGCTAGTCCGTTGTCGCGCAGCATCCGCCACACCAGCGCGACCGGCAGTCCCACCACATTGCTGTAGTCCCCTTCGATGCGCGGAATCCATCGGGATGCCATGCCTTGGATCGCGTAGGCGCCTGCCTTGTCCATGGGTTCGCCGGTGGCGATGTAATCGGCAATTTCCTTCTCGGAAATTTCGGACATCGTGACCGAGGTGGTTTCGCTGGCCACCGATGCCTGTCCCTTCACCACTAAACACACACCCGTGATCACCTGATGCTCGCGTCCTGAAAGCATGCGTAGCATGCGGGTGGCGTCGGTCGCGTCGGTGGGCTTGCCGAGAATTTGATTCTCGATGACGACCACGGTATCGGCTCCGAGAACGGTGTCGTGGGGTCGTTTCTGTGCCACTGCCCTCGCTTTCTCGCGAGCTAGACGCTCGGCGCATGCCTTCGCATCTTCTCCGGGAAGCGGATCCTCCGGGATGTGCGCAGGCTGGACTGCAAAAGCGATACCCGCGTTGCGCAGCAGTTCCTGGCGACGCGGCGAAGCGGAAGCGAGCACGAGCATGGGAGACATTCTACGGTCTTAATGGCCGATGGTATTCCCATGGATCGTTACATTCAGTGGAACTGGCCGTCTAAGGCTCATGGCCAGACGATCTTTCGTTCCCGTGTTGCTGTTGTTTGCCATGTCAGTACTAGTGTTCGCGGCTTCGCAGCCTCGGACGATTGTTATCTCGCATGTCGCTGTCATTCCGATGGACCGGGAACGCGTCCTCGAAGACCGCACCGTCGTCATCCGTGACGGCAAAGTGGATAGGATTTCTGCCGGTGACCAAACTCCCCCAACGGGTGCCGTTCAGATCAACGGCCGGGGTAAGTATCTGATTCCGGGTTTGGCCGACTTGCATGTGCATCTTTTCTCGTCCGACGACTTGCCCGCCTACCTGTTCTATGGTGTGACGACTGTCTTGAATATGGACGGCGGCCCGGCGCACCTGAAATGGCGGTCGCAGGTTCGAGACGGAAAGCTTCTGGGTCCGACGATCTACACCGCCGGGCATACCATCGACGGGTGGCCTCCACTGAACGAGATGTTTCTGACCGCCGAGACGCCCGATCAAGGCGGCGCCATCGTGCGGGAGCAGAAACGGGCCGGCTATGATGTCATTAAACTGTATGGCACGCTGCGCCCAGACGTCTTTCGCGCCATCCTCGAAACCGCCCAACAGGAGCGCATTCCGGTCGTCGGCCATATCAATCGGCAGGTGGGAGCCGTCGAGGTACTGCAGTCCTCGCAGGTTTTGGCGGCTCATCTTGAGGACCTGTTGTCGGCTCGGTATGACCACATGCCCACTGACGCAGAGCTGGACGAGTTTGCGACCGCAATTTCGCATTCTCGGATCACCGTAACGCCGAACCTGAATGTCAATCCGGCAAACATTGCGCAATTGGAGAACCTGGACGCCGTTTTGAAGTCGCAGCCCGCCGAACTCCTCTCGCCGGCGGCCTACTCCCAGTGGATGCCGGCGAACAACCGGAATGAGCGGAATGATCAGACGGCACAGCAGATCGAGTCTATGAAAGGCATGCAGTCGGTTCTTTACAAGATGGTTCGGCTGCTACAGGCCAAGAAGGTGCCGCTCGTTCTCGGTACGGATGCATCGCCGTACGGTTTCCCCGGCCTTTCCGCGCATCAGGAATTACAGGAACTGGTCGAAGCGGGCTCTTCCCCTTATGAAGCGCTGCTTACTGCGACACGAAACGCCGGAACGTTCATCGCGCAGACCATTCCCGGCTCACGACGAACCGGGACTGTGACGGAGGGTGCCTCTGCCGATCTGGTGCTGCTCTCGTCCAACCCGTTGAGCTACATCCGGCATACGCAGGATATTGCCGGAGTTGTGCTCCGGGGCCGCTGGTTCTCCGCCGATGAACTCACGAAGTTACGCAAGGAGACGGCGGCACGATTTGAAAGCGCTAGGCGGAATGTCGAGAAGATGGATGCCTCCCTGGAGTCCGGCAATACCGTTCCGGCGGAGAGCGCCGCCGAGCCTGACAGTTCACCCTTAATTGCAGAGTGGGTCTTGATGTTGAAAGCACGAAGACTACAGGGAAAGGATCTGGCCGCGGCCATCCGCGCAGCCGAGCTCGGTACGCGATGGTATCCGGAGTCGTTTTCCGCCAAATATTTGCTGGCCGATTTGCTCTTTCAGGCAAAGCGCTACGCGGAGGCATCGACCCAGGCGGAGCAATCGCTTTCCCTCGAGCCGCACAATGCGGCAGCATTGAACCTGGTTCAAAAGGTTGCGGTCGCGCAACAGGCGCCCACTTTCAAGGCAACGGGCACGTATCGGATTGAGTATGTGAACGACCAATCTCATGAGGCGCAGAAGGCTGTTCTGCAGATTGAAGACCCGGTCCACGGTCAGTTTCGCGGTGAGTCCGGTGGTGGTGCCAGCAGTCAGTTGCGATCGGTTTTGGCTGGGGGCGACAGCCTCTGGGTGGTCTCCGATTCGCCATTTGGATCGCTGGAATTCCGCATCGTTGTGAAGGGCAATGATCTGAGTGGCTATTGGGCGGGCCCGTTTGGGCAAAACGGAAAGCTGAAGGGAACGAAAGTGGACTAGCTGGCAGTCAAGGCGCTCTACTCCAGCGCTTCCGGCTCAATCGAAATATTCGTCTCGCCCTTTTCGCGCTTTTCCCAGTATTTCTTGACCCAGGCTTCGTAGCTCTTGCCGGCGGCGGTGTCGCGGCCCGTGAAGGCGATGCCTGCGATCTCGGAGTAAGGGATCGCCGGTCGCTCATTGCTGGTGGCCAGCATCAGGCGGATGACGGAGTTGGCGAGTGTCGGGCCGACGCGGCGGTCGAAGAGATAGCCGGTGATCTGGGAACCGTCTTTGCGGGAAACCGTCACGTCACCGCGATAGTCGAAGGCTTTCTCGATGACCGCGCGGATGTCGGCTTCGGTGGCGAGTTCGGGGATCCAGCCTTGCAGGTTCTCGCGCTCAAAGCCGGGGACGACTTCGAGTTCATCGGATGCAGCAGGCATCTTCGCGTTGGACGTGTCGGTCATGGAAAAATCAAAGTGTTTGTCATTCCGAGCGGAGCGAGGAATCTGTAGTTCAGCTACCGAAAGCAGGTCCTTCGTTTGCCTTCGCATACGCTCAGGCTTCTCTCAGGATGACAATTCCTTAAGAAGGTCGCAATCAGTAGATCGGCCCCGCCTGCACGCGCGTTTCCTCGATCTCGGACTGCTCGCCCATGTTGATCTGCACCAGCGGATTGTAGGAGTACACCGGGCGCGTTTCCTGCTCAAGATCGGCCAAAGCGCCCTTGTCTGGATACAACGAGAACGTCGCCTTCACCGTGTCAACAAATCCGCGCAGCGAGCCGAAGGTATCGTCAACCGAACTGGGCTCGTATCCGCAGTGCACCATGCAATTCGCGCACTGCGGATTGCCGGACTGCGTGCCGTAGTTGTCCCACTCGGTAGTCTCGATCAGTTCTTTGTAGGACTCGGCGTAGCCGTCCTGAAGCAGGTAGCAGGGCTTCTGCCAGCCGAACAGGTTGTAGGTCGGCATGCCCCAGGGCGTGCAGTTGTAGTCGCGCTTGCCCATCAAATATTCCAGGAAAAGCGGCGATTGGTTGAAGCGCCACGTCTTCTTGCGGTTCGAAAGCATGGTGCGGAACAGGCGACGGGTGCGGGCGCGTCCCATGAAGTGCTTCTGGTCGGGCGCCTTGTCGTAGGAATATCCGGGGGAGACCATCATGCTCTCGACCCCGACGTTCATCATCTCGTCGAAGAAGTTGCGCACGCTGTTGGGATCTGCGCCATCGAACAGGGTCGTGTTGGTGGTCACGCGGAAGCCGGCTTGGATGGCTTCGCGGATCCCGTCGAGAGCGACGTCGAATCCGCCTTCGCGGCAAACGGAAAAATCGTGATGCTCTTTCTGGCCGTCCACGTGGACGGAAAAGCTCAGATATTTGCTGGGCTTGAACAGGTGCAGCTTTTCCTTGAGCAGCAACGCGTTGGTGCAGAGGTAAATGTATTTCTCGCGGGCGACCAGGCCTTCAACAATCTTGTCAATTTGGGGATGCATGAGCGGTTCGCCGCCGGGGATCGAGACCATCGGGGCGCCGCATTCGTCCACCGCCTTGAAACATTCTTCCGGAGTGAGGTCTTTTTTCAGGATGTGGGCGGGGTACTGGATCTTTCCGCATCCGGCGCACGCCAGATTGCAGCGGAACAGCGGCTCGAGCATGAGCACGAGCGGGTAGCGCTTGCGTCCGGCCAGCTTCTGCCGCAGGACGTAGGTTGCCACCGTCCACATTTGTGATACGGGAACTGCCATCACCCCTCCAAACGGATTCCTTATGATACCGGATTCAGGGGATTGGGCGGTGGAAAGGTACGGTTACCGAGTCCCGAGGCAGGTACCCGACAGGGCACAAACCCCGTGGTACGATCGTGCGTTTCCATGTACTTCGAACTGGTTGGAGAGATCAGCGGAATCGAAACCATCGCCTCCGGAACGGCCATCCGGGAACGAAAACGTCTATGGAAGTTCCACGGGAAGGGGCGGTGGCGCAAGAAAAAGGGTTTTGCGAAAGTTCGACTGAGCGATGCTACGATATGCACAGCTGAGATTCACTGGTACGAAGCGCATGGCATTGGCAAGAAAGAACTCAAGATCAAACGCGTCCTCGACTGACATGAAAGCTCGTGAGCACCAGTTCGTGGTTTGTATCTGCAACGAAGAAAACCCTGCCTCACTAGAGTTGCGCAAGCTCTATCAGGTTATTCCCGACGGAAAAGCGGCAAAACTGCACCTTCTGCGGATCATCGACGAGTCGGGGGAAGACTACCTGTATCCTGAAGGCTACTTTGTCCCTGTAAAACTGCCCCAGGCTGCTGGACGTGCAGTTCTACGTGCCGCGCAGTAAAACCCGCCTCTGCTAACCGCTGGCGACTCGTCTCACTTCCCCAACTTCGCTGATGGCAGGCGACGGGCCACTCGCCCCGCCACCGACCAGATGAGGACGCCGCTTGCCGGTCCAAAGCTCACGCAACTTTAAGAATGGCCGTTCGACCAGGTGATATGACGCGGTCGCGAGCAGGATCGATAGTACGAGGTTCTGCGGGAAGGCTGTCCAGAGCGACGAAGACCCGCGATTCAGGAAAATCTGCTGCCACAGGTACAGGCTGTAGCTGATCGCTCCCAGCCACATCACCGGCCACACATTCAACACAGCGTAGCGCCGCAGCATGACGTGCTTGAGAGAAAGCGCAATTCCCAGGTGTAGCGCGCTGAGGCCGACGATCTGGTAGGCGCGGCTACTCCATAGCTGGGACGCCGGCAACAGCGCCGTGAGCGCAGGCACGATCACGAACCAGCGACTGGAGAACGCCTGCTGAAAGCGGGCGAGTTGCGGCTCGAGGATTGAGATGGCGCTGCCCATCGCCAGCGCGTCCATAAAAACCGGGAACGGATGATTTAGCCCGGCGGTTCCCCAGGTGAGCCAGAACAGAATTCGCAGCGGAGGCCCGGCCGCGACGGCCACCGCCACAATCCAGAGGCGGCGGCGGTAGAACAGCAGCAGGCCCATCGGCCAGAGCAAGTAGAACTGCTCTTCGACTCCCAGCGACCACAGGTGTCCGAGCACGTGGTCCCCGCGCTGGTAGTAGTTCACGGTGTAGGTGAGCGCCGTCAGCATGTTGCCGCCGGAAAGAACAGCCCAGTGTGTGACGATGGCGACGATCATGAAGACGTAGGCCGCCGGAAATATGCGGAGCGAGCGCCGGGCGTAGAACGTCCTCAGCGAAATGCTTCCGGTTCTGCCGTGCTCCTTCAGTAACTGCGCGGTGATCAGGTATCCGGAAACGACCAGGAAAATACGCACGCCCAGGTTTCCGTAGATTTCGAGCAGGTGCGAACGCGGAAAGTTCCCCGTGCCCGACAGATGCGAAAGCACAACGAAGCTGATACACACGCCCGCAGGCCCTGTAGCGAATGGATGCGCATGGTTTTGCAGGAGGGAATGGCTCGCGGTGGAAACCGGGGCCGGGAGACCGCCAAGGCGAGACTAGACCAATGTGTTCACAGTTTCCCGTGACAGCGGTCACATGCCGTTTGTGAGGAATTGGCTTTGGGAGGCATGTTCGAGTGGGCTCTCACTCGCCGGCGCCGGCGAAACGCCTCAGATCTTCTGCAGCCTTTGAACGTCATGCACGCCCGGGATCTGCCTTACGCCGGTGATGATCTTCTGGAGGTGTTTCAGGTCGGCGATCTCCAGCACCACGTCAATGTTCGCCTGCCCGTTGCTGGTCCGGGCCTCGATATTGCGGATATTGGTGCTGCTGTCGGTGATGACGGCCGTGATCTGCTTCAGCATGCCGAAGCGGTCGTCGCAGAAGAGGGTGAGTTTCACGGGATAGGATGTGGGTGTGCCTTCTTTGTCGCGGGCCCACTGGACGTCGATGCGGCGGTCGGGTTCATACAGGAGGTTAGTCACGTTCGAGCAGTTGATGGAGTGGACCGCCACGCCCTTGCCGCGGGTCACGTAGCCGACGATCGCTTCGCCGCGAATCGGGTTGCAACATCGCGCGCGATAGACCAGCAGATCGCCGTGGCCTTTCACGACGATGGCATTGTCGCCGCCGCCGAACACCCGGTGCATGACGCTGGCCAATCCGCTGGGCGCGGTTTCATGTCCCTCGCCCACCGGCTCGCTGCCTGCGGGCACCAGCTTGGTCAGCACCTGGCGCGCGGAATACTTGCCGTACCCGATGCCCGCCATCAGGTCGTCGGGGCGGCCGAGTCCGTATTCGCTGGCCACTCTCTGAAAATCCGGATCCTTGAATGCCTTCAGCGAAATGCGGTACTTGCGCGCCTCTTTCTCGATCAGCTTGCGCCCGATTTCGATCGCCCGCTCGCGCTGGTGCAGGTTGAGCCAGTGCTTGATCTTGTTGCGCGAGCGCGAGGACTTGACAATGGCCAGCCAGTCGCGGCTGGGCTTGTGTCCGGGCTGGGTGATGATTTCGACAATGTCGCCGGAATGCAGCTTGTGGCGCAGCGGCACCATGCGCCCGTTGACCTTCGCGCCGGTGCAACTGTGGCCGACTTCGGTGTG
>PMCH01000369.1 GCA_003154055.1 Acidobacteriaceae bacterium
TCCACGGTCAACCCGAAGAATGTTCCCGCAACCTGCGGCGCCTGCCACCACGGAATCCAGGAGCAGTTTGTGCAGAGTGTGCACTCTGTCGCGATGACCCACACCGACAAGGAATTGCCGGTGTGCAATGACTGCCACAGCGCGCATGCCATCCGGCGCACCGACGAGACCGGCTTCATGCTCGAAATCATGGGCAAGTGCGGACGCTGCCACGAAGAGATCACCAAGACTTACTTCGACACCTACCACGGCAAGGTGTCGCGCCTGGGCTACACCAAGACCGCCAAGTGCTATGACTGCCACGGTTCGCACGACATCCAGCGGGTGTCCGACCCTCGGTCCCACCTCAGCCGGGCTAATGTGATCGCCACCTGCCAGAAGTGTCACTCCAACGCGACCCGGCGGTTTGCGGGCTATCTCACCCATGCCACGCACCACGACCCGAAAAAATACCCATTCCTGTTCTGGACGTTCTGGGGAATGACCACGCTTCTGCTCAGCACCTTCGTTTTCGGCGGTATCCATACGCTGCTCTGGCTCCCGAAGGCTCTCCAGATGCGCCGCGAACTTCGCGCCGAAGAGGCCAGGGAGCAAGCGCAGCAAAAGGACGCTGCGCAGGTCGAAAGCGCAGCCCCTGGTGAGGACGGAAATCATGCCGACTGATCTCGAATTCCGGATCCCCGATCCGCAACCGTCCCGATCCGGCCTGCCGGAGCCGAAGCGTCCCGAACGGGAGTTTGTCCGCTTCACTCGTTTGCAGCGCACTCTTCATGCCTGCATGATCGTAAGCTTCATCAGCCTGGCCTTGACCGGCATGACGCTGAAATTTTCCTACACGGGCTGGGCGGTTATGCTGTCGCGCCTGCTGGGCGGCTTCCAGACCGCTGGGTACATCCACCGCACCGCGGCCATGCTGATGTTCGGAGTATTTACCACCCACCTCTACTCGCTCTTTCGCGTGAAGAAAGTCGAGCACCGGTCGTGGCGGACCCTTCTATTCGGACCCGACACCATGCTGCCCACTCGCCAGGATCTACGGCAGTTTCTCGGCACCATGAAGTGGTTCCTCGGGAGAGGCCCGCGCCCCCTCTACGGACGCTGGACCTACTGGGAAAAATTCGACTACTTCGCCGTGTTCTGGGGGATCGCGATTATCGGTTCCACTGGCTTGACCCTGTGGTTTCCGGTTTTCTTCACGCGTTTTCTCCCCGGGCAGTTCATTAACATCGCCACCATCATCCACAGCGATGAGGCACTGCTGGCTACCGGGTTCATCTTTACCGTCCACTTTTTCAACACCCACCTTCGACCGGAGAAGTTCCCGATGGATACGACGATCTTCACCGGACACATGCCGCTGGCCGAACTGAAGCGCGACAAACCTTTGGAGTATGAGGCGCTGGTGAAGAGCGGCCAACTCGAAAGCCATCTCGAGGATCCGCAACCTGAGATCGTAGTGCGCACCATCCGCGTATTTGCGTGGATCGCGCTGAGCATCGGTTTCAGCATTGTCGTCTGGATCATCTACGCCATGTTGTTTGCTTACCGGTAGGAGGAAAGTGTCAGTGACGAAGGCAGGTCAACTCGGGATGCTGCTCCGGCTCACTCTTGCGCTCGCCGTACTCTGGTCGTTACCCGCTTTCGCGTCCGACGAAGAGTGCCTGGCTTGCCACGGGGACGCTGGGATGAAGTCCGAGTCCGGCCGGAGCCTGCATGTCGACGCGGCCAAGCACAAGAGCAGCGTCCATGGCGACCTGGGCTGTACCACTTGCCACGTTGGGGTAAAGGAATATCCTCACCCCAAGCCGATGCGCCGGCCATCGTGTGGTACCTGCCACGAAGAGCCGGTCGCACAACTGCCCAAGAGCGCGCACTCCATCCTGGGAGCGCAGGCTTGTGCGAGTTGCCACGGCAGGGCACACGAAGTTCAGCGCGCCGAAAAAGTCGTCCCTCAGCAGTGCGCCACGTGCCACGAAGAGAGTGTNNACCTGCGCCACCTGTCACGGACAGAAATTCGTGATGGGGCGGTCGGGACACAGCACGCAACCGTTCTACTCGTATGAGGAGAGCGTACACGGGCGCGCGGTGGCGAATGGATCCACCAAGGCCGCGGTGTGCACCGACTGCCACGGGGTCCACGAGATTCGCCGGGCGAGCGACGAGAAATCATCCATCTTCAAATTCAATGTTCCGGCTACCTGTGCCAAGTGCCATAGCGCGGTGGAGCAGGAGTTCATGGAGAGTACCCACGGACAGGCCGTGAGCCGCGGCAACTCGCTGGCTCCGGTCTGCACCGACTGCCACGGCATTCACTCCATCAAGGCGCACCTGGATCCGAATTCTTCGGTGAATGCGCAGAACCTGGCACGAGTCACCTGCGCGCGCTGCCACGAGGGCGTAAGGCTCTCGGAGGAATTTGGAGTCGAAGGGCGCAGGTCCACCACCTATCTCGCCAGCTACCACGGACTGGCGTCCAAGCTGGGCTCGCAGATTGTCGCCAACTGCGCCAGTTGCCACGGAGTGCACAACATACTTCCGTCGAACGACCCTCGTTCCACGATTTCCAGAAACAACCTGGTGCACACTTGCGGGCACTGCCACCCAGGAGTTTCGGAAAAATTCGCCCTGGGCAAGGTTCACGTGGACGCGCCCATCTCGGCCGACATCGGGAGCGTCGCGGTGCGCTGGGTACGGCGCTTCTACCTGAGCATGATTTTCGCCGTGATTGGCGGCATGGTGCTGCACAACCTCATCATCTGGCGGCGGAAAGCCATCCTTCGCCGCGATGTCTACCCGCGCACCGTTACCCGCATGAATCGGAACCAGCGCTGGCAGCACCTTGTCTTGCTGGCCTCCTTCCTCACCCTGGTCATTACCGGGTTCGCGCTGAAGTATCCGGACTCGTGGCTGGCCGCGATCCCGCTGATGGGTGAAAAACTCCGGGGCATCGTTCACCGTTTTGCCGCGGTGCTGATGATGGGCGCGGGCGTGTACCACCTCGTCTATCTCATCCTGACCCGCGACGGGCGCCGGTTGGTTGTCGACCTCCTCCCCGAACCCAAGGACGCCACCGACATGGTCGCGATCCTGCGCTACTACCTTGGCATGGGTGGGGAGAAACCTGAATTCAAGCGCTTCAACTATGCCGAGAAGGCCGAGTACTGGGCGCTGGTATGGGGCGTGATCGTGATGGCTTCCACCGGAATCATGCTGTGGGCCAAGGTCACGGTTGGCCAGGTCATGCCGCGCTGGAGTTTCGATGTCGCGACCGCCATCCACTTCTACGAAGCGGTGCTGGCTTCGCTGGCCATCGTCGTGTGGCATCTGTATCAGGTGTTTCTCGATCCCGACAACTATCCGATGAACTGGGCATGGTGGGACGGCAAAGTGTCACTGCACCATTATCGCCAGGAACATGGCCTGGACAGCGCAACGCTCCTGGACGCGGCGCAGGGCGATTCAACAGCCACTCCGGTCCCTCCGGCCAGCGATGGCAAGGGCGCCGAAAACCGCGCAACTGCGCCGGAAGAAGTGAACGTGGAACGCGACGGGTAGAAACTCGCCGGTTCCAGGCGTCCAAGTTCTGCAGGATTCTGATATAAGCTACTGACTTCATACGATCTGCTGGAGGTCGATCCGCATCATGTCCGATTCAGGCCAGAACGCATCCCCGCTAGCGCACGGATTTGAACGCATTCGCGAACTCTTGCGCAATCCCATCTCGATCATTGGTCTCGCGGTGGCCGTCGTCGCCTTTGGCAATATTCTTTTTCTTGTTTTTATCGACCTGACGCGATCGCACCCCAGCCCTTACCTCGGCATCCTCGCCTACATGGTCGCCCCCGCGTTTCTGGTCCTCGGCCTGGCGATCGCGGTATTCGGCGCCCTGTATTACCGGCGCAAGCGGCGCGAGTCGGCCGGTTTCACGACCCACACCATGCGCCTTGATTTCTCGGATCCCGCGCAGCGTGGCGCCGTCGCATTCTTCATGACGTTCATCGTGGTTTTCATCGGGATGAGCGTGATTGGCAGTTACCGCGCGTACGAGTTTACCGACTCGGTGAGTTTCTGCGGACAGCTGTGCCACTCCGTGATGGCGCCCGAGTTCATTGCCTACCAGCAGTCTCCGCATGCGCGGGTGGCTTGCGTGGATTGCCACGTCGGGGCAGGCGCCACCTGGTACGTGAAGTCGAAACTCTCCGGGGCACGCCAGGTGTTCAAGACTGCGCTCGGCACTTTTCCCCGGCCCATTCCGACCCCGGTCCATAATTTGCGCCCGGCGTCCGATACCTGTGAAACCTGTCACTGGCCGAAAAAGTTTTATGGCGCGCAGTTAAAAGTGTTCAACCATTTCTCCAGCGATGAAAAGAACACGCCCCGTCAGATCCAACTTCTCATCAAGACCGGCGGTGGCGACCCGGCGACCGGCGAACCGGAAGGCATTCACTGGCACATGAATATCTCGAACGAGATGTTGTACATCGCCTCCGACGAGCAGCGCCAGATTATCCCCTACATCCATGTCAAGGATGCGCAAGGCCGGGTGACCGAGTACTTCGCCAAGGACGCCAGCCTGACCAAGGACCAGATCGCCAAGGCCGACCAGCACCGCATGGATTGCGTCGATTGCCACAACCGGCCGACGCACATCTACGTGCCTCCCGACGTCTCGGTCGACCGCTCGCTGAGCGCGCACCGCCTGGATATCACGCTGCCGTTCCTGAAGGCGCAATCGGTCGTCGCGCTTACCGGAAAGTACGACACCACCGACGCGGCCATGCAGGGCATCGCCAAGACGATTTACGAGTTCTACAACAGCAAGTACCCCGACCTGGCCAGGAACAAGCAGCCCGAGATTCGCGGGGCCATTGACGAACTCCAGCGGATCTTCCGCCTCACCATCTTTCCGGAGATGAAAGTCGACTGGACGACCCATCCCAGCAACATCGGACACTTCTACTCCAGTGGCTGTTTCCGCTGCCACGACGGCAACCATGTCAGCCCCGAGGGGAAGGTGATTCGCAAGGATTGCACGATCTGCCACACCATCCTGGGGCAGCAGGAAAACGCGGTGAACATCTCGTCCATGCCGGGTCTGGAATTCAAGCACCCCGTGGATCTGGGCGACATGACGGCCGTCAATTGCAGCGATTGCCATAGCGGCGGAGTCGGCCCATAGCTGCGGAGGGACGGGCACATTCGCCCGTCCAGGCGGAAGGCAACTCCGCAGACCCCGCCGATTCAACAACTTCCCCCGGTGATCCACGTCACATTTTCTAGTGACCCCAGTCACGGCCCCTAGTTCACAGCTCCCCTATCGTGGCTCCAGGGTGAGATCAATCTCCAGGGTTTCGAAGGAGTCGTGAACATGCCGGCAAATGGCCAGGGGCAGCATTCCGCAGCAGCAGGCGAGTTCAAACCGCGGCTGATTTTCTGGGAGGTCACCAAGGGCTGCAATCTGCGCTGCATCCATTGCCGCGCCACTGCCACCGAACTCAGCTCGCCCACCGATCTCCCGACCAAGAAGGCGCTCGACATCATTGATCAGATCGCGGACATGGCGAATCCCATTCTTGTGCTCAGCGGCGGCGAACCGCTCTACCGCTCCGACATTTATCAGCTCGCGCGCTACGCCACCGACAAGGGATTGCGCGTGGCCCTCGCCACCAACGGCACGCTGGTCACGAAAGAAGTTGCTCGCATGATTGCCGATGCCGGCGTGAAGCGCGTTTCCATCAGTCTGGACGGCGCCGACGCTCACACTCATGACACGTTCCGCGGCATCCCCGGCGCTTTCGAAGCCGCCCTTTACGGGTTCCGCAACCTGAAGGCCGTGGGAATGTCGGTGCAGATCAACACCACCGTCGCGCGCCACAACGCCGACCAGTTGCCCCAGATCCTCGAACTGGCGAAGTCCGTCGGAGCCGACGCTCTGCATACTTTCCTGCTCGTCCCGGTGGGATGCGGGGTGGACATTGCCGCGGAACAGATGGTTCCTCCGGAAGAATACGAGCGCATGCTGAACTGGTTTTATGATCGCTCTCTGGAAGGCGGGATCGAGCTGAAGGCGACCTGCGCCCCACACTACTTCCGGGTCGTGCGGCAGCGCAGAGTCGCGGACCGGCATGAGGCCGAAGCCGCCGCAAAGGCCGCTCCCGTTCCTATTTCTCCATCCGCTCACCCTGCGGACATCGGACCCACGGACGCGCTCATGCCCGGGGGCACCGGCATTTCACTGCGGCCACAAGGGCCTTCCCCCCACACGCACACCGGACATCCCAGCGGGCATCCCAACGACATGAACGCCATGACGAAGGGCTGCCTCGCTGGGACCGGTGTGTGTTTCATCTCGCACGAAGGCGAAGTGTTCCCTTGCGGCTATCTGCCCGCGATCGCCGGCGATTTACGCAAAGAGCAGTTCACCGACATCTGGGCCAATGCGAAAGTGTTTAACGATCTTCGCGAGACCGACAACCTGAAGGGCAAGTGCGGCTGCTGCGAGTTCCGCAATGTCTGCATGGGATGCCGCGCCCGCGCCTACGCCGCCACCGGCGACTACCTCGCCGAGGAGCCGTTCTGCGTGTACGAACCGAAGTCCGCACACCTGAAGGCCAAGGTCATCGAGCGCGCCCACTAAGTTACCTCCTGGAACTGCGGGAAGAGAGCCGAAAGGCCTCTTCCCGTTTCTTGCTGCCTTCCACGTTGGGAATACCTCAGCCCGGCTGCGGCCTATGGTTGGGAGTGTAATCGCCCACGTTTACGAGAGTGATCACTTCCGAATGGCCCCGACAACGCCGTCGAAAATGAGAACCGATACTCCGTTTGGTTGTCCCTCGATTACATTCCAGACCCGTCTAATTTCGCCTACCGGGTAACAAGCTCGGGGAAACGAAACCGGATAAGGGAGCCTGATCTTGGGGAAAGAGCTGAACCCCCAAAATCTCGGAACTCGGGGACCGATGTACTGGAAACCCCATCTGGCAGCAAGAGCGCGCATAGATCGTGCGCGAAACATGAAGGGGATGCTGACCACCCCAAAGAGCAGCGCCAGCACGGCAACCGCGGGAAGGAACTTGAGTAGTGTCACAGCGGCTATTCTGATTCACTCACGCCATCATGTCTAGGATGATTGCCGTGAACAGCGATAGCACTCACGACGAGGATTGGCTGGTCAGGATTGTGGTTGTGTTACGGGGAACGCACGTACTGCACATTTATCGCGTGCCAGACCAAACAGAATCCCTTCGGAATAGATACCTCGCCAGGTCGCGTAATCCAGTCGGGTGGATGGACGGTGCTTTGTCGAGTTCGGTGCCTTCGGATTCCGTGGACAATGGGCGTACAGCGCCTCCACGACCATGTGAACAGGTTGCGCGGGTTGGCTCGGTCTGAGAGCCAAGTTGCTGATAAATCAATTTCACCAGTGACCGGGCTGTAAACAGTACTTTCCCTGTCTCTCACCAGGAAAAGAGGGAAAGGGCCGGTCATCCGTCTGCGAGAGAACCTGGCTAGGAGGCCCGCGCGTTCTTCATCAGTTGCAGGCGGGTGCGGTCGTGTTCTCGAATCTGATTGGTGGTATGAACGGTGCGGCCCAGGTCCGCCAGGCGGCCCAGTTCTTTCTGAATGCCCTGCAGCCGTTCGTGCCTCTGCCCGTGGGCAACCTGATCCAGGGTCCCATTGCCTTTGCGACGCCGATACTGCTCGTTCAGCTCATGGAGCTCAGCGATCTCCGTGCGGAGACTCACTACCTTATCCCGGAGGACTTTTAGATGATCCATGTTCTTAGAATACCAATTTCTGGGGGTCTGCGCTCACGATAACTGAAGCAGGGGATATTCAGGAGTTGGCGGCGGGGACGCGAGCGGGCTTGGCCTTGGCGGCCCGGAGTTGTTCGCTGCTGAAGGTGGCCCCGCAAGTACTGCAGCGCCATCCGGTCATCGGCATCCGGGCAACGTTCGCGGCGTTGGTCCGGGAGGGGCTAAAGGACAAGCCCATTTCGCCACCACACTGCAGACATAAGTGCTTGGCCAAACGACCTCTTTTCTCGGTTCGCGGGCGAACCGTGCGGCCAGAAACCCCACCCTGGGTGTAAACACCCCGGGGTGGGGCATCCGATTGCGTTTACAGGAGTTGCACGTTGTCGGCCTGCAGGCCTTTCGGGCCTTTTACGACCTCGAACTGCACTGCCTGGCCTTCCTGAAGACTCTTAAAGCCGCTCGACTGAATCGCGGAGAAGTGGACGAATACGTCCTCTCCACTGGTCCGGCTGACAAAGCCGTAACCCTTCGCGTCGTTAAACCACTTCACTGTTCCTTGTTCCATATTGGATAGTACCTTGTTTCTTGTGAATTTCCTGCTGAGAAGATTGGCTGCTACTGTGAGGTGGCGACGCAGAGACTATCGGCGGGTCCAGCCCAAAATGGGGCAAATCAAACTAAGCCTGATATCAATGAGATGCGGGTGGGTCGGGAAAGGGTTCACTTACTTTCAGGGCATTAGGATGGCCGGGCTGGCCGCGGCCTACGGGGCTGAAAACCCAGGCGGCCTCGCCTATTTCCAGGTTGCCCCCGGGGCACACGGGAAAGCTCAAGATCAGCGCTTCGACTAGCGGAGTACCGGTGAAGAACCTCGCCGTGACGGTGCAATAGGCGATCATTCAAGGGAAGCCCCGCTCGATGGACGAACGGGGCGCACCCATCTGGGCAGGATTCAGAGCTTCCACAATCTGAGGAAAGGCGGCGGACAAGAGTGTCCGCCCCACACCGGATCAGCAGGCCAACTGATCGCGGGTAAGCTTCAGGCCGCTGAGATTGCCCAGGATGGTGACGGCGATCTGCTCGGTGCGGAAGAACTGGTCGGCGGTCTCCTGCAAGTCCTGGGCGGTGACCGCTTCGATGCGCTCGATCAGTTCGTCCAGGCCGTAGAAGCGGTCGAAGTACATCTCCTGCCGCGCCAGGTTCGACATGCGCGCGGTGGAAGACTCAAGCGAGAGCATCAGGCTTCCTTTGAGCTGGTCCTTGGCGCGACGCAATTCTTCGTCGGGCACCGGCCCCGACTTCAGGTCGCGAAACTCCTTCATCACGCACTCCACCACTTTCACCGCCGATTCCCGGGAAGTCCCGGCGTACACGCACATGCATCCCGTGTCGCGGTAGGGATTCAGGTCGCTATAAATGGAGTAAGCCAGGCCCTGGCGCTCGCGAATATTCTGAAACAGGCGCGAACTCATGCCCCCGCCCAGCAGTGTGTTCAGGACGTAGGACGCGTAACGCTTCTCGTGCGCGATGGGATGCGATGGCACGCCCAGACAGATCTGCACCTGCTCGAGTGACTTCTTGTTGCGCAGGTTGATGCGCGAAAATACCTCGGGCGGTTGCGAGTGATAGCCGTTCTTCACCGGCTTCATGTGCTGGAAGTGTTTCGCCACCAGATCCACAAATTCCTGGTGATTGAGATTGCCGGCAGCGCTGACCACGACGTTTTCCGGGGCGAAGCGGTGGCGGTAGAAATCGGCGACCACGGGCCGTTCGAATTTCTTCACCGTCTCGCGCGTGCCCAGAATCGGCTTGCCCAGCGGATGGTCCTTCCAGAAGCTCTGGGTGAAAATTTCGTGGACCAGGTAATCCGGATTGTCCTGGTCCATCTTGATTTCTTCGAGAATGACGCCGCGCTCGCGGGCAATGTCGTTGGCGGCGAACACGGGATGGAGGACCAGGTCGCTCAACACGTCCATGGCAACGGGCAGGTGCTCATCCAGAACCTTGATGTTGAAGCAGACGCATTCCTTGGCGGTGAAGGCGTCCATGTTGCCACCGATGGAATCCACCTGGCGCGCGATCTCTTCGGCCGAGCGGTTCTCGCTGCCTTTGAACACCATGTGCTCGACAAAATGCGAGATGCCGTTCCATTCGGTGTCCTCGTCGCGCGAGCCGGCCTTGATCCAGATGCCGATGGCGACGGAGCGGAGGTGCGACATCTGCTCGGTGATGACCGTCAGTCCATTGGTCAACACGCGACGATGAATGTTGCGGGTCTCTTTCACCATTTTGCAGCGATTCCTTGATCAGTTGTGGCGGGTGCTACCGCTATTTTCCCACACCGGCGGTCTTCGCAACGAGCGAACTTAAACCACACTATTTTCTGAGAGTTACGGCTGCGGTATCGGGCAGCGTACGATTGACAACCCTGCGCCTGCGTTACACTCGATGCGCGACGTTCCGCAATGCAGCCTGCCCCGCCCAACTCGCTTCTCGGCCTTACGTCTCAGGAACTTACGAATCTGGTCCTGGAATCCGGGCAGCCCGCCTATCGCGCTCAGCAACTATTTGATGCTCTCTACCGGCAGAGGATCGATGCGATCGATCAGATTTCCACTCTCCCCACCGATTACCGGCTGCGGCTGGGCGAAATGGGATGGCAGGTGGGCCTGCCTAAGATTGCGGGCAAGTTCGTATCCAGCGATGGCACGGCGCGGTATTTGATCGAGATGGCGGACGGGGAAACCGTGGAGACCGTCTGGATGCCCGAAGGCGACGGCGGCGAGAGTGGAGACGGCAGCGAGGCTGGGGACGAAATCGAAACCAGTAGCGCGGGGACCGCCTCATGGCGGCGGGCAACGATCTGTGTTTCCAGCCAGGTGGGATGCGCCGTGAACTGCCGCTTCTGCTTTACCGCGCTGCTGGGAGTCAAGCGCAACTTGACGGCGGGAGAAATCATCGGGCAGATCGCGGCCATACTTCGCGACCAGCGGGTGCAGCCGCCGCTGCAGCGCGTCAACCTGGTGTTCATGGGAATGGGAGAGCCATTTCTGAACTACGAAAACTTCATGAAATCGGTCGGCTTGCTGGTCGAAGGCATCGGCATTCCGGAAGCGCGGATGACAGTTTCCACGGCGGGCATTGTGCCCAGGATTCGCGATTTTGGACGGGAGGCGGTGCGGCCAAAGCTCGCCATCTCCCTGAATGCATCGAACGATTCCCTGCGCACCGAAGTGATGCCGCTCAACCGCAAGTGGAACCTGGGTGAATTGATGACCGCGGCGCGCGAGTTCCCGCTGCGGACCCGGGAGCGCCTGACCTTTGAATACGTGCTGCTGGAGGGAGTGAACGACGCGGCGGAACATGCCCGCGAACTGGCGGACCTAGTGCGTGGGATCCGCGCCAAGGTCAACTTGATCGCGCTCAATCCGGGCGCCGAACTTCCCTACTGCACGCCGGCCCAGGAACGCGTGCTGGAGTTCCAGCGCATCCTGGTGGGAGCGGGGATTGCGACTTTCATCCGCCGGCCCCGCGGGCGCGACATCTTCGCCGCCTGCGGACAACTGAAGAGAACAATCGAACTGCCGTCAGCAACGTGAGGGGAACGGATCCACTGATTCCAAGCGTAGGACTGGTGGGGCAGTCAGGAAGTTGTGCTTGCCGCGGCGGTGATTCCGGCGGCATTCCCCGAGCGTTCCCCCTTCACTGCCGCGGGCAGTTCCAGGCGGAAATCCAAGTGCCCATCGGGCGAGCGGCGCGAAAGGATGCGTCCGCCATGCTCCTCGACAATCCGGCGGCATGCACTCAGGGAGAGCGTCTTGGGATCAGCTTCCTCGGAGGTGCGACTAGCCCAATCCGGCGGAGGAGAAGAAAAAGCGCCGCCCGTGAACTCCAGGACGACGGAACTGGCCTCCTGCCGCGTTTGAACGTGGAGCACGGAGCTTCCTTGCGCATGGAGCCGGCTGCTGGTCTGTCCGGCAAGATGCATGCAAACCTGCAGGAGCTGGTTTGAGTCGGCGAGAATCGGAGGAAGGGAAACACCGAGTTCCATGCGGGTGGTGACGCCCTGAGTCTCGAGTTGCGGTTGCAGAAGCCGAAGCGCCGTCTGCAAGACGGAGTTCAAGTCGATGGGCGCAAGGTTGGCGGGCGCCTGCCGCGCGAAGGTCAGCAGACTCGCCACCAGCGTCTTGGTGCGGCGGACTTGTTCGCTGATCCGGGTTGCCTGGCGCTCTTCCGCAGGCTGCATGGGAGATGCACTCAGGAGATCCGAATATCCCAGCATGGCGGTCAGGGGGTTGTTGATCTCATGGGCAGCACCACCGACCAGGCGGCCGAGAGAGGCGAGTTTCTCGGACTGAAGCAACTGCCCCTGCAGGGTTTTCAGATCCTCATACGAGCGCCGGGAGCTTTCGAGCAAGTGGGAAAGTTCGCCTGCCAGCAGGTTCTGACGCCAGAACACCATGATCCCCATGACGATCATGGTGAAAAGGCTCAGCGCGATGCGAAATTTCTTGATCGACAAGGGAGACGCCGCATCCAGTTGAGAGTGCAGCGCAAACCAGGGGAGGCTGAAGACGGCCACCATGCCGAAGCGAGTCACCCAGACACCAAGTGGGGACTGCGAGCGATACGTGGTTTCGTTCAGCGAATATCGCGGGGCGAACTTTCCCAGCACCGCGATCCAGGCGATGGAAACAGTCAACGGGATGTCATAGATGCTTCCGCTGTAGTAAATCTGATGACCAATGGCCCAATTGGCAACGTACGAACTGGAAGCGTAAAGGGCGCTCGCTCCGAGCAGTTGCGCGTAAAGATGGCGCCAACCTCCCTCCGCCCCCTGCACGAGAAGGGTCAGAGCGACCAGGAGAACAAGTTTTTCCGTCAGATACACCTGATTGAAGTTGTTGCTGTAAATCGCCTCATTCACGTGCACGTATTGCCAGGGGATCACGGCGTACACGTAAAGAAACAGCCACCAGGTGAGCAGTAAAGCAAAATCGAGCATGCTGATTCGGGCATCCCGCTCGTCCTGCTGCTGATGAGGGGCCAGGGCCAGCGCGGCCATCATCGGCACCAGGTGCAGGAAAAGCACGACATCTCCAGCGAAGGGATCCGGAACATCCCGCCGGCGCACCACCTCGAAGTAGTTCCACATTCCCTGATAGGTGAGCCAGAACAGGATCCCGGCGGTCATCAGCATCCAGAACAGCCGGATGCGGCGACTGGGGTAGCGGGAGCGGANNGCCGCGGGGCATGAACAGCGACACGCCGAACTGCGCCACCACCAGGGTGGCCAATAGCACGATCCAGAGCTTGTCGCGGACAGACAAACGGACTTCTCCGAGGTCATTCTAGAGTGTCTAAGACAGAACGCGGGCCGGAAATGCTTACCAGAGTAACCAGCAGAATACATTCTCGCTGCCGGAACGCGGAGGCCGCCGGGAGCCTCTGGGCGGAAGTTCGGAATAGGGGCCGGGAGAGCGCGGTTCCGTCCCGAGGCACCAGCAGGGGTAAAGCGACGA
Organism: Acidobacteriaceae bacterium; assembly: GCA_003154055.1. Taxonomy (GTDB): domain Bacteria; phylum Acidobacteriota; class Terriglobia; order Terriglobales; family Acidobacteriaceae; genus Acidiflorens. The sequence continues at coordinate 13,280 of PMCH01000369.1, forward strand.
TTCGAGGTTTGGAACTCGGGGCTGTTGCCCGTAGAATGAGGTCCCGTGCCTTGGCTTGCTCCTCATTACCGTAACTTGTGGCGCTTCCGGGCGCCCCTCAGTTCCAGCGAGATCCGGCGCACGGAACGCTGGCTGGCCACGGCTCGGGTGTCGCTCACCACTGCCGCCCTGGTCACGCTTTGGATGGAACCGGCGCGCGGCGTGGTCTATTCCCGCGGGCTGTTCTGGCTGTTGACGGTCTACCTGGTGCACGCCGTGGTGGTGATGCTGCTGGTGCGCGTCCGGCGCCAGTCCACCCGCTCCTTTCGCCTGGTTGTGCATGGCGCCGACATTATGTGGCCGGTGCTGATGACGCTGTTTACCACCGCCCAGCGGGGACCATTTTTTCTGTTTTTCGTGTTCGTGATGGCAGCGGCGGCGTATCGCTGGGGACTTTGGGAGACAGTGGGTACGGCGATCGCCGCGGTGCTCTTGTTGTGGGCCGAAGCGTTCGGGGTGCACGAGGGCCTCGAGCAGACTGCCAACGCGTATCTGGGGGCGATCCACCTGCCGCAACTGGGGATGCGGCAACTGGATTCGCAGCAACTCTTCCTGACTTCGGTGTACCTGATGGTGCTGGGCCTGCTCCTGGGATACATGGCGGAGAATCAGAAAAAGTTGCGGGCCGAGCGCGCGGTGATTACGCGGGTGCTGGGCTCGACCCGGGTGGAGGCAGGACTGACGGCGACGTTGGAAGAGATCCTGGGCGAGATCCTGAACATCTACGGCGCGCGCCGCGTGATTAGCGCTACCCGGGAAGTGAACAGCTACCGCGTGTTTCTGGCGGAGGTCAATCGCAACGCGGAAGGCCCCGCCACCTTGCGCTGGCGCGAACCGCCCCCGGAGAACCAGGCGGCGTACCTGTTCGACTCGCCNNTTTGGACGAGAGTGGTCCGGCCGGGTTTTCCTGTTCGATCCGGAAGTAATCGGGGACCGCGAGGAGGAGCTTCATTTCCTGCAGGAATTCTCGCAGCAGGTGGGCCCGGCGATCTACAACGTGTACCTGATCCGGCGGCTGCGGGAGCGCGCCGGAGCGGCCGAACGGGCGCGCTTCGCGCGTGAGTTGCACGATGGCGCGATCCAGTCGCTGATCGCCGTTGAGATGCAACTGGACGTGGTCCGGCGCCAGTCCGGACAGGCGCCGGTGGTGAGCAGCGAGCTTTCACGCATCCAGAAATTGCTGCGGGAAGAGGTCCTCAAGCTGCGGGAATTGATGCAGGAGATGAAGTCGTTCGAAGTCGATGCGGAACGGCTTCCCGGCTACCTCGCCGACACGGTGGAACGTTTCCGCCGTGAAACCGGGATTTCCGCCGAGTTCACCAGCGAACTGCAGCAGGTGGAACTGCCGCAGAAAGTGTGCCGGGAACTGGCTCGCATCGTGCAGGAGAGCCTGGTCAACGTCCGGAAGCACAGCGGCGCTCACCACGTGCTGGTCCGTCTGGCAAGAAGAAGCGGTGCGCTGCAATTGACCGTGGAAGACGATGGGAAAGGATTTTCGTTCTCGGGGAAACTATCGCAGTCCGAGCTGGAAGCGGCGGGAAAGGGACCGGCAACAATTCGGGAGAGAGTACGCTTGCTGGAGGGCGAACTCACGGTAGAATCAAATCCGGGCCACGGGGCTCGTCTTGAGATACGGATACCCCCGGCGCGACAGGCGAACCATGGACAGACGTAATCAACCCATCCGCATTGTGATCGCCGACGATCACCCAATTTTCCGCGACGGGCTGCGGCGACTGCTTGAGACCGAGCCGGACATGAAGGTGGTTGGCGAAGCCTGCGACGGAAAAGAGGCCGTGAAGCTGGCGGTTGAGATCAAGCCCGACATTCTTCTGCTCGACCTCGCCATGCCGCACCACACCGGACTCGATGCCCTGCGCGACCTGAACACGAATAGTGGGGCGGCAGGATCGGTGCGCATCATCCTGCTCACCGCCGCCGCGGAAAAGAAGCAAGTCGTTGAGGCGTTGCAACTGGGCGCTCGCGGGGTAGTGCTGAAGGATTCAGCCACCCAACTGCTGCTGAAGAGTATTCACGCCGTGATGGCCGGCGAGTATTGGGTGGGTCGGGATAGCGTCTCGAACCTGGTGCAATACCTGCGCAACCTGATGCAGAGCTCCAGCGACGAGTCGAAACAGAAAAAATTCGGGTTAACGCCGCGGGAGTTGGAGATTGTTTCCGCTGTGGTGGCGGGTTATTCCAATCGTGAAATCGCGGAATACTTCAAGATCAGCGAGGACACGGTGAAGCATCACCTCAGCAATATCTTCGATAAACTTGGGGTTTCTACCCGCCTGGAACTGGCGCTTTTCGCCGTGAACCAGGGAATTCCCCTGAAAACAATCCTGTAATCAACAACTTACGACGTCTGTGCGAGTGGCACCAAAGTGCTATACAGGGACACAGGAGTGCTATTTGGAAACTGGGCTCCGGTTGGGTACCCTGTGTTTACCGGGTATGCATGGCAAATGTGTGCGGGAGCGTGCGTACCGGACTTGGGGGTTTGACAGTGATCGCAACCTTGCGTCAATTGTGGTCTGAAGAACAGGGCCAGGATGTAGCCGAGTACGCAGTCATGCTCGCGGTAATTCTGGTCATCGTGATCGGGACGGTTCGTCTGATCGGCGGCAATGCTAATAACGTATTCTCGCAAGTGGGAAGCGCGATCGCGCAGTAGTCAGCTCGTCGCCTTCCCGCCCTCCCACCTTGCAACAGCCTATCCATCTCCTCACAGCCAGATGACAACCGCTCGCCCTATTGTGGCGTGGGCGCGGGGGTCTGGGCCGCCTTGTCTGGAGCAGGAGCGTCGGAGACCGCCTTTTCCGGAGTTGAAGTGGGCGCCGACTTATCCGGAGTAGCCGTCTTTTCCGGCGCCGGTGTGGCTGGCCCTGACTGGCTGGCGGGTGATGCAGCGGGAGCCGCAGCCGGGGCGGCCTGAATAGCTGGCGCTTGGGCGCCGAATCTGGTTAAGAACGGGAAGAAGGGCGTGACCTCAAAAGGCATTTTCTCTTTCGGAGAATTCAGCGCCACCGGTTTGGTCTTGATCAGCTCCAGTTGATTGCTCCAGGGATCGACCTTGACCCGTCCACCCAGCGGAAGGGCAGCGACCTGATCGGTCTTCTTGGGATCGAACTGCGGGGACGCGGTCATCAGAGGCGACATGCGGATGGCGTCACCGTTCACCACGCTATCTCCCAGATGGGGCCGGATGAGACTCTTCAGCTGCGGACCACGCACCTGCACCGCCTTCAGAAACAGGCCCGCCGTCGCCAGCTTATCTTTATAGGGAGAATTGTTGAGCAGTTCGACGGCTTTCTTGTCAGCCGCCTCTTCCTCGGTTTTGTCCCGGCCGAAATCCATCCGCTCGAAGGTCCGCTCATCAGGGAAAAACATCCGGTCATTGAAGGCGAGCTTGGTGTTCAGGTGATGTCCGAGGACGATGTGCGCCAGTTCATGGGTCAATACCATGGCGAGCGAAGCTTCGTCCGGCAGCACGTCGATCATGCCGCGGCTCATCACGATGGTGTGGCCAATGGTGAACGATTCCAGCGGGGTGGTGAGCAGGACACGCGTTTTCACTTCGGGCTGGATGTCGAGGTTGTTGGTGACCATCACGTTGTTGATGACCGTCTGCAGGACCTTATCGATTTCTCCTTCCGGAGCCAGCAAGCCGATCTGCTGCAGGCGATCGATGACGTTGATCTCAGCCTGGCGTTCCCAGGCCCGCTGCGCCTCGATGGGCGTGGCATCCTGGGCAACCCGGCTCTGATCCTGCACGGGTTGCACCGCTTCCACCTGAATGTCGGTGAACTCGGAACTCCGCCGCAGGTCTTTCAGGTTGTAGCCCCATAACCGGGTCTGCGCTTTGTAGTGTAGAGTCTGACCGAGACGGTACTTGAGATCGGATTCCTCCGAGTAGACGTATGCGGGCAGCCACACTCCGGGGCGCATGTTCAGGCGCCAGCTGTCAAAGTGCAGATAGTAGCTGGAACGCGGATGAGGATAGTAAGTACCGTTGAAACGGACGATGTTGTAGTCCTGATCCTCAATCCAGACGCGGCCGAGAAACCGGCCCTTGCCGGCATCTTTCTTTGGGTTTACGTCCATGACGATGCAACGTACTTCGCCCAGGAACTCGCGGCGCACGAAGGTGAAGTCGTAATACCTGCGCTGAAAGTCCTCATCCATGATCACCATCTGGGCAAAGCCCAGGGGCAGGAACTTCATGGCGTACACGTTACTGAGTTTGCCAAGCATGCGCTTGCCCAGCCCGGCCGTAGTGGGCGAGGTAAAAGTGCGGTCATCGGTGCCGTTGCTCATATCCAGACGGCCGAGAAAATACAAATCGCTGACCGGAACGGGACCGAGCAGATCCTTGTCCTCCTTGAGATTCTGAAGATAGGTTTCCACCAGGGGATGCAGTTGCTTCATCTGGGCAATAAAGAAATGCTCGCGTTCCACGGCGCGATCTACCACCTGGTCAAAGCTGGCGGCAGCGGCAGCAGCGGGCGAGGTTGCGGCCTCGCGGTTGGAGAGCTGCGGCGCGGGAACGTTCTGTGCAAAAACTGACAGGCTGAAAAAAACGGCAAGAATGAGAGCGACTATGGGGAGACGGGAGCGCAACATATTTCCTTTCATGCCAGCTATGCAAGCTGGAAGACGATATGCAAGACCGCCCGGAAATCCGCAGGCTGGCCATTCTGGAGCGCTGGTTTGAACTGAATCTTTTCTGCGGCGCGAACCGCCGACTCATCCAGTCCGTGCCCCAGTCCCTGCACCACTTTCAGGATGCGGATCTGTCCGGTCGCGGTAAAGACGACTTCGACCAGGACCTCGCCTTCGATTTTCAGCTGGCGGCCTTCATCAGTGTAAACCGGCCGGGGCTTGAATGTGATCTCCGCCGCGACCGTTTTCACTACCGGTTCGGCGATCTTGGACTTGGCCTGCGGAGCGGCAATGATGTCGGCATCTCCAAAACCACCCTGCCGGACTGTTCCGCGCGAGGCCGAAACCCTTCCCGAACCGTCGCCCGTTGCCACGCCGCTGCCGAAGCCCGCGCTGGCAACTACGCCGCGCGCGCCCTTGGCTCCGCCCGTGCCGTTGCCATAGCCCGGGCCCGAGGGCATATCGAAGGATCCCTTCTGGGCAATGGTGATTGGACGACCGTGATTATCGGCAGCTGGGACACCGTTCGGATCGCCAAACCCGCCGGTCTGAACTTTAGCCGGTGCGGCTGCCATGGTTGGAGTCGCTGAACTGCCCGTGGAGAAGACATTGGTCTTGACCAGTTGTTTGGGGATGACCGGCTTCGCGTCCGGCAAGGGCTGGAGTTTGGCGGCCAGATTCACTTTCGGCGCGGGAACATCCGGCACTTCGGGCTTCTTGGGCCGCGTCAGTTCCTGGGGCACACGCAAAGCATCGGCCCGGACCGCTACCACCTCCGCCACTTTGGGTGCAGGGAAATTGCGGACGGGTGCGGGAGTCTGCGGGATCGGCGCCGGCGTCTCGACCAGGTGAACAAAATGGTAATCGTGCACCGGCATCACCAGCACATCCGGGTGCAGGACCGCAGTGACCAGAAAGAAGGCCATCACGACACTCTGGACGGCGTAACTGAGAAGAAATTTCTTCCAGGGAGTGCGGGAATCCGGAAGAAGGCCTAACGTCAACAGCGGAGCCTTGGAATCCATATCACTACCTCAACTCGCTCACCAACCGAGCGTTCACAGAATCGAGATGTCTGACCCCCAATAGAAAACCCCGACATCCTATTTCGACAGCGGAGACGGGTCGTGGGGAGGTCAGCTGCACTCGTAAGTAGCACGCCTAAGGCCAATTCCGAAGGCGGCTCTCAAGGGTAAGATGCTGGTATATAGCAATTTATCTAAGAAAAGCTTACTCGTGCCGGTCCCGAAAAGCCAATCTGCAAACTTTTTCCTATCCCGTTCAGGAATTTTTGGAATAAATCCGGAAGATTTTGCCGAAGCGCACCAGGGAGGGGTGTGAGGTCACTTGCAGAGCTGAAAAGCCCTTTGCGCATGCGACCTGCTCAAACCCGGAGATTTCACTTCTGCACTCTGCATTCTGACTTCTGCAATCGGGTCCCGCCTCTGCAATCTGAACTCTTGACCCTGACCTCAATGCGAGACGATCATCGCGCCCGGCACCGAGCCGATCGTAAATGGCGAACCACTAACCGCGGTCAGCGCGCCGGTCGTAGCGTCGTACGAGAAGCTGCTGATGCCGTTGCCGCTCTGGTTGCCAGCGTAGATGAAACCTCCTGCGGTTTCTGCGATCAGAAAGACCGGGGCGGTGACTCCAGAGACAAGAGTGGCCATGGCGGTCAGTTCGCCATCCGCCGCAATGGTGAAGCCGGAAATATTGTTCGACCCCTGGTTAGCGACGTACAGGAATTTGGTCGCAGGATCAATTCCGATGCCGCGCGGAGCGGTTCCCGCCGGATAAGGGGAACCGGGGATGCTGTGCAAGGCTCCCGCGGAGTCGATGGTGAAGGCCGAGACGGAGTTGTCGGTCGCATTAGCGGTATACAAAAAGTGCTCCCCCGCGTCGATGGCGATGGCGGCCGCCCCCACCCGCGCGCTGAATGGAGCGCCGAGAGAAGTCAGCGTCCCATCGGCTGCGAGAGAAAAGCCCAGAATCAAACCGCTATTCGGGTTCGCCACGTATACGAACTTGCCGGACGGAGTGATCTGCAGGTCGGTGGGACTCGCGCCCGCGGGAAAGCGGGAGCCGGCGATTTCAGTCAGGGCGCTGCCGCCGGAATCCATGGAAAACACAGAGATGTCGTTGGTGAGGCTGTTCGCTACCAGGAGAAATTTTCCCGACGGATCGATGACCGCAGCTCGCGGACCAGATCCGGTCGCGGCGGTGTTTCCAGTTTGGGTGAGGGTTCCATCCCCCGCGACATTGAAAATCGACACCGTGCTCGCGTCCGAGTTGGCCGCATAGAGAAACTTCTTGGACGGATGCAGGGCCACACCGACGGGAGAGGTCCCAAGAACCGGCGACGTTTGCGAGATGGCGCCGATGGCACCGGTACTGTCATTGATGTGCAGCAGGGCCACGGCGCCCAGTTGCGGCAAGGAGACGTAGGCATTGTGGGTGGCCTTCGACTTCGAGGAACCGCCGCAGGATACGAAAAATGCCGGGAGAAAAACGGCGGCAATCAGGATGAAAAGCGAACGATTCCTGCCCGCGAGCGCAGCGCGCGCTGCCTTTTGAAGACTCATTTCAGAACCTGCTCCCTCAAGACCTGGTTTGAGAACTGAATTCGTGTCCTACCATCGTGCACGAGAAGGTGGGAACTCCGCAACTCCGTGCTCCGGCGGTCCCTTGCTAAGACGCTTCAATGCTGAGGATTGGTGGCCTTAAGGCGGGTCAGCGGATCGCCGAAAAGTAGGTAGGTGCGGCGCACGTCCTGGTCCTTGATGGTGGACTTTGCCTTCACCAGGGCATCGCCGATGGTTGGGTTGTTCTGGAATAGCGCGCGGACGAGGCTGAGGTCGAGACTCACCTGCGGCGCCGCATTAGTCAGCCCAGACGACGTGATCACTGCAACCGCTCCGCCCTGAGGGTTGAGCATCAGTGTTTCGGCCAGGCTCTGGGTATAGACGTCGTGGAAGAAGCCGTTCAGGCAATCGAAGCTCAGGAAGACCGGTAGTCGGGGCGCGTTGGTGAGCGCGGCTGCCGAGTCGTTGTCGAGCAGGTTGTCGCCCGACCACACCTCGACCGAACCGTGTCCGATGTAGTTCACCAGCAACTCTCCGGAATTGAGTGCGTTGAGCACCTCGGCGCGCGCGCTGCCGGGATCCAGGTTCGTGGCAAAGATGTCGGTGACCTGCATCGAGGGCGGCAGCAGCGCTGCTACGGACTGCGAGTTGCGCGTGAAATCGTCCGTGTCGTTGCGGTCGGCGACGAGGAGGGCCTGGTTGGTCCAGTCGCCAGCGGAGCTCTCGTAGCCGATGATTTTCGCCACGACGGCTTGCGCGTCCGCCGCGGTCCGCACGGACAGGCGGCCGGTGGCCATCGCGGGCAGTCCGGTATTGCTGAAGTCGGAGAACCAGTCGTCGGAGGCGGTCATCAACTGCGGCGTTGGAACAATCCGCGTCGGAACAAAATCAAAGTCTCCGAATCCGAGGAAGTTCCGCGGATCGACCGAAGCATCTCCGGTAAGCAACAGGTAGGTGGGCTTTGTCTTCCAGTTGGCGGCAGCGGTCTGGAGGAAGGCGCGCAAGGATTGCGGGCTGTGCTCGCCGAAGTTGAATTCGTCGTAGATATCGTCAGTGAGAACGACGGAAACGGTGTGGCCCTGCTGGCGGCGGAGATCCACCAGTGGCGCAACGGCATCGGCAAAGGCCGGATGCGCGATCACGACCACCTGGCTCCCCGCTTGCGGGCTGTGCCAGTTCGAGGGCTGGTTGGGCACGAGCTGCGCTGCTTTCGAAATCTGGTCGGTAGCCAGGGCGAGCAGAGTGTGCCGGCCGCTGGGCGACCACGGCACCTGAAGCTGCGCGGTATAGGAGCCGTCGCCACCGGAAACAATGTGCGTGGCCAGCTCGACCGGTTGCGTGGCGGCGGTGATGTCGAAAATCCGGATCGTGTTCAGCTGGAATCCGGCGACCTGCACGGGAGCGCCCGCCCGCGCGGTAAATTTGAGGAAGTCACCGTCCGCGGCGTAACTGTGCGGGTAGTGGATCGTGATGTGGTCGACGAGGCTGATGTCGCTGTCGCCATCCTGGGCAGTGAGCGTGACGGTGTTGGCGCCGTCGAGCAGCACGCCGGACGGCACATCCATGCGCAGACGCCCCTTCACCTGCCCGACAAACGCGATGTGGCCGAGGCTAGCGCCGTTGAGAGCGACCGAAACATCATGCGGAACTCCCTCACCCACACCTTGCAGCGCGACTTCGATGCGCGCCGGAGAGCCGGCTGCCGCCGAGATATGGGGCGTCTCAATGACTTGATCCACGGGTGAGGTGGAAACCAGCGCGCCGAAGAAATTGTTGTCGTCCGGATTGATGAAGGCGGCGAAGTACGTGGTGCGCTGGCGCAGTTCGACCGCTTCCGCGAACTGGGGCGGGTATCCGTGATCGCCGGGCAGCTGGCTGAAGGTATTGATGCGCAGTCCGGCCTGGGTTCCCGCAATCAGCCAGTACACGCGCGCGCCGGTGAAGGGCGTATCCATGCCGGTGCCATAGAACTCGATGGCCGCATTTGATCCGAAGCCGCCGTGGCCGGCTTTTGAGCCCGTGACAAGAATCGGCTGCTCGATCGCTTCGGCGAAGAGGCGCAGGGTGCGCGGGTCGGCGTTGGGATCGAGCCCGGAGGCAACGAGTTCGGGCTGGGTCACGCGATACCAGCCTTCGTGATCGGCCATGATCTTGACGGCGGGCTGGGCGGCGAGATCAAACTGCGACTCGACCTGTGCCTTGCTGATGGCACCGGGACGCAGTGCGCTTTCCACGATGTGGCTGGCGGGCCGCGCCTGGGTTTGCGCGGACGCGAATTCGCTCATCATCGGAGATGCGATGGTTTTCGCCGACGAGCCGGTCAGACTCGGAGACACCGGGCCATGCATCGTGCGTTCGCCGTTAAGATCCAGGGCTTCCAGCCAGTACAGAGTGGACGAGGTTCCGGCGGCGTCAATCCATGCATAACTCTTGCCTGCGTGCTTTTCCAGATAGCCGCTCATGGTCAGGGCTGATCCGGCGACCAGCGTGGGATTCAGGCGCTGGCGGTCTCCGTTTTGCTCGCGGTAAACGTTGAACCCGAGATTGTTGAGCTCGCCGCCTGTCTTCCACCGGAGCACGACGCCCTGCGTGCCGGCTTCGGCGGTCAGGGACTGAAGGTGAATGCGCGTGGGAGCGGTCACCAGCGTGACCACGGTGGAAATGTTATTGCCGCCCGCTGCGTCCGTCTGGTCGGCAGTGACCAGCGCGGAATTGCTGACGATGGTCGAACTCTGCGGAGTCGCCACGATGTTGATGGTCGCAGTCGCCGCGTTGGCCATCGTTCCCAACTGGCAAGTCACCGTGTTCGAAGCCTGCGAACAGGAGCCGGTGTTGGTGGACACGGAGACGAAGGCCAGCACCGAAGGCAGAATGTCCACGACCGTGACATTGGTCGCGGATGCCGGCCCGTTGTTGGTCACGGTCAGGGTGTAGGTGAGCAAGTTCCCCTGCGCTACCGGACTGGGCGCCGCCGTCTTGACAATGGACACATCGGCATTGGTACCGGTGCCGACGGTCACAATGGCAGTGGCGCTGTTATTCGCGAGAGTGGGATCGCTGGTGGTCGCGCTGACGGAAGGCGTGTCCGCTATCACCATTCCGGAAGCCGTACCGGCATTCACCTGCACGACCAGCGAAAACGGCGCGCTGGCGGCGGCATTCAGCGTGGCTAGCGTGCAAGTGAACGTGGTAGTTGAGCCGACGGGAGGTGTCGCGCACGTCCACGAACCAGCCGTCAGCGATTGGAAATTCGTATTCGGCGGAATGGTTTCAGTCAGAGTCAGCGTGCTGGCGTTCGCCGGTCCGTTATTGGTGACGGTCTGGGCAAACGTCACGTTTGCACCCGCTGCTACGTTGCTGGCCGATGGCGTGTTGGTCATGGCCAGATCGGCCTGTCCGGCGGTGGCAACGATCGTGGTCGTGGTCGCGGTGTTGTTCGCGCTGTTGGTGTCGGTGGCGGAGCTGACCGTAAAGGTATCGGTGATTGTCGTCCCGGCGGCCGTCCCCGCATTGACTTGCACGACCGGAGAGAACGTCGTCGCACCCGGCGGGAGGGTGGCAATCGTACAGGTCAGAGTTCCCGCGCCGCCCACGACCAGGGCGTTGCAAGCCCATCCGGCAGGCGGGACGAAGGAGCGGAAGTTCGTGTTAGCCGGGATCACCTCGGTGAACGTTACGTTGGCTGCGTTGCTCGGGCCCGGGTTGGTGACGACCTGCGTGTAGGTGATGTTAGCCAGCGCCTGCACCGGATCGGGGCTGTCCGAATTGGTAACCGACAGGTCGGCGCTGGTACCCACGGCGATGCTCGACGCAGCGGTGTTATTGCCGGCGTTNNACGAATGTCGCGTTGGCGGCGCTCGCCAGGGCTCCGATCGTGCACGTGATGCTTCCTGTCAAACCGACACCTGGTGTCGCGCAAGCCCAGCCCGCTGGGGTGGGCAGCGACACGAAGGTCGTGTTCGGCGGCGTCACTTCCGTGAATATGACTGCGGTTGCATTGCCAGGGCCACCGTTGGTTGCGACCTGCGTGTAGGTAATGTTGTTTCCAGCCGTGACCGGATCGGGCGTCCCAACGTTGGTGACGTTCAGATCGGCTTGCCCGGCGACACCAACCGCAATATTGACTGTGGCGGTATTGTCGACCGGATTGGTGTCGTGAGTAGTGGAGGCGATCGTGTCTGTGTCGCTGATAATCGTGCCCGCGATGGTTCCCGCGGTTACCTTCACCACGAACTGAAAGTTTGCCGTCGCCCCTGGAGCCAGGGTCGCGATGGTGCACGTGAGCGTTCCCCCGGCGCCNNATTACCGATTGCGTGTAAGTGATGTTGGCGCCCGCCAGTACAGGCGAGGGAGAACCGGAGTTGGTGACACTCAGGTTGACGACGGCTTTCACCAGCGTATTGACGGTGGTGGAGTTGTTGGCGGCAACGGGGTCGCTGGCGCTGGCTACCGACGAGTTCGCAGTGATGGTCGATCCGTCCGCATCGGTCGCGTTTACGTTCACCGTGACGTCAATGTTCGCAACGGAACCCGCTGCCAGCGTCAGACTGGTGCAGGTCACCGTCCCTCCGGCGGAGCCGACTACGGGTGTGACGCAGGTCCAGCCTGCCGGAGCGAGAATGGACTGGTAGGTGGTGTTGGCCGGCACCGCCTGGGTGAAGGTCAGCGCGGTCGCGGTTGCTGGTCCGTTGTTGGTGATGGTCTGCGTATAGGTCAGGTTGTTACCGGCCAGCACTGTTCCCGAAGGAGAGGTTGACGTGCTGAGAGCGACATCTGCCTGGGTCGCCAGGGCAACCACATCGGTCGCGGTGGCGCTGTTGTTGCCCACGTTGGCGTCATTGGCCGCGCCGACGAGCACTGTGTCGGTGATCACCGTACCCGCAGCGACCGCGGCGCCCACCTTCACCTGGAGCTGGAAACTACCGGCGCTTCCCGCGGCCACGCTCGGGTTCGTACACGAGACGACGCCAGTGGCTCCAACCGCGGGCGTTGTACAACTCCAGCCGGCGGGAGAGGCGAGCGCCAGGAAAGTGGTATTCCCTGGGATGCTCTCCGAAAAAGTGGCGGTAGTGGCGGCCGCGCTCCCAGTATTGGTGACAACCTGAGCGTAGGTGATCGTGCCGCCCTGTGCTACGGGGTTGGGCGACGCCGCGTTTGTTACGGAGAGGTCCGGTTGCGCCCCGCCCACTACGATCGCAACGGTGGCGGTGTTGTTGCTGGCGTTGGGATCAGCGATCGCGGAACTGACACTGGCAGCGTCGGTAATGACGGTGCCGTTCGCTGTTCCCGTGTTGACCTTGACCACGACCGCGAAACTGGAGACGGCGGCCGCGGCCAGATCCGAGGTTGAGCAGGTGAACGTTCCCGTGTTTCCGGTGATACTGCAGTTCCATCCAGCGGGCGGCGTTACGGAGACGAGCGTGGTGTTGGCCGGAACCGCCTCGACGAAGCTGACACTGGTGGCGTCGCTAGGGCCGTTGTTGGTGACGACTTGCGTATAGGTGATGTTGGCGCCCGCAGCCACCGGATTGGGTGCTCCCGTATTGGTGATAGCCAGGTCGGAACCCGAGCTCACCACGGCCACGTCCGTGAAGCTGTCGTTGACGAGATTGATTTCGCCGCCGCCGGAGACTGTGGCCGTATTGACCAGAGTCGGGGGAGCCGCCTGGCTCACCGTGGCGTTAACGGCGATCGCAGGATAGGTGCCGCCCGCGACGAGCGCATCGGAGCGAACGCAGCTCACCGTTTGCTGAGCCACGGAGCACGCCCATCCCGTGCCGCTGGCGCTGGCCGGAACCACGCCCACGGGGAAGGTGTCGTTCATGATCACGAGGCCGGCGGTCGCTCCGAACTGGCTGACATTGCTAACGAGAATTGTGTAGGTGACGCTGGTGCCGCGCACGAAGCTGCCGCTGTGGCTCTTGGTGATGGTGACGTCGGGGATGCATCCGGCTCCGGATTGCACGCCGGAACCCTGCGAAATCTGGGCGTTGGTGACTGCGATTCCCGCCGCCCCCGGGGTGGCTCCATAGGCTACCGACGGAGTAGTGAGGGTCGTTCCGTTGAGGCCACCGCTCACGTTGATGGCGGCCGCGCCCGTCAGGTACACGATGCCGCCGCCGCCACCTCCACCCGGTCCGTGGCGTTCAATGAGAGCAAAAGCGTGAATCTGCCAGGCATTACCACCTTTCCCGCCCCGTGCCTGGATAGTAAGTCCGCCCTCGCCGCCGCCGGCAGAAAGCACGACGACCGTACCGCCGGCGCCACCGCCACCGCCGGCATCGTTGAGCGTTGCGTCATATGCTGCAGCACCGTTCGCGCTAAGCGTTGCGGTTCCGGTGAGGCTTCCGGCGCGGATGAAAATGATGCCACCGCCAGCGGCGCCGGCACTGGCCTGGGTATCACCGTCTGAATTGTTGCGACTGCCTGCGCCGCCGCCACCGCCGAGGGCGATGCGGTCAAGGGCCGTCGGAAACGGACCGCCCCCAAGACCTCCGATGCCAAGCGTGCTTTGCCAGCTGTTGCCACCGGAGCCACCCGTTCCACCATTACTCCCGCCACCGCCGCCGGCATTTTCCTGGTTGACCGTTTGATCGCCGTCGGTTCCACCACCACCCGCATTTGCGGGGGCGCCCCGCGCCATGCCGCCATTGGGATAACCGTCCGTACCGGTATTCACGACCACGCCAGCCGATTCCACCCAGAGCGGGGTACCGGCGACGCCCTCACCCTTGCTTCCGTCCACGCCCGCAGAGGGCGGGGTGTAAGTCGCGGGCGAAGCATGAACGTAGTCGGTGTTGGCGCCAGCGCCGGCGTTGAGTTGCAGGCCCGCGCCTCCTCGGAAGCCGAGCCCATCCACACTGACGGTTGCCGTGCCCAGCGTCAGCGCGCCGGCGATGTCGAGAGCAAGCACGCCGCCGCTGGTCCCGTCCCAAGGCAAGGCAGTCAGTCCCGCGCCTAAAGTCGCTGTGGCGTATTGCGGGACGCGAATGACCTGATAAGCGCTCTTGCCTTTTGTTCCGGTGGCAGCGGCGATGGTGTAGCTGTAAACAAGGCCGTTGTTGAGGCCAGCTCCTGCAATTGGGACTGCGCCGCCGCTCACGGGTCCCGTGGCTTTGACGAACTCGTAGTTCCCGGAGTTATTGATTGCGGTGAACCCGGATCCCGTCGAGCCGTTGCCATAGGCTGCGGTGTTGGTGCTGTTGATGCTGGCATCCTGCATCTGGATGACGAGCAGAAGATCGCCCGCCGCCAGAGTCGCGGCGGCGCCACGCGCAGTACCGAGCGGGATGGTCGTATTGGCGGTGCCCGCTGTGACGCTGGCGGTTGCCGGATAGTACGTATTCACGACTCCCGTCAGCGTTCCACCATTGCCGAGATTCGCTGGGGCTGCGCAAGAGTTCGTCTGCACGATTGCGACGGCAGTGTACGAATTGTTTCCTGTATTGAAATCCGGCTGCGTGGCGGTAACGGCTGCCGTGTTTGGGTACGAACCCGTGGCTGCTGCACTTGCAACCACCGCGACGGTTGCACTGGCGCCGCCGACCAGGGTTCCGAGTGGACAAGTAATCGGAGCGCTGCCGGAACAAGTCCCCTGGCTGGGGGTCGCGGAGACCAGAACCAGTCCAGCCGCGAGCGTGTCCGTCAGCGACACTCCGGTTGCAGTGGTTGGCCCGTTGTTCGTGACCGTGACGGTATAGGTAACATTCTGGCCAAGGGGAACCGCGCCGCCCGGGTTCACGATGACTGCAACGTCGGACTGCAGGGGCCTGACAGCAGCTCCGGCAATCGACCAGTTGGAAGCCGCACTGAAGGTTTCCGACATGGGAACACTGGCCGCGCCGACGTTGGTACTGCCAAAGCCGCGCACATCCGACGCGC
>PMCH01000306.1:0-2225 GCA_003154055.1 Acidobacteriaceae bacterium
GTACTCTTCAGTGTGACCTTGTCCTGGACGGTGGCGGAATCTTGTTTGGGAGGTTGAGGCTGGCGAACCGCAGGCTGCGAGGCCTGGGCCGCATAGTTGGAGTAGGCGCTGCTCACTGGATTGATCATAGGTAGATAGAGGGGTCCTCGCCCCTCCAGTTCATCGGTACTCGCGTGTGCGGACTTCAGCGAGGAGGTGCGAATCCGCAGTGACCGGAGTACCCGCGAGGCGGTTACCCCACTTAACCTTCCGGACTCAGATGCCGTGAGCCGGTGCGCACCAGCGCCAGCGCGGTTACGTCGTTGTGCAAGGGAGCGGCCCGCATGAATTGTTGCGTGGCACCGAGAATGCCAAGACACACGTCGCGCGCAGCCAGGAGCGGCGACTGCTGGAGGCTCTGTTTCACGCGCTCCAATCCAAACTCTTCTTCCTCGCTCTCCGCCTCCACAATTCCGCGGGAGACGACCAGAACCGCCGCGCCCGGCACCAACGCACAAGTCGAAGCGCTGCGGGTGGTGTGGGAGAAGAGTCCGAGCGGCAAGCCGGTGGCTTCGAGTTGAGTGATTCCAGTCTGGTCGCGGAGGAGCGCGGGAGTGTGTCCGGCGTTCGCGTAGCAGACCGTGCCGACGTCCTCGTGGTAACAGCCGATGAAAGCTGGGCAGCTGCGGACGCCGGCGCTGCGCAGGATGGTGCGATTGAGTTGCTGGGAGAGTTCGATCATGGCGGCGGGCTCGTTGAAAGTTTCTCCGGCAAAGAGTTGAGGAGCCAGAGTCCGGAAAGTGTCCTGGGCGGCGATGAGGATGTCGCGAGTGTCCTCGCGGCGGCCGGCGATGTCGAACAGGCCGAAGAGCACGCGTTGCGGGCCGACGCGCAGAAATTCGTAGAAGTCACCAGCCATGCGGTATCCGTGATAGATGGCGGCAATCTCGGCTTGGCGGAGGGCGGGGACGTCGGAGTGGAGCGGGTCCGTGAGCAGGGGCGCGGGGGCGGGCAGCGGGCGGAAAAGGCGACGGGCCAGAGTTCGCGGCGTCAGGGCTCGGATCAAAGCGTTGGTGGGCATGGTGAAGACCGGTGAGTGATTCCTAAACTCTAACTATCGACAGCGGGGCTGTGTTGGGTTAGCGGGCCGGGATCGGGTTGTTACCTGGGGGAATGGTTCCCGGTTTGCGCGTCAGTCGAGACGAGTCTTCAACAGGGCGAGCACTTTGAGTTTGCAATCGGCGATGCGGGGAAAATCGGACTCGAGAGCGAGGCGAACCGTGAGCGCCTGGAGCAGGTAGTTGTGGTTCTGAAAGCGGGCGAGCGATTCAGGCGAGGTTGCGGTCCAGACTTCGCGGTCCTCGTCATGAATTCCGTTGAGCCAGGGCTCGAAAGCGGACGCGTCGAAGTCGGAGCGGCGGATGACGGCAACAACGGCGGCGGCCAGACGGTCCTGCTCGCCCTGGGTATAGACCTCGTGAGCGGAGGAAAGACGCGCGGCAATCGCGGAGAGAATGGCGCTCCCCTCCTCTTTTGTAAGCAGGGAGCTGCTGGCCAGAGCCGCGAGCAGATCGGCAGTGTGGGCGGTCGAATGGATCCAGTGAAGCTTCGCATCGTATCCGCGGAGGTCGCGCTCGGCCTGGAGATAGGCGACGGCTTCGGCGACGAGTTGGTGGTACCGCGGCGCACCCATGAACGGGGTCTTTGCTTCGCGAGCCGCCATCGAGGAGAGGCACAGCGCAGAGAAGGAACGGTGCAGGACGGAGTCTGTGTTGGTCTCTCCGATACCGGCTTTCAGATTGGCGCGCCATTCGTCAGTGAGGGTGATGAGTTGAGGCGTCGAGATGTTTGAGCGGTAAATCCAGCGCGCGAGGATGGAGTAGGCAAGGTCGTCGCGCAGTTCGGGGTCGGGTGAAACAAGCAGCGCGCTCAGTTCCCGGGAAAGTGCATCGGCGGATTCGTGCTCCGGGACGGTGTAGCGGTTCTTGGCGATCGCTTGCCAGTAGGCGCTGTCGTGCTGGGGCTGCGCGGCGAGGAGCAGCGGGAAGAAGAACAATAACAGGGTTGCCTGTGCCCGGTAGCCGGTTCTATTGGAGGGCATAGAGGTTACCGTCCATGCTGCCGAAGTAGACTACGCCCTTGTCCACGACAGGTGACGACATGATCGCGCCGACGGACATGAATTTGTAGGCGTCAATGTACATGTCCTGAAAGTCGCCGAAGATGGGGGCGAAGGCCTCCGGGTT
>PMCH01000306.1:2329-4056 GCA_003154055.1 Acidobacteriaceae bacterium
GCCGATGACCCACGATTTGCTGGTTGGATAGTCCCACTTCTTGCGGCCGGTGGCGGCGTCCACCGCGTATACGTGGGCGTCTCGGCATCCTATGTAGACAGTGCCATCGACCACCGCCGGAGATCCCTGGAAGCCGACTTGATTGTGGATGGTGTCATCTTCGCCGGTCTTGAGGGACCACTTTGCCTGTCCAGTGTCGGCGTCGATGGCGTAGAGATAGCTGTCCCAGCTGCCGATGTAGACGGTGTTGTTCACCACCGCGGGCGAGGAATGGACTACGTCTTTGGTTGCGAACTTCCATTGCAGCGTGCCGGACTGAGCGTCAACCGCGTACACGTTGCCGTCGCCGCTGCCGAAGAACACCTTGCCGTCGGCGACCGCGGGCGAGGACGTGAAGATGTCCCAGCCGTCGGGGATAGTCTGGGCGGCGGAGGGCAGTCCGTGCAGATTTTTCGCCTCGAACTTGCGTTCATATTCAAAGGGGAAAACCCACCTGGGCTGGCCGGTCTTGATGTCCATGGCGACCAGGGAACCCGCGGATGACGCGAAATAAAGCGTGCCGGCGACGATCGCGGGCGAGGATGCAATCGGCATGCGAGATTTGAAATTCCATTTCTCCTTGCCGGTTTCCTGGTCGATGGCGTAGAGGTGGCCGTCCATGGCACCGATGTAGACGACGCCATCTGCGACAGCCGGCGAGGTCACAATCGGGCCGCCCGCCTTGAATGCCCACTTCACGCCGCCCAGTTGTTTCGGGCCGGGTGAATCGTAGACCCCGGTGCGCGCGTTATTTCCGTGGAAGGTGTTTTGAGCCAGGGCGCTGGTGAGGGCCAGGAACAGGGTGAGAGTTGCGAACCGCTTCATTCGGGGGTCTCCTGATGGCATCGGGGTTCAGTGATAAGTGCGGCTGGGTATGAGACGCGGGAGGGCAGGAGTGGTTATCAAGGGGCAGGTCTCGGGTGTCGGGTCTCAGGGAGGCGGGGATCGGTTGCACAAGATGTCGGGTGTTGAATCGCCCGCTTGCCTGATGGACTCGGGGGTCGGTCTTGCTGCCCGGTCCCCTCCCACAATTGTGCAAAAAGTTGCCGGTGCCATCTGTTGAGTCCAAGAAGCCAACATCTTAGGGGGCCTGAGATTGGTATGGGGCTTGCTCATAGTCCACAGTAGGACTGCATCCGCAACCTGGTTGGGCGGAGCACACGGAGATACCTGCCATGAAAACGACCCTATTTGTGCTTTTCCTTCTTTTGACAAGCGCGGCCTTTGGACAGAGTGCCGGAGTCGGATGGGCGCTGGACAGTCAACCCCAGGTGGTGCACGTCCCGAGTCATCCGCAAACGGCTGCTCCGCAACCGATGGCGGCCGAACTGAACCTCCTGGGAAACACCAACTACGCGTCTGCCCACGGGGAGAGGCCGCTCTGGGAAGTGGGAGCGAAGCCGGTTGAAGTTTCTCTCGGGGAAATCGCACGCAATCTGAGAAAACAGCACGATGTCGCGAAGAAGGCCGACAAGTGTTTTGAGAACTAATTGGTGGTTGCTGGTTCCTCCCCTGCCGTCCGCTACGTCGTCATTCATCGATTGAAGATGTGACTCTCCGCTCGCGTTCCGGTTTGCCTCGCCCGGTAAACAATCCTCGACAACTGTATGAAGCAGAGTATGATGCCCCGGCCAGACGATTCCAAAATCTGGCCAAGGAGATTTCTATGAGGAAACGATTGGGGCTCG
>PMCH01000252.1 GCA_003154055.1 Acidobacteriaceae bacterium
GAACCAGCGACCTCTACCGTGTCAAGGTAGCGCTCTAACCAACTGAGCTACGCGCCTACACCACTTTGTGATTGTAATGGCTCCGGCGGGGCGAGGCAATCGCGCCCGCCTTCGTCCTTTCTCCGCATCCGGTCAGTGCGCGAATGAGAAGTTCAAGCCCGTGGAAAACAGCATGTCGTTCTTTTTCTTTGGCGGCGTCGCCCCGGTCGGCGGATTGCTGACATAGATATCGCCGAACGAATTCTGCCAGCCCAGCCACTTGTTGATCTTCGTCACCAGGCCGAGATTGAACGTCGTGCGGTATTCCCCCGTCTGGCTTAAGTTCGGATAGAAATACCAGTTCTGGGTGAGCACAGTGGACTTGCCCAGCTTGTGCATGAAATCGTCGCCCAGCGTCAAACTCGCTTGATTCCGCGACCTGGCCAAATCGGGCGGATTGATGGCAATCGAGTAGCTCTCATGCGTGTAGTTTGCGCCCGCCAGCAGGTCCAAGCTTGTCGTATCGCTCTTGATCGCGTGCAGGCCAACGCCGCCACCGAACAGCGAACGCAGATCGAGGTTTTGCAGGGAATCGTGGTAGAAATCGCCGTTCACGAAGCCAAACACGCGCGGTCTAAAGTCGTGGTCATAGCGCGCCCCGCCTCCAATCGCATTCGCGGTTGTGTGCGGCGAAGCAGTCGGCAGGTCATTGGTCGCATAAACCGAGTTGGTGTACAGGCTCAACCGATCGTGCAAGCCCTTCCGCGACGCGGCGAAGGCGATGTTCAGATTCTTGGTTTCACTGTTGCCGCGCGTTACCGCGAAGCCGACATTGACCCCGCCATTCCAGCCTTCTTTGAGCCCTGGGTGCAGGCTCTTCTCATAAGCCGTCTGTTCGGCCGGACTGCGCAGCATGCTGATGGAAGCCTTCGGCGCCTCAACCGATCCCGATGTCCTGGTCGCGACCACCACATTGTCGCCGCTTGTGGTCACGGTCCCGACCACCGTCTTGCCCCCGCTCAAACCAACGTTCAGGTCGCCCGCCGAAGTGATCGCCTGGATCACATCAAACTTCACCGTGACATCACCCGCATAGTCCGTCTTGATCACCAGTTCTTTGCCATCGGACTTGGTAATCGTCCCGGTCAGGCGATCGCCGTTCTTCAGCGTGATTTGATCGGCTAGCGCAGGAACCACCAGACACAAAAGAACAGCGAACACAATTCGCTTAGTCATAAAACCTCCAAGATTTCAATAAAATGGGAATTTGAGCGTCCAGGCCAGATAGACAGCGTTTCTACGGGCGGGAAGTTCGAAATATCACTGCAACATCCTCACCTGAGGCAACCAAGAATTATATCGAAATTTGGTATGCGAGGAACGGAATGTGCCGAAATTAACGCGCATGATCCACCCGGAATTTTAGTGCCTGGAAGACTCCAAAACCTCCTTGAACACCGAGTCAAAACGGGCCGTTGTCCGGAATTCTGGACTCGCCGCCCTGTGTTGCCATTCTTGAGCGCCAGTCCCCGGGCCGATACCCTTGCCCGGGTAAGGCCCCAAAACAATTACTTCGGTGACCTATCGGGGACACCATCGCCGAACTATGTTGACGGAAGGGCATTTGTGGCTGCAACGGAGGCTTTGTGAAACGGTACGTCCCGATATCGCTATTGCTGCTCTCGACCGTAAACCCTCTGCTTGCCGCCCAGACTCCGGCTCCCGCATCAACGGACATCATTTTCTGGTCGCTGGCCGGCGACATTGGGGGAACGCGCCTGCAACGCATNNAAAGCTGGATCTGCAGAAATCAACAGCCAAGGAACCGTGTGCGTGCTCGGGTGATGCCGCGCAAGTGGCCACGCTCCTGCATGAAAAGAAGTCCGCCGCTGCCGAAAACAAGATCCGCGCTCTGCTCCGCGACGACGCCAAGAATCCCTGGCTGCACTTCGCTTACGGCACAGTCCTGCGCCAGCGCGAGCGTTTCGAGGAAGCCTTTGACGCATTCGAAGAGTCCTCGCGGCTGATGCCGGGTTTCCCTGAAACCCACAGCCAGCTCTCCTATCTGTTCTACCGGCTCGATGACGCCGACCACGCCATCGCCGAAGCCCGCACGGCCCTGAGCATGGATCCCAAGAACGCCGAGGCCTACCGCTATCTGGGCCTGGCCCTCTATGCCGACGGCCAGTACGACGCCGCCCTGAATGCCTTCCAGCAATCACTGGTGCGGGAACCGGAAAATGCGGATGTGTATTACGACATGGGAATCACGCTCCGCGACCAGGGAGACCTGCGGCGCGCCGCCATCGCCTACCAGCACGCCTTGAAGCTGCGTCCGAACTTCTGGGAGGCGCACAGCAATCTGGGCGTCGCCCTGCACGATCAGGGAAGGCTGGACGAGGCGGTCACGGAATATCTGGAAGCCAAGCGCCTCGCCCCCCGGGAAGCCAGCATCCGCAACAACCTGGGAAACACGTATTGCGACAAGAGCGACTTCGACCGCGCGATTGCCGAATTTCAGGATCTCTATCGCCAGAACCCGGAGTGGGAGGGCGGCCACAGCTGTCTTGCACGCGCCCATATGGCGAAGCGCAACTACGGCGCCGCCATTGACGAACTGCGGGCGGCGATTCGCCAGAACCCGGCCGGAGCCGCCGAGCATCGCGTTCTAGGACAGGCCCTGCTTCTTGCCGGCAAAGACCAGGAGGCCCTGCACGAGCTGCAAGTCGCGGTCTCCATCAATCCCGACTCGGCCCTCGCCCACCACTACTTGGGAACAGCGCTGGTGAATACGCAACAACTGGCCGAGGCTGAAAAAGAGTTCCGCCACGCTCTCCGGCTGGAGGCCAGCGCCCAGAACCACTATTCCCTGGCCGCCTGCCTGATGGCCCTCAACCGCTACGAGGAGGCCCTGGGGGAACTCGAAACCGCCTCTCGCATGGATCCCAGCCAGGATCTCTACCGCACCCGCATGCAGGAAGTAGTCCGGCTGATCACCGCCTCAAAGTGATTCCCTGAAGGCTGCCCGGAAGGCTGTCCGACTGGGCAGTGGTCCGCATGCACTGACGTGCATCGCCTCCCGGCCCCTCCAAACCTAGAATGGCACCTAGGGCTGATGCCGCCAGCAGGTGGGCATCCGCCGAGGGGGCGACCATGGAATCAACCGGCGTGCAACGGGCCAAGGCGAAACCAGATAATGTGCCGCACAATACCCCAGATCGCCCCGGCTCGGGCGTGACCCCGGCCAGCGTAGCAGCACTGCGTGCGCGCAAACCGGCTGGCTATGGCTTGCCCTGTTCGAAGTGCCGGATGTACTACCCCGCTGACATGGACTGCTGCCCCGTCTGCAACTCTCCCGAACGGGTCTCGCCGACGGCGTTCAACGCTGCCGAAGCCCCAACTGCTCCGCCATCCCCGCCAAGTCAGGCCGCACCTTTGGTGGACGACCGCGACCGTCTGCTGAAAGAGCTGAAGTCCCAGATTTTCCAGGCGCACACTCAGATCAACGCCGCCGCCACATTCCGTTGCTGCATGGACCAGAATCACGAAGGAAGCTCGGAACCGGCCGCCGTTTGCCACAATTGCTACGGCGAGCTTCGTCAACAGGCCGACCGCATGGAAGCCGCCCTTCATATCGACCTGAAAGAGGCGGCACAGATTGTGTATAAAGCAGTGTGGGCCGATTCGTCCGACCCCGGCAAGACTTACGAGAACGCTGCCGCCGAGCTGTTATCGGAACTGCGCAAGCGGGCCGGAATTGGACTGCTGCTCGGCTCGAATCAGCCCCTGGCGCACTGAAAACTGAATCTCACAGGTAGGTTCCGGGAGGGCACGGCCTTCAGCCGTGCCGCCCGAACAGCATAAAAACTGGGCGTTAGCCCCCGAGGCTCCGACCTGCCTGGCTAGTCCGCTTTGAATACCACGTACTTCTTCCCCGCGTAGAGCCGGTATCCCCCACCGTCTTTTTCCAGCTTCAGCGGGACCGCGTGCTTGATCTGATCGTCGTTCGGCGTGGCAACCGAGAGCAGATCCGCCGAGGCAACGTTCATCACGACGAATTTGTCGTCCTTGAAACCGAATCCGTATTCTCCGGGATCGAGCGTGGCGCCTTCGAAGCTGAGCTTGGTCTCGGTAATGAACAGTCCCTGATATTTTTCCTTGATTGAAGTTGAGTACCCGGAGTTATCCACCAGCGCGGCCAGCACGAACTTGCCCGCGCCATTCTTGAGGCCTACCGAATTGCGCGCCTGCACCGGCGCGGACTGCCCGGCAAAGAAGTAGTTGGTGGGAACGACCTTCTTCAGCTCATCGCTGGTCAAGAGCTGAGCCCCGGCCTGGGCGGCGAGGGTGACGAGAACAATCAGGCAAATCCACTTCACGCGGCGGTTCATAAACGCTCCTTCTGGGATGGTGAAATTCATTGAGGTAAGGAAGTCAACATATTACACAAGCGCGCCGACTCGTGCAGTGCCCACCGCATGAGACGTCACCCGGCCACGCTACTTGCCAGCGAAGCGCAACTTTCCAAAAACTGCCGGTACGTGGAAGTTGGGCTGCGGCGTGTTGGTCGCCTGCCAGGCCGAATAGAAGCGCGGTTCTGTTGGACCCTCCACGCGGTAGAAATTCGCGCGCCAGACCGCGGCAGGATCGAATTTCGGCGCTAGTGCCTTGGTGGGGATGGCCAGCTCGGCGGCCCAGGTACCGCGCTCCTTGTCGAGCCAGACGGAACGCTCCAGTCCGCTCTTGAGATCGCTCAGCCCTCCGGGAAAGATGTCCAGGTCAATCCACATGCCGTTTGGGCTGATTTCGAATTCCCGGTAATAAGGTGGCCGCGAGGGATCCGGCTGCAGGAACGCCTCGGCCACGTCGCGGTCCCAGAGATGGTCGCGGCGCCCGTTGGGATCGGAATCGTCGAAGACAAAAAGTTCGCGATAGCGGCATTCGAAGCGGAGAAAAAGAGTCTTCGGGGTCCAGAGCACGCGCACCTGAGTCTGCCGCGCCGGATCCGCATTCTTGCCCTGCCAGTCCTGGCAAAACGAAACAGGCGTGGCACTTTCCCACTCCGGCGCGGGATGCCGCGCATCGAGCGGGATTTCACGGGTCACACGGGCCGCAATCACAGTATCCGCTCCCGTAGAACATGCTTGCGATTTTTCCTGGCTCATAAGCAGAGGCGGCAGGAGGCAAATCACCGCTACCATTAACTTTCGCATAATAGTCCGTGCAGCACGGGTCGTATCAGCGCATCGCACTTAACTGCGGAAACTCGCGAATGCATGCATCACCGTGGAAGAGCGGCCCTTCAGGGCCGGGTAAAGCGTCGTATTGAACGAGGGCTTCAGCCCCGGTGGTCGCCTTCCTCGGCATTGAGCTTCGTTCAGCCCGCTTCAGCGATGCCGCCAGCCATCCACCCAGATGCCCTATCTGGCCCCAAATCGAACCTTCCACCGAGAAAACACTTCAACCGCAACATTCGGATAGTCCGCTAGACCACAACCAGCCTATCTTACCGCCATGGTCACCCATACGATATTCTCAGATGACGAAGTCATGAAACTCAGCGACGAAACCCGTTGGCAAGCCGTGGTCGACCGCGACGCCTCGCTTGACGGCACCTTTGTTTTTGCGGTCTCGAGCACTGGCATCTTCTGCCGGCCGTCGTGCCCGGCCAAGCGCGCCCGGCGTGAGAACGTGCGTTTCTTCGACCATGCCGCCGCCGCCGAGCAAGCCGGATACCGCGCCTGCCTGCGCTGCCGCCCCAAGGCCGCAGACGGCAACCCGCAGTCTGCCATGGTGCGAGCGATCTGCCGCTACATCGAGCAGCACATCGAAGACCGCCTCACGCTCGGCCTGCTGGGGAAAGAATTTCGCCTGAGCCCGTTTCATCTTCAGCGCACGTTCAAGGCAGTGCTCGGCGTCTCGCCGAAGGCCTACATCGATGCCTGCCGCCTGCGCCAGGTAAAGCAGAACCTGCAAGCCGGCCACAACGTAACGACGTCCCTCTACGCCGCCGGATACGGCTCCAGCAGCCGCCTCTACGAGCGCACCGCCGGCCAACTCGGCATGACTCCGGAAAAATANNGGCCGCATGCTGATCGCCGCCACCGACAAGGGCATCTGCGCCATCCAGTTCGCCGACACCGATGCGGAACTGCAGCAAGGCCTCATGCGCGAGTTCCCCTTCGCTGTCCGCAAACGCGACGACGAAGCGATGGCGCAGTGGAAGCTGAGCCTGGAACGCCTCATCGATGGCGAAGAATCGAACCGGTCGCTTCCCCTCGACATCCGGGCTACGGCCTTCCAGAGAAAAGTCTGGGAGCACTTGCAGAAGATTCCCCGTGGAGAAACCCGCTCCTACAGCGAAGTCGCCCGCAAGATCGGCATGCCGAAAGCGACCCGCGCCGTGGCCCGCGCCTGCGCTACGAATCCTGTGGCAGTTGCGATCCCCTGCCATCGCGTAGTACGCCAAGGCGGCGAGCTTGGAGGCTATCGTTGGGGAATCGAACGCAAAGAACAGTTACTGGCGATGGAGAAAGAGGCAGGAGCGTAAAGCGGTTGATTGTGTAATGGGGATGTTACGCCATTTGATTGCTTAGCTCCGCGGCGTCCAAACTCACAGGTAGGGCTTCAGTTCTGCGTATTGAGAACGAGTAGGACTGGCAAGATCGATGCCGGCGGTGTACTCCACAACTATGTCTTCAAAACGGACATTGAAAGGATCGAACACGAAAGCTTCAACAGTGGCCTGTTGCCCGACTTCGAATTCGGGCAGTGTAATCGTCACATGTTGGCGGTTGTCCGCCCCCACAGAACTCCCGGTGCGCCGGACGACAAAGGTAAGCTGTTTTAGTGCCGATTCCTGACGCTTCCGAACTGCGCAGGTGATGCGGTTATAGCGGGGAAGAAAAGCCTTCTCTTTGCCGGGAGGACGGACGAGTTTCTTATCGTAGTTAACGAGCGAGACATCAAAAGCCTTTCTCTGCTCGATCACCTCCTGGACTTTTTCAGGGTTTGCGATCGGTCTGTATGCCGCATAGGACTTCTCGCTAAAGAGTTGAGAAGGAGTCTGCTCGATCCAGTTGGCGAAGCTCGAATCGTACAGGGCGGTTTCTCCCGCCTCCCAACCGTGCCAGTAAAGTGCTTCGTCCCCGCCCAGGCTTCTCAAGCAATAGCAGCCGTCGGTGGTACCGTCGTATCCAATCGCGAAAAAGTCTGCGTTGGCTTCAACGCGCAGTTGCTCCGTCCACCGATCCAGTTCGCCCTGTGCCTGAATTGGAAAGAGCGTCAATGATCCCGCGAAGAATCTGCCCGGTCCAATCTCGCATACGAAATCAAGATACGAATCCGGACATACCAGCGATCGCTGCGAGAAAAACTCTAAGGCCAGCGCACGGTCAATCGGCCCGTAAGGGCGGTGGTATCCTCCCTGATGAATAGCCAACTCACGCGAGAACTTAGGAAATGAAACGCCCATTTCGCTTCGCAACAAGGGCGAGTTTACACCAAGATGTCGAAAACAGCGTTTACACCACCTACTCTTTGTCCGCCCCGAAGGGGCAGTACAGGATAGCCCCGGGCGTAAGCCCGGGGTAGCAGCGAGAAACGACCGGAGTCCCGTCGGGACGGTACCCTACTTCCCAATCTTCGCGTATTTCTGCCGAGCCTTCCCAAACATCGTCAGCACCGCCTGCTTCTCCGCCTCCGTATTCCACGCCGTGCTGCTCTGTACCGCCGCAATCAGCCGGTCCACCCACGCCACAAAATACGCCGCATCCGCCGGGCTGTGCAGAGGCGCTCCCGCCATCGTCACATACACCGGGCTGGTCGTCGCATACGGATAAAGATCCAGAATCGGATACTCCGCCTTGTCGCTGAATGCCCGCAGAACGCACCAACCGCTGCCATCGAGTGGAATCGAGCCAGTCGCCTCCGCGCTCTGCCGATCGCCCTTCAACTCAATCTCCCGCGCCACCTTTCCATTGCAAACGATCTGTAAGTGGTCCACCGGGACAATCGACCGCAGCGCAACCTTGAACGGCACTTGCTGCTTCTTCTCCAGCCGGACTTCGCCACCGATTGGCTGGCCGCCAAGCGAAAACCTGAGCAGAGGCCCATTCGTGGCAAACGTCTTGCCCGCCTTGATCGCCGCCAGCCATGGCTCGATCTTCAGCGGCCCAGCCGGAACTTCCGCATACACACGATTCAATCCCGCCGGCCCCCGCAGCGAAGCATAGTTGCCCATGAAATCCGTGCCCGCCGCGGTAGGCAGGCGGAAGCCGCAATTCAGCAGCTTGTACCAAACTTCGGCCGTGGACTTATGATCTGCAAATCCCACGACCTCGATGTAATCCACCTTGCCCAGCGCCACGTCGGCCGGTAACTCGTAAGTAAGAGGATCATCCTTCGCCGGGTCCGGCACACTCTCCAGCGGATGCACATACCCCACCAACGCGCCCTGCTCATGCGCCATATCGGCGACGTTGGCATTCGCCGGAAACAGGCTGGCGGCCGCCGTGTTGGGATACCCGACATAGCCGGGAAGGATCAGGTTGCGGGTCAGGTTCAGCAACCCTAGATGTCCCCAGTAACTGGTATGAAATTCCTGCCCGTGAAAGAGCAAAGTGCCTTCCGTAGAAGCCGGGTCAATCTTCGGCGAAAAATACGCGATATCCGGAAAGCGCTGCTCCTTATTAACGATGAGGTTTTCGACAATCGCCAGATTCTCCGCCTCGGCCTGCTCGACTAGGTGTGCCGGGGTATTGCGGTAGGTCCCGGCGTAGTTCATGTGAACATGCACGTCGCCGCTGACCCAGTGCGTCTTGTGTAACACCTCCGTTTCGAGCGGGCGCATCCCCACGAACAGTGCGGACGTGCTGTTTGCCTTGATTTGAACTCGCGTGTGTTTGAACGGATACTCGAACCCGCGCATGACGCCAACTTCAATACTCCCCCCGACGGGCACCGTCATTTCGGAAACGCCTGTGGTATCGAAGTAGTGCGTTTCAAATGGCCTCTCTCTACGATCAAAACTGTCATCCGCATGCATCCAGGCATCGTCCGGAGCATAAGCCCGCTCATCCGAGGCGGTCACAAAGACCCGGGCGGCGAGGGGTTTGTTGTTCGCATCCACGACTTTCAGAGTGAAGCGGGCCATCCGTTGTTTGTACTGGCGCTCGCGCACCACCACCTCCGTCTGCGCTCCCCCGGGTATTGTCTGCACCCACAACGATGTATTTCCGCCGCGGTTCGAGATAAACGCAATCTTCGTCCCGTCCGGCGACCACCGCGGATTGGTGTTGTCGTAATCGCCGTAGGAAATCGGAAACGCATCGCCGCCCCCGGCCGGCATCACCCAAAGCTGGTGCCATGGCTGTCCCAGGTACGACGCGTACACCATGCGCTTGCCGTCCGGCGAAAAGTCCGGACGCGCCTTCCA
>PMCH01000304.1 GCA_003154055.1 Acidobacteriaceae bacterium
CGCCACCACAAAGCCGATGTACTTGATCGCGCCGCCGGAGTTGGTCTGCTTCTTGTAGTAGTCGGTCTCCAGTCCGCCTTCCAGCTTCAGTCGCTGATCGTCACTGACGCGGTTCTTGAGCGCGTCCGCCGCAACCGGGTCGGTGGCCCTGAGATATGCCGAACCGAGTCCACCCTGGCGGTCAAAGTCGACGGCAATCTGGTTGAGATCGCCCCAGATTTCCGAGTCATACGCCGTGCCGCCGGAATCGAAGATGCCGACCACCTTCCACTGGCCCTTGGCGAAGTCCAGGTTGTCGTTGACATTCGCTCCCGAGAAACGGTCGTGAATGGATTTTCCCACCACCACCTCCCGCTGACCGGGCGAGAACCAGCGTCCTTCGACGAGTTTCGCCTTCGGGCGAAGGGTGAGGCCGGCAGGCATCATTCCGCGCACCGATACATTCACCTCGCCGGTTCCATCCTTGCGGGGCAGTACCGCGACCACCACCCACTCACCCGACGCGATGGGCTCGCCCTGTCCGTCTTTCGCGATGCCGGGCAAGGTCTTCAGGGTATTGAACAGAGTCGCGTCGAAACCACCGGAAAGTTCGGCGGTCGAACCCTTGCGCATCACCAGCACGTTCAGTGCATCGCCGCTGGAAACAAAGGCTTTCTGCAGCCCGGCCAATAGTGCCATCAGGAAGACGGCCGTGGTCACGGTAAGCGCAATGCCCAGGGCGGTCATGATGGTGAGACCCTTGCGCAGCTTCAGGTTGCGGATGTTATAGCTGATGGGGATCGCCATGTCGTATCTTCGCTAACCGATGTAGCGCAAGCCCTCCACGATATCAACTTTGGCGGCATGATAGGCCGGGACGATGGCGCTCAGAAATCCCACCATCGCCGCCACAAAGACGGCAAGCAGGAAAGTGGAGCCGGTCACTTTCATCCCGGCCAGGAAAAGTCCCATTCCAGGCGCATGGGTGAGGGCTGTGATCAGCCCCGCTCCCAGCAAAGAGCCCAGCACGCCACCGATCAGGGTAACGATCACTCCCTCGCCGATGTAGAGGCCAAGGATGGTCTGCCGGGTAAACCCTAGCGTTTTCAGCACCGCCACTTCCCGGGTGCGCTCGCGAATGGACATGGCCATGGTATTGGCGGAAACCAGCAGGGTCGCGAAAACCACTGCGAAGCAGATGCTCAGGATGAAGGCCTTTACGTTCCCAATGCTGTTGATGAAGCCAAGTTGGAAGGCCTTCTCGGTTTCTGTCTTGGTCGGCTGCGGTGAGTTGTGAAACATGGCGTCGACAGCGGCGGCCACTTTGGGCACGTCATCGGCGGAATCAGCGAGAATCGAGAACGTTCCCGCGTTGCCCTTGGCAAACGCGACCGCCTCCTCAACGTATTTTTGATTGAAATATACGGAACTGGTTGGTTCCGGCGCGGTGTACATACCGCGGATCGTAAGCTCCAGGTTCACCGGATAAATCGTCCCCTGGAGCATGATGCGATCCCCGATCTTCCAGCCGAACTTCTTCGCCAGTTCGCTATCGACCACTACGCCCGCCTGATCATGTTGCCAGGCGGCCAGTTGATCGGCTGGGATTTTGAAGTCGGTGAGTACCTTGAAGGCTTCGTCCGGATCGGTGCCGAACTGCGCAAAAAAATTCTCCGGCTTTGGGTCTTTGTATTGGCCCCCGAACCAGTTCGTGGGAGCGACCGCGACTACCCCGGGGATGGTGCGTATCTTTTCCCGATAGGAAATCGGCATGGCCTGGGTCAAGGAAACCCGATGACGGGTGATCAGTCTCAGGGCTGATTCCGTGCTTCCCTTGTCGATGTAGAAGCCGTGCCAGATGGTCATCATGAACGTCAGCAACAAGAGCGAAAAAGTGATGCTGAGCACCGTCAGAATGCTGCGGCGCTTGTTGCGGAACGCGCTCTTCGTCACAAAACGGGTCAAGGTCATACCAGCAGTGCTCCGGAAGGCCTGACGGCTGAAAACTGCGAGGATCCTGAGAGAGACAGCAATCCACTACGTCTAAGCTGAGCATTGAGGATAAAACACCTGCCGCCGCAGGACAACTGGAGACGGCCGTCTATTTTTCGCCAGCGTCCGAGGTTTGTTCCGTGTTTTGTTGACAACGATTGGACGGCGGGCGTTCCCCGATCTGTTCTGGCAGTCTCGATTCGTGCGACGCCGTGCAGAAGGAGCCCCGGCCCGCCATCGGGCCGAACGGCAGGCTGCCGGTGCGAAGGGAGCGCGGCCCGCAGCATTGCTGTCGATCGCGAGTACTTTCGTAACTCTCAGCTAGGCGGTACGGCGCAGTATTCTATTCGTGACTCTCCCCCGGGTCTCAGCCAAATTACATACTCCAAAGGTGTATTGCGGCTGTCACCGCGAGGCGACTGCAATGGCAATGATGTTTGGCCGGTTTGAAATTCTAAGTGAGCTTTCCAGGTCGGAAGCCAGCGTGGTTTTCAAGGCCACGGATACAGAGACCAAT
Source organism: Acidobacteriaceae bacterium (assembly GCA_003154055.1). Lineage (GTDB taxonomy): Bacteria > Acidobacteriota > Terriglobia > Terriglobales > Acidobacteriaceae > Acidiflorens. The sequence continues at coordinate 2,489 of PMCH01000304.1, forward strand.
CAGACGGTGGCGCTGAAGACTTTGCAGTTGGAGGCCCTCGGCGAGCGTGCGTCCGGCTTCGTCGACGCGCTGATTGCGGAAGGCGAAAGCACGCGAGAGCTCGCCAGCCAGAATATCGCCGTCCTGTATGGGGCGGGTGAAATCGAAGACCAGTTCTGCGCCGCCATGGAATACGTCCAGGGCAACAGCGTGGCCACCATGCTGACGCGCAAAGAAGGCTTCTCCATCTGGGACCTGCTCGACATCACCCGCCAGGTTTGCGCCGGGCTGGAATACGCGGCATCCTTCGGAGTCGCTCATCAATCGCTCGAGCCCGCCAAGGTGATGGTGCAGTGGGATGGGCTGGTCAAGATTCTCGGCTACGGCATTTCCAGCATGAGCCTGGTGGGGGCGGAAACCGGGGCTGGCCTGGGCAAGCTCCTTCCGTATTGCTCCCCCGAACAGGTGCGCGGGGAAGCGATTGATCTGCGTTCAAACTTGTTTACCTGGGGCGCCATCCTGTACGAAATGATGACGGATCGTCCGGCATTCAGTGCCGAGGACCCGGTCGTACTGGTGAATCAAATCTCCAACGAGATGCCCCCCAGCCCGGTTTCCCTGAATCCCAAGATTCACCCTGGCGTCAGCGCGCTGATCATGAAGTCGCTGGCCAAGAACCCTGAAGAGCGCTACCAGGCGGTGCGAGAGCTGGTTGCCGATCTCGAGAAATGCAAGGAAAGCGGGTCGAAACAGGCTGCGGGCACCAGGAAACCTGCGGCAGGGACGAAGGCGGTGATCTCTCCCGCGGAGCGCGCGGCCGCTGCCAGCCGGTTTGTGTCGGCTGCGCCCAAGGCGACTGAACCGGAAGCGCCGGCTTTCGTTGTTCCATCAGCACCGCCGCAACGAAAGGTTACGCAACCAGCGTCTGAGCCCATTCCCGAAACGAAAGTCGCGGCCGCGGCCGCTGGCATGGGAGCAGGGATGGCGAGCGGTTCGTCCGGCATTGAGTCCTACACGCGGCTTATCGAACCGGCGGAAACCACGGTCGAGTCAAGAAAAGGAGAGGTCCTTTCTGCCGCCGCTGCCGAGACGGAAACAGAAATACAGCCACGAATGGCGCCTGTTGATCCGATGGTGTCGGCACCGGCACCCGCCACCGGGAACAGCCGGAGCTTCTCCGATATGGACGAACTGCCGCCGATGAAGGAACCGGTTTTTACGCCGCCACCTCCGCCGGCGTTTCCGGAGGCTCTCGAGCCGTCGCCCTTGGCACAGTTCCGGCGAACCGAAGAGAAACCCAAGATTCAGCCACGGGAAGTGGCCGAAAAAGCAATCCAGGAGATCAAGGCTGTTCCGCCCCGCCTGATGATCTACTCCATCCTGGGTGCGGTGGTGTTGATCCTGGTCGTGACGGTCGCCCTATTCTTCCATGTTCGGTCGGAAGACGACGATTCCACGGCAGCGCCGCGTCCCACGGCAGCGGTCAAGCCGCAGCCGCCCGCTCCGGATCAGTCCGTTGCTCCGCAGATTATTCCCGCCCCGGACTCGGTTCAGGATGCCCAGCCCGAGGTGACGGTTCGTCAGATAGAAAAACGTGGCGCCAATACCACGAAGAGAAAGCCAGCTCCGGTTGTGGTCGCCGCGATCCCGGGACAGGTACAGATTGACTCAACCCCCCAGGGCGCCCAAATCCAGATTGACGGCCGCTCCGACCCCTCCTGGCTCACGCCCTTCAATCTGACAGGCCTGAGCCCAGGCCAGCATTCCGTTTCGGTCAGCAAGGCGGGCTATTCTCCCGAGACGCGCGCCGTTGACGTAACCTCTGCGAGCAAGTCATTCGTGACCGTCCATATGTCCCCGGTAAATGCGCTGTTGGTCCTGAACAGCACGCCCTCGGGCGCCGCTGTTCTTCTGGATGGCAAAGAGACCGGCAAAACCACTCCGGCTCAATTCGCGGTCGAGAAGGGGAGCCATACGGTCGTATTGCGGAAGTCAGGCTACCTCGATGAATCCACCAGCGCCGATCTCGGTCCCGGGCAGAATTTCCAGTTTGCCCCGGCCTTGCGCGCGCTGGGCAATGTCGATGACATCAAGAGTGTTGGAAAGCTGAAGAAATTTTTTGGCGGCAATGGCGGCGACAGCGTTGCCGGCATGGGCACGGTGAGCATCCGGACTCAGCCCAAGGGCGCCCAAATCGCGATCAACCGCCGGCTCCTCGACAAGCAGTCGCCTGCGGAATTCATGGTCGGACCCGGACACTACGAGGTGGACATCACGCTGACCGGTTTCAAGCAGATCCACAAAGTGATCAGCGTCGAGAAGGGTGGCAAGGTCGCCATCGACGAGATCCTCGAACGCGAATAGGGAGCCCGCCGGCTTCTAGCCGGGGATTCCCCGTCGAGCTTGCCTGCCAACAGCGTCACCTCTTTCAGTGATGCACGTCACAGCCCCGGCTTCCCGCTTTGCGCAGGATAGCTTGAGGGAGTGAGGGCCGTGTCGTCGTCTTTTCCATCCAGGTTCAGTCCCGAGCTCTACCAGGCTCTCCACGGTACCAAATCGGTCCGAGTGTACCCCAAGGGCTCCACACTGTTTCAGCAGGGTGCTGCGGTGGATGGGGTCTACGTGGTGGAATCGGGGCTGGTCCGGGTACTGCTGCCAACCAGTCGCGGCCGTCCCCAGCTTCTGGATGTCGTTGGGCCCGGTAGCGTTCTGGGCCTGAGCGAGAGTATGTCTGGGGAAGCGTACCGTGTGACGGCCGAGGCCGAAGATCACGCCACCGTGGCCTTTGTTCCGCAGCAGGGCTTCCTGGAGTTCCTGCGCGAACACACCGAGTTCTGCATGCAGGTGGTGCGGCTTCTCAGCGAAGACCTGCACGGCCTTTATCACAAGTTTCGCAGCATCAG
>PMCH01000168.1 GCA_003154055.1 Acidobacteriaceae bacterium
GCCAGGTTGTGCTGAACGCGTCCGCTGCGGTCGAAGAGCGAACAGGTCAGCGAGATCGTGCCCAGGATGAGCGTGTAGGCCCAGATCAGCGGATCGATGATGAAGTAGGAACGCAGGCGGCTGAGCAGGCCATAACGATCTGCCGGTGGAGTGGCGCGCTGCTTCTCAGCCCACGTAGGGACAGCCGCCCCCGGCTGTCCAGCCGAGCGCAGTTCGGCACCGTCCTTCTCGGGTTCCACCGTGGCGGCGATCTTGTTTACAGTTCCCAATCCGCTAACCTTTTCGCGGGCAGGAGTGCCCGCGCCACACTAACCCCACACCCACTCTAGATGCGGGCGCCGAGCAGACGCATCGCTTCTCCCACAATGTAAATCGACCCCGTAACCACGACCAGCCCGGTCGCACCCGCGATTCGTCGCGCTGCTTTCAGGGCCGAAGCCACATCTCCTGCTTCCTCGACATCGGTCGCGACCCGCGCCGCTGCTTGCCGGATCTCGTCCGGAGTTGCCGAGCGCGGGTTTTCCGCGTGCGTCACGATCACATGCCGGGCAATCGGAAACAGGATTTCCGCCATTTCCTCAATCGCCTTGTCCCGCATGACGCCGAAAACCATGGTGATGGCCCGGTCTTCATATGCCGCCGACAGCGTAGACCGCAGAGCCCATGCTCCCGCCGGGTTGTGGGCCACGTCGAACACATACTCTGGCTCGCCATCGTGCGCCGGCAGGACCTGGAAGCGTCCGGGCCACCGCGTGTCGCGGATACCGCGCTCGATCGACTCAGCCGTGATCTGCTCGAACCCCTGCTCGTGGAGTTCCTCGGCAGTCGCGACGGCCAGCGCGATGTTCCGCAACTGGTGACGGCCAACCAAGGGCGTGTCCACCAAAATCTCCTTGCCTAGCGTGTGCAGCGGATATCGGGACCTTGGCCCGCCAGATCTTCCCTCTGCGGACTCGGCCTTCTCTGCAGTCAAGTACTGGTCACTTCCCGGCGAGACGGGCGGAACGTAGGGCACCGCACTCACCGCGCGGGCGCCCAGGCCGAGGATTGTGTTTCCAATCGCGCCATTCGCTTCCGGAGACTGCGGCAGCGCGACCACCACCCCGCCCGACCGGATGATGCCGGCTTTTTCCCGAGCAATGTCGCCAATGGTGTTGCCGAGATACTTCTGATGGTCGAGCGAAATGTCTGTGATCACGCTGACCCGCGGCTCGACAACGTTAGTCGCGTCCAGCCGCCCGCCCATGCCTACTTCAAGCACAACGATATCCGGATGCACCCGGGCAAAATGCTCGAAGGCCATGGCGGTGAGCATCTCGAAAAAACTGGGATGCCAGGGAAGGTCTCCTTCGCTCACCAGCCGCTCGGCAGTGCGGTCCACTACATCGTGAAGCAAGGCAAAGGTGTCGTCCTCGATCGGCTGGCCATCGATACGAATCCTCTCGTTGATGCGGTCCAGGTGCGGCGAAGTGTAAAGACCCGTCTTCAGTCCCGATGCTTGCAGGATGGAAGCCAGCGTGGCGGCGGTTGAACCCTTGCCGTTGGTGCCGGCGATCAGCACACTCTGGAAGTTTTTTTCGGGATGACCGAGCGCCGCCAGCAGCACGCGCATGTGCGCCAGGTCGAACTTGTGCGGCGGCGCCTGGGCCAGCTCATGGCCCAACGCATACATCTGCGCGACTGCGGAATCGTAGGACAAGGTTTCAGGTCTCAGGTTACCAGTTTCAATCTTTGCTTACGGGCTATCCAGCGAACCGCACCTAAGGGTCGAATCATGCACTGAGCAGGTAATAGCAGGGCTCGACGGGCATTCAGTGTTGGTGGATGCTGGCTTTAGTTGGAATCGCCCGCGCTGAGAACTGGGAACTGGGAACCGGGAACCGAGAACTGCTTTACGCTGCCTGCACCATAAAATCTAGCGCCCGGGCGATGTAGGGCTTCAACCCCTTGCGATGGACTACGGCGTCGAGCATCCCATGCTCCAGCAGAAACTCCGATCGCTGGAAGCCCGGGGGCAGCTTCTGGCGGATGGTCTGCTCAATCACGCGGGGTCCAGCAAAGCCGATCAGCGCGCCGGGTTCGGCGATGTTGAGGTCGCCCAGCATGGCAAACGAAGCGGTCGTTCCGCCCGTCGTGGGATCGGTCAGGACCGAGACGTACGGGACACGGGCGGTGTCCAGCCGTGCCAGCGCGGCGGAAATTTTTGCCAGCTGCATCAGGCTGATCGCGCCTTCCATCATGCGTGCGCCGCCCGAAGCGGAGATGATGATGATGGGAGTGCGTGTGTCGGTGGCCTTCTCGATGGCCCGCGTAATGGCCTCGCCGACCACTGCGCCCATGCTGCCGCCGATGAAGGAATACTCCATGGCGCTGATGATCACCCGCCGTCCATTCAGTTTTCCGTCCGCGTTGACGATGGCGTCGTCCAGCCCCGTATCTTTCCGGGCTGCCTTCAGGCGCGAAGAATACGCCTTGAGGTCGACAAACTTCAGCGGGTCGGTGGATGCCAGATTGCTGTCGAAAACCTCGTACTGGTTGTCGTCGAGCAACTGCGCCAGCCGGGTGCGGGCGTCGATCCTGAAATGCTTGTCGCACTTGGGACAAACATTGAAGTTATCTTCCAGGTCCTTCTTCCAGATGATCTGCCGGCACTCGTCGCACTTCACCCACAATCCCTCGGTGCGGACGCGCTTCTCCCCCGAGGTGTCCAGCTCACCGGATTGGCGTTTGAACCATGCCATAAAAGGCAGTTCTCAGATGTCAGTTCTCAGAAAAATCCCGCCCGCCCGCGCTCTCACTGAGAACTGAGAACCGGGAACTGAGAACTAATATTCGATTCCTCTCTGCGCCATCACACCCTTTTCATAGGCGTGCTTTACCTGGCGCATTTCGGTGACCGTGTCGGCCAGCTCGACAATTGTCGGATGGGCGTTCCTTCCGGTCAAGATGACGTGCACCATTTCCGGCTTCTTTTTCAGGGACTCGGCCACCTTGGCTGGGTCCAGCATGCCATAGCTGATGGCGTAGTTGATCTCATCGAGCACCACCAGGTCCCATTCGCCCGACTGGATCGCCTTCTCGGCCTCGGCCCAGGCTTCCTCGACCATGCGGACGTCTTCGGGGTCGGGCTTCTCGGCGCCGACTTTCACGAAGCCACGCCCCATCTGCTTCATGACGAACTTGTCGCCGAAGGCCTGCACCGCGTCGAGCTCGCCATAATGCCAGGAGCCCTTCAGGAACTGCAGCATCAGCACCCGCATTCCCTGCCCGACGGCGCGCAGGGCCGTCCCCATGGCGGCGGTGGTCTTGCCCTTGCCTGGTCCGGTATTCACGATGATGAGACCACGGCGGACGTCCGACATAGAGGCCGAATCTCTGATTGTACGTGGGCGAGGGAGTCTCTGCCAGGTGTAGGGCGGACACTCCTGTCCGCCGCAGTTGCCTTTCGCGTGGGATAAACCTGGCTGAAACGATTCGAACCAACTGCGGCAGGCAGAGCTTGCCCGGAGCGAAGTCGAAGGGAGTGCCCGCCCCACACGACCAAAAACAAAAGGCGGGCCGGCTTGGGGGAGCCGGTCCGCCTTCAGTCAGACGGGGAAGACAGCCTTCTAGGGCATTTCAACGACCTGGCGCAGCTTGGGCGCAGCATCGGCATGGGCCAGAGCTGGATCTTCGGCCTCCAGCAACCGCGCCGCAATCCGGAGCGCTTCCATCTCCTTGCGGACCCGGATCAATTCCTGTTCTTTCTGCCGGATGACGTCGTACGGGTTTTTCATTGGGGAGGGCCCCTGTTCGAAGATTCAGGTCTTGTTCCGCCTGTGGGAACCAATGTAAGCGAAATCGCCCGGCCTGAAAACCTGCCGGAGGTGCATCTTTGCTCCGAGTCACACCCCTGCGGAAACGGTCTAACCGGACCATGACCCGGTAATTAAGTGGTTAATGTCCCACGTGGTAGGGATGGTTTTTCAAAATGGTAAAGGCGCGGTAGAGCTGCTCCAGGAGCACCACCCGCGCGAGTTCGTGCGGTAGGGTCATCTTGCCAAGCGACAGCACGAAGGCGGCTTGCTGACGGGCATCGGTGCTGAAGCCGTCCGCGCCACCGACCGCGAACAGCAGTGGCAGCGCCTGCATTTGCTCACGGTCCAGGAACTGGGCTAGTTCTTCGGAGGAAAGCTGCTTGCCCCGGGAATCGAGCAGAACCAGCCGGTGGCGCTCTTTTTGCCGCTCTCCGCGCGCCACGGCGAGGATGGCCGCCTCGCCTTTCAGCGTCACATCCGACACCTCGGCGTAACGTGCGATGCGTTTCAGGTAGTCGTCGGTTAGAGTCTGGATCGCGGGTTCTTTCGTCTTGCCGATCCATGCGACTTTGATCTTCACGAGAGCCTTCAGGCTTTGCCCGATGCTAAAACCACCACCGCGCCAAACCGAATCTCGTCGCCCACGCGGTACCGCTCGATTGCCGCATGAACGTCGCTCCGAATGGCCGGCCACATTGGGTCTGGAACTCGGGCCATCATCGGCTGAAACGGCGTCGAGCACGCGCTCGCGTATTCGAACACCTCTTCGGTACCCCCCGGCCAAACCCAGGGCACATTCTTGGATGACTCTTCGACGTCGTGGAAGCCTGCCGCGCTCAGCACCTGCGACAGCGACCCGGGGGCGGCGAAGCGGAACGGATCAGGCCCGCCAGCTTCGAGCATGGTTCCCCCTACGTGTTGGTGCACGATCTTCATGGTGGTCTGCCAGTAGGGTTGCTCGAACGAGGCCCAGGCGACGAAGCATGCGCGAGCGCCCGGCTTCAGCACGCGGCGCAGCTCGGTCATCGCCTGTTCTGGATGCTGGAAGAACATCACCCCAAAGCGGCAGGTGGCCAGATCAAAGCTCTGATCGGCAAACGGCAACTGGTGCGCATCGGCCTGCCGGGTTTCAAAGTTGCCAAGCTTTTTGTGTTGCGCGCGCTGGGTAGCGATTTCGAGCAGCTCGGAGCTCTGATCCACGGCCGTGACGTGTCCCGCGGGACCGACGCTCCGCGCCAGGCTGATGCCGGGTTCGCCAGTGCCGCTGGCCAGGTCCACCACCCGCATGCCCGGCTGGGGCTGCGCATATTCGACGAAGACCTCGGTGACGGCGCGGCCCATCGTCGCCGATTTGGCCTTCCATTTTTCAGCGGCGATCAGCCGGTACGACGAACCCCAGGACGGTGAATTCGAAGACGCTGGATTCGAAGCCGACACTAAGCCCTCTTCCTACTATTTCGCGGCTTGGCGGTGGTGGCGACCTTCGGTGTTGCCCGGCGACGCTTGACGGGAGCGGCCAGTTCCGCCGGCTCCAGCCGCTTAGCCGACTTCCACAGCCGCTCCAGATCGTAATACTGGCGCGACTTCTCCGAAAATACATGGACGACGAAATCCACGTAGTCAAGCAGCACCCACTCGGCCTGGCGGTAGCCCTCGGTATGCGCAGGACGCATCCCCAGGGCTTCGAGGCGGTCATCCACCGCATCGGCAATGGCCTGGATCTGGCGCGGATTGGTGCCGCTGCACACGACGAAATAGTCGGTGAAAGCGCCCGAATCTCTTTCCAACTCAAGAATGGTGACCTGTTCGGCCTTTTTGTCCTGGCAGGCGAGGATGGCTTCATT
>PMCH01000209.1 GCA_003154055.1 Acidobacteriaceae bacterium
GCAGACATTCCCGAAAGCAGGACTTCCATCCCCTCACGGGGTTGCTTTCGCCGTCTCCAGCGCCTTCTTGATCAGCAGCATTTCTTTCAGAACACCGCGCAGGTTGCGGGTGTCGAGCGCGTTGGCGCCATCGCTTTTCGCTTCTTTGGGATTGTCGTGGACTTCCATGAACACGCCATCCACTCCAGCCGCGACCGCGGCGCGCACCAGCACGGGAATGAATTCCGGCTGGCCGCCACTGGCTGCGGGCGTGTCTCCATCGCCCGGGGAGGCCGAGGGCAGTTGCACGGAGTGAGTCGCGTCAAACACCACCGGCGCGAACTTGCGCATGATGGCCAGCGATCGCATGTCCACTACCAAATTGTTGTAGCCGAAGCTTGAGCCTCGCTCAGTCACAAACACCTGGCTGTTGCCGGCGTCGCGGCACTTGTCGACGGCGTGCTTCATGTCCCAGGGCGAGACGAACTGGCCTTTCTTGATGTTGACCGGGCGTCCGCTGAGCGCGGCAGCCACGATCAGGTCGGTCTGGCGGCAGAGGAATGCCGGGATCTGCAGCACGTCGACTACCTCCGCGACGGCTGCCACGTCCGCGACCTGGTGCACATCGGTGAGCACCGGAACGTGCACCTCATCCTTCACCTTCTTCAGAATCCGCAGGCCCTCTTTTATCCCCGGCCCGCGAAAACTGCGGATCGAGGTGCGGTTTGCCTTGTCGTAGGAGGCCTTGAAGATGAACGGCACATTCAGCGAGCGCGTGATGCCCTTGATAACCTCCGCCATGAAGAGCGCGTGCTTTTCGCTCTCAATGACGCAAGGGCCCGCAATCAGGAACAGGCTGTCGGAGCCGACGCGGACGTTATCGATTTGGAAAGATAAGGTCACGGCTTGAGTTTCATGGTTTCCTGTTGCTGGTTTCTAGCGAAAGCTCAGTACGACAAACGAGCAACCAGAAAATGGAAACCACAGGTTATCTCCGTCCCACTTTCTCGGGCCGCAGAAACATCTCTACTTCCGCGGCTTCTTTCTGTTCTTTGCGTTTCTTGCCGTGTTCGTACGCGGCGCCCACGAACGCCTTGAACAGCGGATGCGGCTCAAGCGGCTTCGACTTGAACTCGGGATGAAATTGGCAGCCGATAAAAAACGGATGCCCGGGGATCTCGACCATCTCGACGTAGGTGCCATCGGGAGTTGAGCCGGAAATTCGCAGCCCGCCCGCGGTCAATGTCTCCTCGTATTCGCGGTTGAACTCGTAGCGATGGCGGTGCCGCTCGCTGATCTCAGTCTGGCCGTAGACTTTGTTCGCCAGCGTGCCGGGCTCGATCTTGCACGGCCACGCGCCCAAGCGCATGGTGCCACCCAGTTCTTCCACACCGCGCAGTTCGCGCAGCTTGTAAATCACGCGGTGCGGCGTTGCCTGATCGAACTCGCTGGAATTAGCGTCCAACAGCCCGCAGACGTTGCGGGCAAACTCGACGCATGCCGTCTGCATGCCCAGGCAAATTCCGAAATATGGGACTTGCTTTTCGCGCGCATACTGAATCGCCTTCAGCATGCCCTCGATGCCGCGTTTGCCGAACCCTCCGGGGACGAGCAGGCCGTCATAGCCTTCCAGTTGCGCCTCGTAACTCTTGTCCGTCTTGTCGGCGGTTTCGAGACCCTCCGCTTCGATCCAGTTCAGTTCGAGCTTGAGGTTGTGCGCCAGTGAGCCGTGCACCAAGGCTTCTTTCAGCGACTTGTAGGAATCCTCGTACTCAACGTACTTGCCGACAATGCCAATCCGGACTACATCTTTCGGGTTGTACACGCGGCGGATCAGTTCCTGCCATTGCGACAGATCGCGATCTTTTGCCTGCAGGTGCAGATACCGCATGGCGAGCGTGTCCACGCCTTCATGCGCGAAAACGATTGGCACTTCGTAGATCGAGGCCACGTCTTTGGCTGTGATGACGGCCTCTTCTTCCACGTTGCAGAAGAGCGCAATCTTCGACTTGATCTCTTTTGCCAGGAAGCGGTCGGTGCGGCACAGCAAAATGTCAGGCTGAATGCCGACGCTCAGCAATTCCTTTACCGAGTGCTGGGTCGGCTTGGTTTTCAGTTCCTGCGCGGCGGCGATAAACGGCACCAGCGTGACGTGCACGAATAGGGTGTGTTCGCGGCCCAGTTCCTGCCGCATCTGGCGGATGGCTTCGATAAACGGCAGCGACTCGATGTCACCGACGGTGCCCCCGATCTCCACCAGGCAAACGTCCACATCCTGCGCGACCTTCTTCATCGCGGCCTTGATTTCATTGGTGACGTGGGGAATGACCTGCACGGTCTTNNTCGCCGCGGCGCTCCTTGGCGATGATCTGCTCGTAGAGGCGGCCGGTGGTCCAGTTGTTGTCGCGAGAAAGTTTGGCGTGGGTGAAGCGCTCGTAGTGGCCAAGATCGAGATCGGTTTCGGCGCCGTCGTCAGTGACGAAGACCTCGCCGTGCTGAAATGGAGACATCGTTCCGGGATCGACGTTCAAGTAGGGGTCGAACTTCATCAAGTTGACCTTGAGGCCCCGGCTTTCGAGCAGGCATCCCATGGAGGCCGCCGCCAGTCCCTTGCCCAATGAAGACACCACACCGCCGGTTACAAAGATGTACTTCGCCGACATCGATTCCTCGCTCTAAATTGTCTTTGAGTTTTGTGCAGGCTGGGGTGCACGATCAATTATGGCAGAGATTATTCTGAAAGGGAATGTGGAAAAAGCAGGCCGCGAAACCCCGTCTCGCGGGCGCTTTGCTGGCGTGCCGGTGGCGCCAACGTCCGTCCTTTGACGCTAACGGAGGGAACAACCCTCGTTGCACACCATACGACCTTTTCTGGTTGCTACTACAATCATTTTCTGTTGGTTTACAACTGAGCGGGCAATCTGAGACACTCATCCGTGGAAACCCAATCCATCGTTGTCCTCGATTTTGGGGCGCAATATTCGCAGCTGATTGCGCGCCGCATCCGCGAACAGAAGATCTTTTCGGTCGTCCTGCCGTTTAATGTCACCCTGGAAGAGATTCGCAGCTACTCACCCGTCGGGATCATTCTGTCGGGTGGGCCGTCGTCGGTGTACGACAAGGACGCGCCGCATGCCGACAAGAAAGTGTTCAGTCTCGGCCTGCCTGTGCTCGGCATCTGCTACGGATTGCAGTTCATGGTGTACGCGCTCGGCGGGAAGGTGCGTCCGGCGGAGAAGCGTGAGTACGGACACGCGAAGGTTGAGCTCCAGCATGGCGACTCGCAGCTTTTTCAGGGACTGCCCAAGGTGCTGGCAGTCTGGATGTCGCATGGCGACTCGGCGGAAGAGTTGCCTCCGGGATTCCGGCTAACAGCGCGAACTCCTAACGCCGTGGCGGCAATTGAGAATCCTGAACAGAAAATGTGGGCGGTGCAGTTCCATCCAGAGGTGCATCACACTCCGCTGGGGACGGACATCCTGCGGAATTTTGCGGTGAATATTTGCGGGGCGAAGCCAAACTGGACGGGACAACACTTTATTGACGCGACTGTGGCGCAGGTGAAGGCGCAGGTGGGAGACGGGCGGGCGATCTGCGCGCTTTCGGGCGGCGTGGATTCGTCGGTGGCAGCGGTGCTGGTGGATCGCGCCATGCGTAATTCTTCCCGGAAGACGCGGCTGACTTGCGTGTTCGTCAATAACGGAGTTCTGCGCAAGGGCGAGTTCGAACAAGTGCAGAAGAACCTGCGGGACAATCTTGGCCTGCACCTGGTCGCGGTGGATGCAACCGATCGCTTCATGCAGAAATTGGCGGGCGTGACCGATCCGGAGAAGAAAAGAAAGATCATCGGGAACGAGTTCATCGCGGTATTTGACGACGAGGCGCAAAAGATCGAGAAAGAAGAAGGCAAGGTCGACTGGCTGGTGCAGGGGACGCTTTATCCCGACGTGATCGAATCGCGTTCGGTGCGCGGGCCGTCGGAGGTGATCAAGTCGCATCACAACGTGGGCGGGCTGCCGGAGAAGATGAAGCTCAAGCTGATCGAGCCGCTGAAAGACCTATTTAAGGATGAAGTCCGGCGGATCGGGCGCGATCTGGGGATGCCCGAGGACATTTTGCAGCGGCAGCCGTTCCCCGGGCCGGGACTGGCGGTGCGGATTTTGGGTGAAGTCACGAAAGAACGCGCTGACTTGCTGCGCGATTGCGATGAGATTGTGGTGGGCGAGATCAAGAAGGCCGGGCTGTATCAGAAGATCTGGCAGTCGTTCGCCGTGCTGCTGCCGGTGATGTCGGTGGGCGTGATGGGGGATCAGCGGACATATGCTTACACTTGCGCTGTCCGCGCCGTGCATTCTGAGGACGGCATGACTGCGGACTGGGTGCCGCTACCGTATGAAGTCCTGAAGACGATTTCGAATCGGATTGTGAATGAAGTGCGCGGCGTGAACCGGGTGGTGTACGACATTACGTCAAAGCCGCCGGGGACGATTGAATGGGAGTGAGGGCAGTGGTTAGTGAATGGTGGCTAGTGGTCAGAAAATTATGAGGCGCCAAGGGCGCGCGGTTATTTTTAGGGCACGTCAATCACGGGTCGTTTTCGTTGCACACGCCTTTGGAATTCGCACTCCTCTTTGATGTCGTCCCATGCACCGAGTTTCTCCCATTTCTTGCGCTCGCGCCACTCTTCCTCCGAAAGGGCACTACCGATCGACTTTTCTTCCGCTGAAACATTAGCGATCCCGCTTAACCAGACGCCTTTGTAATCGGCTAGGTACAGCATGGAAATATCCTCCTTTATAGAGGTTTCACGCACTGGCTTGCAGGTTTGTCTATGACGACGATCACAAACGGGCACAACTGGCTCCGCACAGTCATGCCGTATCCCATGTTGACTAGGTTTTGAATTGCCGATTTCAGAGGCAACGAACTACCATATCTCCATGCCTGTCGACACCGAGATTCAGCAGTCCGCCTACACCCGCATTCGCGCGCCCCGTGGCAACACGCTTTCCTGCAAGGGGTGGCAGCAGGAAGCGGCGATGCGGATGCTCATGAACAATCTTGACGAGGAAGTGGCCGAGCGGCCGCAGGATCTTGTTGTTTATGGCGGAACGGGCAAGGCGGCGCGTAATTGGGATTGCTATCACGCGATCGTCAACTCGCTGAAGAATCTCGAGAACGACGAGACGCTGCTGGTGCAGTCGGGCAAACCCGTGGGCGTGTTCAAGACGCACGAGTACGCGCCGCGGGTGCTGATTGCGAATTCGAATCTGGTTGGACATTTTTCCAACTGGGAGAAGTTCAACGAACTCGAGCGCGCGGGCCTCATGATGTATGGGCAGATGACGGCCGGGTCGTGGATCTACATCGGGTCGCAGGGGATTGTGCAGGGGACGTACGAGACGTTTGCGGCGGCCGGAGAGAAACATTTTGGCGGCGATCATTTTGCCGGCGATCTCGGCGGGAAGCTGATCGTCTCGGGCGGAATGGGCGGCATGGGTGGAGCGCAGCCGCTGGCGGCCACGATGACGGGGGCGGCGTTCCTGGGGATTGATGTCGATCCCGAGCGCATAAAGAAGCGGCTCAAGACCGGGTACTGCGATTTTCTCGTGAATACGCTCGATGAGGCACTGCGCATTCTGAAGAACGCGGTGCGCAAGAAAGAAAATATTTCGGTTGGGCTGGTGGGGAATTGCGCGGATGTGATTCCTGAGTTGGCTGAGCGCGGCGTGGTGCCGGACATTCTGACGGACCAGACTTCGGCGCACGATCCGCTGAATGGGTATGTGCCGAACGGGATGACCTTCGAAGCGGCGCTGGAGCTGCGCAAGCGCGATCCGAAGGCGTACCAGGAGCGGTCGCTGGATGCGATGGCACGGCACGTCGAGGGGATGCTGCGGTTGCAGAAGATGGGCGCGGTCACGTTCGACTACGGAAACAATATCCGGACGTTTGCGTTTCAGCGCGGCGTGAAGAATGCTTATGACTTTCCGGGGTTTGTGCCGGAATATATTCGGCCGCTGTTTTGCGAAGGGCGCGGGCCGTTCCGGTGGGTAGCGCTTTCCGGCGAGGCTTCGGATATCGCGGTCACGGATGATCTCGTGCTGGAACTGTTTCCTGAGAATCGTGGCCTGCGCCGCTGGATCGAACTCGCTCGCAAGCGGATCAAATTCCAGGGACTGCCGGCCCGCATCTGCTGGCTGGGATATGGCGAGCGGGCGCGATTTGGGCTCGCTATCAACGAACTTGTAAAGAAGGGTACGATCAAGGCGCCGGTCGTCATCGGTCGCGATCATCTGGATTGCGGGTCAGTTGCTTCTCCGTTCCGCGAGACGGAGAGCATGAAAGATGGGAGCGATGCGGTCGCTGACTGGCCGCTGCTAAATGCGCTGCTGAATACGGCGGCGGGCGCGTCGTGGGTTTCGATTCACAACGGCGGTGGCGTGGGGATTGGATACTCGCTGCACGCCGGGCAGGTCACCGTGGCCGACGGCACCGACGCGATGGCCAAGCGCATCGAGCGCGTGCTGACTTGCGATCCAGGGATGGGCGTGATCCGGCATGTGGATGCGGGGTATAACGAGGCGAAAGAGTTCGCCGCGCGGAAAGACGTCAAGATACCGATGGGCAGGTAGCTGTCAGCTATCAGCTGTCAGGCATGCAGATTCCTCGCTTCGCTCGGAATGACAATCCGATTAATGACAATCCTGCTATGGTGATTGCGTGAAATTGAAGCCGTTGTTGCTGGTGAACATCGGCCAGCTTGCCACGCTGCGCTATTCCACGCCTGGCCCTCGGCGCGGGTCTTCCCTCTCAGAACTCGGGATCATTGAAAACGCCGCCGTCCTCTGCTCGGGCGGGAAGATCGTTTCGGTGGGCACGACGAAAGAAGCGCTGCGCGATCCATGGCTGAAGAAGAATCGGAAGAAGATCACCGAGATCGACTGCGGCGGGCGTGTTGTGCTGCCGGGGTTCGTGGATTCGCACACGCATCCGGTGTTTGCGCAGCCGCGACTGGTGGATTTCGAGAAGCGTATTTCAGGCGCGAATTATGAGGAAATTGCGGAGGCCGGCGGGGGCATTCGGTCGAGCATTGATGGCGTGCGGAAAGCCAGCAAGGCTGAGCTTAAGGGAAAGGTGCTCACCGCGCTTCACGATCTGGCGAAACATGGCACAACAACGGTCGAGGCCAAGTCGGGCTACGGGCTCAGTCTGGAGTCGGAACTAAAGTCACTGGAAGCGATCCGCGCGGCCGCCAGGATGTGGCCGGGGACGGTGGCGCCGACTTTTCTGGGCGCACATGTCGTTCCGCCTGAATTTCGCGGACGCTCACAAAAGTACGTTGAGATCGTCTGTAAAGAGATGATGCCAGCGGTCGCGAAGCGGAAACTGGCCTCGTTCGTCGATGTCTTTTGTGATCGCGGGGCATTCAGCGCGGAAGAGACCGCGCAGATTTTCCAGGCTGCCGAGAAACACGGCCTCGCGGTCCGCGCGCACATGGGGCAGTTGAGCGAGACGAGGATTGCGCCATTTCTGAAGTTCCGGCCGGCGTCGCTCGACCATATGGATCATGTAAACGAGGCCGATCTGCCCGCACTCGCACACAGTGATGTGGTCGCAACCTTCGTTCCAGGAGCTAACTACTTTCTGGGTCTAAGCCGATATCCGGATGCTCGCAGGTTGATCGAGGCGGGCGTGGCGGTGGCGGTGGCAACGGACTACAACCCGGGATCATCGCCCACGTTCAGCATGCCGATGGCAATGTCGCTGGCGTGCACGCAGATGAGAATGTCGCCCGCCGAAGCGATTGCGGCGACCACGATTAATGGCGCGTGGGCGCTGCGTTTGGCCGATCGCAAGGGCAGCGTGGAAGCGGGCAAAGATGCGGACCTGGCAGTTTTTGATGTGAGAGACTATAGGGAGATCTCGTACTGGTTCGGGGTGAACCGGTGCGTATTGACCATCGTGAGTGGAGTAGCCAGCGGCCAACTTCCCGCCTGAGCGGAACCTTGCCGCGAGTTTTCTCGTAATACTGAAAAGCAAACCCTCCATTGGAGAATTTATTACTAACATGAAACGTTTTGTTGTGTTGTGTGCTGTTGTGTTTTGTTCCCTTCCCGGAGTTGGGCAGCGGCTGCCGGAACTAGCGCGCCCGGTCAACTACAAGCTCACCTTCGCTCCCGATTTCGAGAAGAACAACTTCGCGGGGCAGGAGACGATTGCGATCCAGGTGCTCAAGCCAACCTCCGAGATCGTGCTCAATGCGGCGGAGATCGATTTTGAGAGTGCTTCGATCACGAGCGGCGGCGCAACGCAGGCCGCCACAGTCACTCTCGACAAGGGCAAACAGATGGCCACGCTCGCAGTGGAGAAGGCTCTGCAGCCCGGCGCGGCGACCATCCAGATTCATTACAGCGGCCTGCTGAACGACCAGCTGCGCGGCTTCTATCTTGGCAAGGACGAGCAGGGCCGCAAGTACGCCGTCACGCAGTTTGAATCCACCGACGCACGCCGCGCCTTCCCTTCTTTCGACGAACCGGCTTACAAGGCGACGTTCGACATCGCGGTGATCGCCGACAAGAAGCACGTGGCGATTTCGAATGCGAAGGTTCTTTCCGACACCGCTGGCCCGGACGAGGGCAAGCACACGGTGAAGTTCGCGACCTCGGCGAAGATGTCTTCGTATCTGGTGGCGATTGCCGTAGGCGAGTTTGAGGCGATCGAAGGCGAGTCCGATGGGATTCCGATTCGCGTTTGGGGGACGCCCGGCAAGAAGCAGCTGGGAACATTCACGCTCGAGGCGGCGAAGTTTTTCATGCACTACTACGACCAGTATTTCGGGATCAAGTATCCGTTTGAAAAGCTGGACCTGATCGGCCTGCCCGACTTTGCCGCGGGCGCAATGGAAAACACCGGCTTCATTACCTTCCGCGAAGTAATCCTTCTGATTGATGAGAAGCACGCCTCGATCGGCCTGAAGCACACGGTCGCGGATGTTTTATCGCACGAGATGGCGCACATGTGGTTCGGCGACCTGGTCACCATGCAGTGGTGGGACGACATCTGGCTGAACGAGGGCTTTGCCACGTGGATGTCATCGAAACCGGTGCGGGCGTGGAAGCCGGAGTGGCATGTTGAACTCGACGATGTCCGCGATACCATCCAATCGCTGAACGTCGATTCCGTGCGGAACACCCGGCCGATTCAGCAGAGCGCGGAAACCCCCGAGCAGATCCAGGAACTGTTTGACGGCATCGCCTACGGCAAGACCGCCGCCGTGTTGCGCATGGTGGAAACGTATATCGGAGCGGAGAAGTTTCGCGCGGGCGTGAACCAGTATCTGAAGCAGCACGCCTACGGCAACGCAACAGCGTCTGATTTCTGGAACACCCTGGCGAAGGCTTCCGGCAAGCCGGTGGACCATTTCATGTCGACCTTTGTGCAGCAGGCAGGAGTGCCGTTCGTGGCGCTGCGCGCCGAGTGTTCGGGAAAAAACACGAATGTATCGTTGAGGCAGCAGCGATATCTTTACGATCGCGAGTACTTCAACAGCGATCAGTCGAAAGAAGTTTGGCAGATTCCGGTTTGTCTGAAAGAGGGGCCCGCCGGCAGTTCCGGCAAAGAAGCGCTGAGTTGCCGTCTGCTCACCGAAAGGGAAACCAACTTCCAGCTTCCGGGATGCGCCACCTGGACGCTGGCAAACGCCGGCGCGAGCGGCTTTTATCGCTCGGGATATGAACTGGGGAACATTCGTTCGCTGGCGCGCGACGTGGAAAAAGAGCTGACGCCTGCCGAGCG
This sequence comes from Acidobacteriaceae bacterium, assembly GCA_003154055.1. Classification (GTDB taxonomy): domain Bacteria; phylum Acidobacteriota; class Terriglobia; order Terriglobales; family Acidobacteriaceae; genus Acidiflorens. Next base: position 9,778 of record PMCH01000209.1, read on the forward strand.
CATCATGCTGCTGGGGGATACCTGGGCAGCAGTGAGAGTGGGGAAACAGCCGATCTCCGATTTCGTGGCGCTGGCGCAAGGATTGCAACACGAGACCAGCCGCCCGGTTCTGACCCAGGCACTCGATCAGATCGAGTATATCGGCACGTATCTCACTTCGGTGGCGGACCAGCCGCAATACGAGGCATGGGTCCGGCAATTGCTGGCACCCACGATCCAGCGGCTTGGATTCGAACCGAAATCCGGCGAAAGCGACGACGACAAGCAGTTGCGTTCGAGTGTGCTTCGGGTGGCGGGTGGAACGGGACGCGATCCACAGGTTCTGGCGTGGTCACGGAAGTGGACCGAGCAGGCGCTCCAGAGTTCTAATACGCTGGACTACACGATCGCCGGCACCGCTCTTGAGTTAGCGGTTCGGGATGGCGACGCGGCTTTGTACGATCGCCTTGTGGCAAAGCAGAAACAGGCGAAGACTCCGGAAGAATATTATGTGTACTTGGGCGCGCTCAGCTCGTTCTCCGACCCCAAGTTGATTGAGCGAACTCTGCAACGCGCCCTCTCTTCCGAAGTCCGGTCCCAGGATGCGCTTGGCGTGGTGTCCGGCATCATGGAACAATCCGATGGCCGGGACTTGGCTTGGCAGTTCGCGAAGAGTCACTGGAGCGAGATCGAAAAAATCGGTGGCGGGGTCACCGCTGCGGAAGTGGTCGACGCAACCTCCAGCTTCTGCAGCGCCGATCTGCACGATCAGGTCCAGCAGTTTTTCACCGAGCACAGAGTGCCAACCGCGGAGCGTGGATTGCAGCAGTCGCTGGAGCGCATCCGCTATTGCGTGGATCTGAAATCGCAGCAGGGCCCGCGACTGGCACAGTGGCTCAATGAGCACGAGAACCGGGCTGGACAGTAGATCCCTGCCAGGTCGAGCGGAGTAATATTCTTCCGCGTCGCTCAAAGGTGTGCGGGCTCGCCAGGAATGGCGGGCCCGCTTTTTTTGGCGTAATCCGAGCCGCCGCGTTGAGTGGACGCGGCAGGGTTGCTATAATTCGGTAGTTCCGCACGTTCTGTAGCGCATCGGCTTTTCTGGTTTGTCGCGGTATTCCCGCCCAGTAACAGGGCCCAGGCAAGCGCGGGCCGGCAAACAGCCGGTTCGCGGTGACGATGCGCATCGGAAGTGGCCAGGTAGCTCAGGTGGTAGAGCGCAGCCCTGAAAAGGCTGGCGTCGGGGGTTCAACTCCCTCCCTGGCCACCAACATTCCAAGAAACTTAGCGGAGCGGATGGAATCCTCGCTCCCCTGATCCAACACACGCGCACCGGTTACCCATCCGAGCGTGTGTTTAGGGGC
>PMCH01000221.1:0-2812 GCA_003154055.1 Acidobacteriaceae bacterium
TCGGTCGGGTTTCCGATATTGACCGGGTCATGCTCCGCCGAGCGCGCGAGCCGCATGATGCCGTCAATTTCGTCGCTCACGTAGCAGAAGCTGCGGGTCTGGCCGCCGTCGCCGTATACCGTCAGATTCTCTCCGCGCAGCGCCTGGGACATGAAATTGGGAATCACGCGCCCGTCGTTGAGCTGCATGCGCGGCCCGTAGGTATTGAAGATGCGCAGAATCCGGGTATCNNCTGGGGATGCACCAGCGGGTCGCCATAGCATTCCGAGGTGGATGCCATCATGAACCTGGCGTTGTATCGGCGCGCGATGGCGAGGGCCTCGAATGTGCCGTAGGAGCCCACTCGTAATGTTTCGATGCCGTGCGCCGCGTAGTCTACCGGGCTGGCTGGACTGGCAAAGTGAAACACATAGTCCACGGCGCCACATTCGAAGGGGTAACTGACGTCCTTTTCCAGAAACTCGAAACGCGAATCGTTTCTTAGGTGTTGAATGTTCGCCAGTCGCCCGGTGAGCAGGTTATCCGCAGCCACCACGGAATAGCCGTCCCCGAGCAGGGCATCGCAGAGATGGGATCCGAGGAAACCGGCTCCCCCGGTCACCAGTGCGCGTGATGATTTCATGAGTTAGGAATGCTCCGTCTTGCCTGGACGCCGGGCTCCAGCGGGCAAGTCGTTCGCCTGCGCCTCCGGACGTCCTACGCTGTGATAGCTGAAACCGTGCGCGGCCATGACTGCGGGATCATACAAGTTCCGGCCGTCAATCACGATGGGATACTTGAGCAGCTTGCGCAGGCGCGCCAGATCGAGGGCGGCGAATTCCTCCCACTCGGTCAGGACGAGCAGTGCATCCGCGCCGCTCGCGGCCTCATAGGCGTCGAGCGTGTACTCCACGTTCGAGTTCAGCACCTCTTTGGCTCGTTCCATCGCTGCCGGATCGTATGCCGAGATACGGCAGCCTTCGCGCAGCAGTTCCTGCACCAGCAGAATGGCCGGCGATTCGCGGATGTCGTCGGTTCCGCCCTTGAACGCCAATCCCAGAACACCCAGCCGTTTGCCGCGCAGCGTCCACAGGACTCCGCGCACCTTGCGGAGAAAGCGATGACGCTGCTCTTCGTTAATGCGGATCACTTCATCCAGGAGCCGGAAGTCATAGCCGCATTCCTTGGCAACTGCCCGGAAGGCCATGAGGTCTTTCGGAAAACAGGATCCGCCGTAGCCGATCCCGGGATTCAAGAAGCGCGGGCCAATGCGCGAATCCGTGCCGATGCCCTCGCACACCTGTTGGACATCCGCGCCCACCGACTCGCACACCGACGCCACCGCATTGATAAAGGAGATCTTCATGGCGAGAAAGGCGTTCGAGGCATGCTTGATCAGTTCGGCGCTCTTGGTGCTGGTCACGATCAGCCGGGGCGGGATCTGGGCGCGATCCGGACGCGGAATGGCATCCGGTTGCGCGTAGTAGGCCCCGCTGGTGAGAGGCGCATAAATTTCGCGCAACACCTGCGCACAGCGGTCGCTTTCCGCGCCCACAACGATGCGGTCGGGAAAGAGAAAATCGGAGACCGCCGTTCCTTCGCGGAGAAACTCGGGATTGGATGCAACGTCGAACGACGCAGGGTCGGCGCCGTTTCTCATGATGACGGTTCGGACCCACTGGCTGGTGTACACCGGAACCGTGCTCTTCTCGACGACGACTTTGTAGCTGTCCACGGCGCCTGATATCTCCCGCGCCACCGATTCCACGTACGACAGATCGGCGTCGCCTGTCTCGGTCGGCGGCGTTCCCACGGCGATAAATACGGCTGCGCTGTCCCGCACCGCGCCCTGCAGGTCGCCCGAGAACTTGATGCGCTGGCCGCGGTGGCGCGCCAGCAGTTCCGGCAGGAAACGCTCATGAATCGGGACCTCGCCATCGCGCAGGGCGGACAGCTTCTGCTCGTCGTTGTCCACCAGCACGACTTCATGTCCAAGATCGGCAAAGCACGCTCCGGTTACCAGGCCAACATAACCAGAGCCGACGACCGCGATGCGCATGGGGTACTCTCTCCTGATTCCATCCGGCACGGCCCGAATTCCAGGGGCGGCAGATTCTTACTCTAGCAGCATTCCGGGGTCCATCCGATTCTGTCCGTCCATCAAAACAAAGCCCGGGCAGAAATGGGAATCGGAATCTCACACCGACCGGTGACCCCGGTCACGGCACCAGTGTTCACTCGGCTTCAGAATGCAACTGAGGAGGGACCTTATGCCCATCCTGATGGTTGCCCTGATTGCGCTTGCGGCCTTTGGCCTGATCGGGTTGATGTTGGCCCTGGCCGTGACGCTCGAGCAAAAAAAAGCCGCAAAAAAAATTCCCGACAAAGCGGCCTGAGCGCTGCCGGTTGTTGGATCGACCTTTAATCTCCTGCACCACCTCGCCTGGCAACTCGACCGCACATTGGTTCTTACGATGGAGGGACGGGGGTCTCGCCCGTCCAGTCGGGCGGAAGTGACGACCGACCGTCAGTTCTGTCCGTCGGGCCCCAGGCCGCCGCGTCGGGTGAGTGCCCAACGCAATCAGAAACTGGTCTGCAGCCGTAACGAGAAACTGCGCGGCGGGGCGATCGCGTTTCCTGAGAACAGGCCGGCGAAGTCGATCAGGTTGAGCCGGTTGTTCAGATTCTGCCCATCTGCCTGGAAACGCACTGTGGCCTTGTCCTTGTGCCAGAGTTCCGCGCCCACGGAAACATCCGTGGTCAGCGACGGGCGTACTCGGCCCCGATCGAAGTTCACCCGGTCCACGATCGCCTGGCCAAATTGCGCGATCGC
>PMCH01000221.1:2824-3393 GCA_003154055.1 Acidobacteriaceae bacterium
AGAAACAGTCCTCCGGTCACCGGCAGATAGGCCTCGCCAACCATGTACGAATAACTTAGAAACCCGGAAAATCGGCCCCATCGCGGAACTTCGAGTTTGCCTTCGGCTCCGTAGATCTTCGCCTTGCGGAACGCGATCGGGAAGCTTACTCCGGTATCGAGCAACTGGTCATCGTCCGCGAAGTTGTTCACCTGGCGATGGAATCCGTTGATGTCGAGTCTCAGCTTCTGCAAGAAACCCTTCGTTACGCCGACTTCGAAATAGTTGCCGACCGATGGCTTCACCGGCAGCCGCAGAACTTCGTCGCTCAGCGAAATCACCGCTGGTGAGCTGGAGAGCAGGATGTTCTCAAAGGCGGGCGTCTGAAACACCCGGTCGTAGGAGGCATGCAGCAGCAGATCCGCCTTGGGGATATAACGCGACACGCCCAGGCGTGGGCTCAGCGCATGCTGGTTGACCAGGAGTTGATAGTGGTCATAGCGCACACCGGCGCTGATGTTCCAGTTGCCGAGATGAATGCGGTCCTGGATGAATGCCGACTGCTCCAGGTCCAGCCGGTTGCCGTGGAA
>PMCH01000221.1:3506-5991 GCA_003154055.1 Acidobacteriaceae bacterium
TGGCGCTGGCTTGCCGCCTGTTGGAGTTGTTCGTTGGGGACCAGGAATCGCGAAAGTTCGTGGCGCACCTGCAAACGCAACCGGTCGTGGTCGGTGAAATCCCGCTCGAAGCTGGCGCCGAAACTTCCGGTCGTGCCCGTGTTCGTGTAATTCTGAAGGACCGGAGGGTTCAGATAGCGGTCGGTTCGTGCGCCATTGGCACTAAAGCCGAAGACATTCTGCCCCTCGGCATACTGAATCGCGCCATACCCTCCGGCGGTCGCGAAACTGCCGCCCGATAGACTCAGTTGTCCATGCAAGCCCGGGCGCGCGTCGCGGGCCGTATTCACTTCCACCACACCGCCCATCTTCCTGCCATATTCGGCAGGTATCCCGGCGGTGTAGACACTCACCGATTCGATGTCGTCGACGGCCATCTCCGGCCCAAAGCTGGGGGAACGATCGTCGGTCAGCGGGACTCCGTCCACCACCAACTGGACCTGGTACTCGGAGCCGCGGGGATGCAGAACGGCATTGCCTTCGTAGAGCCAGCCCGGCTGAGAATTCACCAGGTCTTGCAACGATCGCCCGGGCAGCGACGTTGTTCGATCTTCGATTGCTTCTTCCCCGATTCGGTTGACTGAGCCAGTCCGATTCGGGTCAATCAGCGTCTCCACGCCTTCCACTTGCACCGATGTGGTTACGCTCGCGACATGCAGGACGGCCCGGCGCTCAGAAGGAATTGCCGATCGAATTTCCACCGAGTCACTGAAAAGCGCAAACCCGTCCCGACTCACGATTAGCCGGTATAAGCCGAAGGGAAGGCGCTTGGCGATCAGATTCCCCGCGTCATCGGTGTGAAATGCTTTCTGGTACTGGTTGACTTCACTTTGCAACTCGACCGCGCTTGCCAGACCAAGTCCATCCGGATCGGTGACCCTCAGGCGCAGTTCACCCACATCGCTTTGCGCGAGCAGCGGGAGACTGCTGAGAAGAATGAGCCAGAAAACCCTCAAAAAGCTACACCCCTTGTGACCAAGATTACGGATTTCCGGGCGATTCTGCCAGTTACCCAGGGAAGCCGATCCGGATGCAAGGTAAGATGCGCTGGAGGCGCTCGGCGAGCCTCATTCTGTACGGGGTTGAGCCAGAAAATCTTCTCCGCTGCGCTCCGGTCCGAGGCTTACCACGGTAGCCAGGACAACAATGATCACCACTTCAAAGCCCGCCAGGGCCCAGGCGTATCCAAAGTGGTCGCGCAGGGCGTACTCAATGTTGTTCACCGGGGCAGCCACTAAAATTCCCATCTGATACGCCAATCCCGGGACCAGTCCGCGCAGCGCGGCCGGTGACAGTTCGTTCAAGTGTGCGGGAATGATGCCCCATGCTCCCTGCACCCCGACCTGCATCAGAAAGGCCCCGATCGCGAGCGTGTACAGGCCCATGCCAAACGCCCACAGTGGGATCGCGCAAAGCGCCACCATCGTTGCCGCAACCAGGCTGCGCCGTCGCCCGATGCGCTCCGAAAGGCGGCCGAAAACCACCGCTCCCAGGAGTGAGCCGAGGTTGTACAGGATCGCAATGTTGGCGACCGTGGACGTCGAGAAACCGTGCTCCGACTTCAGGAAATGCGGGTAGAGATCCTGGGTTCCGTGCGACAGAAAATGCATCAGGCTCATCATGCCGACCAGATAGGCAAAGAGCTTCCAGTTCGATACGGCCGTTCGAACAATGGAGCGGAATCCCGGCATTCGATGCTGCTTCCACGCTTCCGATTCGGTCACCTTCCAGCGAATGTAAAAGGCCAGCAGGGCGGGTAGTCCTCCCGCCCAGAACATGGCGCGCCAGCCCCAGATCGGAAGAACTACTTTCGCCGCCACCGCCGCCAGAAGATATCCGCACGAATAGCCCGACTGGACGATCCCCGAGATCGTGCCCCGCCATTTGGTGGGCACGCTTTCCATGGCGAGCGATGCGCCCACGCCCCACTCTCCGCCCATTCCAATGCCATAGATGGTGCGCAGGATGAGAAACACGGTGTAGTTCGGCGCGAACCCGCACGACAACTCCACCACGGAAAAGAAAATGACATTCGCCATGAGCGGTATGCGGCGCCCGTAGCGGTCCGCCAGCAGGCCGAAGATCAGCGCCCCGAGCGGCCGCATGGCCAGCGTAGCCGTGGTCGTGAAGATGATTTTCGAGGGCGAGACGTGAAACTGCGCCGCCAGAACATCCACCAGGAAAACCAGCACGAAGAAATCGAAGGCGTCGAGTGTCCAGCCCAGGAAACTCGCGCTGACCGCGTGCCACTGCTGCGAGGTAAGCGGGGACTTTGAGGGGTGGGCCGAAGTCATCTTAATGGTGGTGGGACGGCAGCATTCTAGTGCGTCCGAGGATTTCCGTCATCCCGCATTCCGCACAACCGCCAGCGGGAGGCTGCCTCTCCGGGCCCAGCGTCAAATGCGGTTCCCTGGGGAGTCGCCCCTTCCCGGTGTGTGCAAATAGT
>PMCH01000232.1 GCA_003154055.1 Acidobacteriaceae bacterium
GGCATGGAGAACTTCGCGCCCGAGCGTACGCTGACCAGCAGCGGATTCTCGCCCTTACCGAGCTTCTGGCCTTGAAGGGCCTCGAGTTTGGCGAGCGCCGCGTCCATCTGGCTGTCCACATCTTTCGAGACCGCGTTCTTGCGCATGTACTCGCGGCACGCCTCGGTCTGGATGGTGAAACCGGGAGGAACGGGCAGGCCCGCGTTGGTCATCTCGGCGAGGCCGGCGCCTTTGCCGCCCAGAACGTCCTTCATCTTGCCGTTGCCATCGGCCTTGCCGCCGCCGAAGAAATACACATACTTTGTGCCGGCTGGTTTCGTTTCCATAATTCCCGCTTCGGGGAGAGTGGTTGTTGCCATATGAGTCCTTGTCCTCTCTTACTTCGTAGATTCCTTGCCTTCCGTCACGATCTCGGAGAAGTCCGCGATCGTCGAAAATTCTTTAACCAGGGTCTGCAACAGAGCCAGGCGATTGGCGCGGAGGTTCTCGTCGTCCACCATCACCATGACCTTGTCGAAGAACTTGTCCACCGCTGGACGCAGCTTGGCAATCTCCAGCAGCGCTTGCTCGTAATTGCCCGCGGAATGCAGTTTCTCTACCGCAGCCGCCGATTGCGGGATTAGTGCCGCCAGCTCCTTCTCGGAGTCTTCCTTGAGCACCGCCAGGTCCAGATGGCTCGCGATATGCCGCTTATTTTCTGTCGCTTGCCGCAAAATATTCTTGGTTCGCTTGAAGGCAATCGAGATCGACTCGAAGTCGGCGGAACCACGCACTTTTGTGACCGCCGCGGCACGCGCGCTTGCATCCACCACGTTGTCGGCATCGGCGGCGAGCACGGCGTTCACCACGTCGTAGGCATAGCCGCCGGCTTCCTTCAGATAGAATTCCACCCGCTCGCGGAAAAAGCTGCGCACCGACTCGGCATAGGCGGAGCTGGAGAATTTCTTTTCCGCTTCCGAGCCGTGATATCTCGCCCGCGCATCGTTCATCAATTCCGACAGGCGCAAAGGCAGTTTGTGGACCGCAACCGTCTTGACAATCCCGTTCGCCTGCCGGCGGAGGGCAAACGGATCCTTCGATCCACTCGGAACAAGTCCGAGCGCAAACATTCCGGCAATCGAATCGGCCTTGTCGGCAATGGAAAGGACCGCCGCCTCGATGGTGCGCGGCGCTTCGTCCTCCATTGACTCCGGTTTGTAGTGATCGTAAATCGTCTTGGAGATTTCTCCCTGCACTTCCGGCTTCAGGTCCTCGTCGAGCGTCTGCACTCGCGCGTAGAGCCCACCGACAATTCCCTGCAGTTCGGTGAACTCCTTCACCAGTTCGGTGGTGAGGTCGGTCTTGGCTAGCAGCGCGGCTTTGTGCACAACACCGGGCCGGATCGCGATGTCATTCTGCTTGACGATCTCCGCCAGCCAACTGGCCAACCGCTGCACCCGGATCGTCTTGTCGTAGTAGCTGCCGAGGTCTTTCTGAAACGTGACGTGCTTGAGCAGTTCGACCCGGTCGCGCAGCGTCTGCTTTTGGTCAGTCCGCCAGAAAAAGCGCGCGTCGTTGAAGCGGGCGCGGAGCACTCGCTCATTTCCGTGGCGAATCAGGCCGTCGGAGTCGCCGGCAGTGTTCAGCACAGCGAGAAAATGAGGCAGAAGCTTGCCGCCACCGTCTTCGATGGCGAAATACTTCTGGTGATCGCGCATCACCGTGACCAGGACTTCTTCGGGCAACTCGAGAAACTCAGGATCGAAGCTGCCGAGGATGACCGAGGGAAATTCCGTCAGGTTGACCACGGTCGCGAGCAGCGGCTTATCTTCGCGCCAGCGCGCGCCGGGGATGGTNNTCGATGTAAGCACTGGGGCGGGAGATGGCAACAGCTTCGTCGCCGATAATGCGGTGCCCGCGCGAGGTCTTCCCGGCTGAGATGCCGAAGAGTTCCATCGGGACCACCTGTTCGTCGAGCATGGCCACCAGCCAGCGCACCGGGCGGACAAACACCTCGCCACGCTTGCGCCAATACATGTTCTTGGGCCAATAGAGGGCGGAAATCTCCTTGGGAAGAGTCTCCGCCAGAATCTCGACCGAGGTGCGCCCCTTGCGGGTGACGGTGGCAGCAAGATACTCGCCCTTCGCAGTGCTCACCTTTTCGAGCCGGCTGACATCCACCCCGACCTTTTTCGCGAAGGCGTGCGCTGCGGGAGTGGGCTGGCCATCCTTGTATGCAACCTGCGCGGAGGGTCCCGTCACCTGCTCGGTAACGTCGGCCTGCGTAGCGGGAATTCCGGGAGCCAGCACCGCCAANNCGGGAAGCGCCGTCAATCATCCGCGCCGGGATCTCTTCGCAGCCGATTTCAAGCAGAAAGTCAGGCATTCAATAAACCCTTATTTTCCCAGACTTCATGAGATCCGAATGTGAGCGCCGTCACACTGCGCTGCGAGCCGCGAGCTAGTAGCCTGAGGATCCAGCGGCTGTTCCCTGTGAACCCCTGTGCCCTCTGTGGTTAAGCACTTATCCCACCGGTGCGAGTTTTTCTTTCTTGCCCTTCCCTGCCGATTGCGCCGGTTGGTCTGCTTTCTCACCTTTCTTGGACGATCCGTACTGCTGATCCATCCACGCCTTGGCGATGCCGACAGCCAGGGCGCGTACGCGGGCAATTACACCAACCCGTTCGGTAACGGAAATCGCCCCGCGCGCGTCGAGAAAATTGAAGTAGTGCGAGCATTTCAGGCACAGGTCGTAGGCACCCAGTAAAGGAAACCGCGACTTTTAGCGGGCAA
>PMCH01000096.1 GCA_003154055.1 Acidobacteriaceae bacterium
GCGGAAGCTCACCGCCATTCTCGCCAAGGCGAAGACCACTTGCGTCTTCACTAACCAGATGCGCGAGAAGGGCGGCGTGATGTTCGGCAACCCCGAGACCACCACGGGCGGCCGCGCGCTGAAGTTCTATTCGTCGGTGCGCATTGATATCCGCCGCATCGCCGCCATTAAGGAAGGCGACGTGGTCACCGGCTCGCGCACCCGCGTGAAGATCGTAAAGAACAAAGTGGCCGCACCCTTCCGCGAGGCTGAATTTGACATCCTGTACGGGGAAGGCATTTCGCGCGAAGGCGACCTGCTCGACCTGGCCGCGACGCAGAACATCGTCGAGAAGTCCGGCTCCTGGTACAGCTACAAGGGCGAGCGCATCGGCCAGGGACGCGAGAATGCCCGCGCCTTCCTGAAAGAAAACAAAGACACCATGGCCAAACTGGAAGGTGAAGTCCGCAAAGCGCTGGGATTGGTCCCGGTAGCCGCGCCGGCTCCGGCGCCAGTCGCGGCCCAGGCCACCGGCACCCAGGGACGGGTCACGACCATGCCGAGCGCGCCAGAAGCGGCGAAAGTCCCGGCGGCGCGGCGATAGCAGTTTAGAGTTTGTTTCATTGACGGACGGGCGGCCACGCCCGTCCATTTTTTCTGCCGGCTGCCCTTCCAATTGCCATTCCCGTTTCCCGCCGCATACAATCTAGGCTTTCCCAACCGAGGCCCCGTGAAGCGCATCAAAGCCATCTATCCCGGATCGTTCGATCCCCCTACCAACGGCCATCTTGACCTGATCGAGCGTGGCAGCAGGATTTTCGACGAACTGGTGGTCGCGATCCTGCGCAATCCCGAAAAAGACCCGCTGTTTAGCGTCTCGGACCGTCGCAAGATGCTGGAGGCGATGACCGCGGACTTTGACAACGTCTCGGTCGACACTTTCGACGGCCTCACCGTGGACTACGCCATGCGGGTCGAAGGCTCGGTCGTGTTGCGCGGCATTCGCGCCATCAGCGATTACGAGTACGAGCTCCAGATGGCCCTCATGAACCGCAAACTCCAGCCCAGCCTGGAGACGGTCTTCATGATGCCCGCCGAGAAATATTCTTACCTGAGTTCGCGCCTGGTGCGCGAGGTGGCGCAGTTGGGCGGAAACATCGGGTGCCTGGTGCCCGACCTCGTCGCGCAAAAAGTCCGTGAGAAAATGGATCCAGCGCACAAGTTCGAGACCGCCGGGCAGGTAGAGCGTGAGGCGCCCGAACGGAAGATTCGATCCAGGAAAAAGAAATCATGAGCAGCGTGTTGACTCCCATGACCACTCCCGTCGTTCTGACGGAACGCATTAACCGCATTGAGCCTTCGTCCACCATGGCCGCCGCTGCCGAGGCCGAGAAGCTGCGCCAGCAGGGTATTGACGTCGTGGACGTGACCGCTGGCGAGCCGCACTTCATGACGCCGCAACACATCAAAGACGCGGCCATCGCAGCGATTAACGCCAATTTTTCGAAGTACACGGCGGTGGGCGGGACGCTCGAACTGAAAGACGCAATCATCAAGCGCCATGCTGCTGATTTCGGATCCGCATACAAGCGCGAGGAAACCTGCGCCTCAGTAGGCGGCAAGCATGCGCTGTTCAACGTGATTTCGGTGCTCGTCGATCACGGCGACGAAGTCATCCTGCCGGTACCGTACTGGGTGAGCTTCAAGGATATGGTTCGTTACGTCGGCGGAAAGTGCGTGCTGCTCGAAGCCGACGAGTCACAGGGTTTCCGCGTCACGGCCAGCACGATTGCCCGCCTGATCACGCCCAAAACCAAGCTCATTATCCTCAATTCGCCATCGAATCCGTCGGGTGCCGTCATGAGCCCGACCGACATGACCGAAGTGATTCGCCTGGCCTGCGAGCGTGGCATTTGGGTGATTTCCGATGAGTGTTACGTGTACCTGAACTACACAGGCAAGAACTTTTCTGTCGGTTCGCTCAACGAGTATCGTGATCGCTTCCTGGTGGTTGGGTCGCTCTCGAAGACTTACGCCATGACCGGCTGGCGCCTGGGATACACCCTCGGCCCGGCAGCGGTGATCAGCGCCGTGCAGAAGCTGCAGAGCCAGTCCACCTCGAACCCGACCTCGATTGTGCAGAAGGCAGCAGTGGCTGCGCTCAACAGCTCGCAGCAATGCGTCGAAGACATGCGGAAGGAATACATCAAGCTCCGCGATCACATCGTCGGCGGGCTGCGCGCCATCCCCGGTGTGAAGTGCACCATGCCGGAAGGCGCATTCTATGCCTATCCGAACGTCTCGGCGTTCTTCGGCAAGAGCGGGATCAAGTGCGGTGCGGACATCGCGAACGGCCTCCTGCACAAAGCTCATGTCGCGACCGTTGCCGGAGAAGGCTTCGGCACAACCGAGCACGTTCGCATTTCCTACGCGACGACGATGGAGAACCTCGACCGGGCGCTGGAGCGCATGCGGAAGTATTTCGCGTCCCTGTAGGTCGCGTCGGAGGTATTGGCACTCTTGAGGGTCGAGGCCATGAATGACTGGAGGTTTCTGGCGGTAGGTCTAATCTGGCTGGTTTTGGGGATGGCGCTTGTAGTCTTCCCAAAGCAATGTCAATTAGCATCGAGGCGGTTCGAGGAGGGTAAGACTCTTATGCCTTTCCCGCCACTGGTAGGCGTCCCAGTCACGCTGGTTAGATTCTTCGGCTTGGTATCGTTTGGTGGAGCCGCACTATTTTTTTATCTGTTTTCTCGGTAGGACGCGTTCCTCCGTGATCTCCTGTGTCCTCAGTGGTTCCAAGACTTTTGAACACAGCATGACCCAACTCTACCCATTCCTGATGTCGCCCGCCTTCGACCCGCGCCCGTGGGGCACGCTCGATCTTTCTCCCATCTACCCGAACCACAAGTTCAGTGAAAAGATCGGCGAGTCGTGGCTTACCGGCGACGACTGTCAGGTCGCGAACGGCCCGTTCGCGAAACGTACTCTCTCTGATCTGAGCAAGGAACTCGGCCCCGAACTCGTCGGCACAGCGGCGCGCGATCCACAGCGTTTTCCGTTGCTCCTCAAGTTCCTGTTCCCGGAAGAAAAGCTCTCCGTGCAGGTGCATCCCGACGACGCGACCGCGCAGCGCTTCGGTGAGCCTTGGGGCAAGACGGAATGTTGGTACGTGGCCCATGCGCGGCCTGGATCTCAGATTGGATTAGGTTTGAAACCGGGCGTCACTCGTGAGCAGTTTGAGCAGGCGATTCAGGAAAATTGCGCGGAGAATCTGCTGAATTGGGTCAACGTCTATCAGGGCGAGATGATCTACGTGGCCGGGGGCACGGTGCACACCTTGGGGCCGGGCTCGGTGATTGTCGAGACCCAGCAGCAGTCCGACACCACCTATCGGCTGTACGACTATGGGCGACCGCGTCCCTTGCATCTCGAGCGCGGAATCGCGTCGATCAAAGAGAAAGTTGCCTCGGGCAAGGTGATCCGTCCCGCTCCGGTCATCATCAACGGCGGAAAAAGCCGGCAGTCTTCGATGATCTCCGCGCCCTATTTCGCAGTGGATCTGTTCGAGTTGAAGGAGCCGCACGATTTTTCGACGGGAGATGCGTCCAGCAAGACCTCCGTCCAGATCCTGGTCGCGGTCGATGGCTGCGGAGTGGTGGAAGCCGGGGGCCGTGCTCCAGTCACCTTGGCCAAAGGCGATGCCGTGGTCATCCCAGCCGCGTTGCATGATTTCACGGTGCGTCCGCAGTGGTCGCTGGAGTTCCTGAAGGCCAGCGTGCCGGGTAATCCCGTTCCCGAACCCGCCACGCGGATGTAAGACAACCCCTTAACCACGGGGGACACAGAGGTTCACAGGGGAAACCTAACGCTGTTCGTTCTCCTTCACGCCTCCTCGTGTAAATCGTGGTTAGGGGTTCCCCCGTGTTCCACCGTGTCCCCCGTGGTTTAAGCTTTTCGCCGCGAAATGATAGGCTTCTCAGTAAACGTGAAGACTCATCCGCACTTCTATCCCGTGATCCTCGCCGGCGGCCGCGGCACGCGTTTCTGGCCGCTGAGCCGCAAGCGCCGTGCCAAGCAACTGCTCGCGCTCGACGGCAAGCAGACCATGATCCAGCAGACCGTGGCCCGACTTCTGCCCATGGCCTCGCCCAAACGGCAGTGGATTATCACGAACAACGATCTCCGCCAGGCCATCACACGGCAGGTACCGAAGCTTGATCCCAAGCGGATCATCGCCGAGCCGATGGGCCGCAACACTGCGCCTGCGATTGGCCTCGCTGCATTCTTGCTGCTGCGCCACGATCCTGAAGCCGTACTCGGACTCTTTCCCTCCGACCATGTGATCGGCGATCCCGAGCAGTACCGCGCAACTCTCAGCAAAGGCGTCGAGATCGCCGCCGCCGGAGAAAATATCGTCGTCCTCGGCATCCGCCCCACCCGCCCCGAAACCGGCTACGGTTACATCGAAGCTGGCGCGCCGGACGCTGGCGGGGCGCTGCGTGTCCGCCGGTTCACAGAAAAGCCCGACGTGGCAAAAGCGAACCAGTTCATGGCCGCCGGCAACTACTTCTGGAACAGCGGCATGTTTCTCTGGCGCGCCGACACGCTCGCCAACGCGCTGCGCGAGCATCTGCCGAGCACCGCGCCGATCCTTGAAAAGATTGCCGCCGCCTTCGGCACTCGCAAGTTCGCCGAAACCTTCCGCCGGCTCTATCCGAAATGCGAGAACATCAGCATCGACTATGCAGTGCTCGAGCCGCGTTCGGCCAAGGGAGAGAGCCAATCACGCATTTTCTGCCTCCCCTCCGATTTCGGCTGGAACGATCTCGGCTCCTGGAC
>PMCH01000068.1:0-5373 GCA_003154055.1 Acidobacteriaceae bacterium
AGAAGCTGAAACGTGCGCTCGGCGGCGCGGAAGTCCGGGAGGCCGAGCGCGGTGTCGGCTCCGACCACGCCCACCAGCGTCACGCCGTGGATGTCGTGGCCCTTGGCGATCATCTGCGTGCCGACCAGCATGTCGAGTTCGCCTTCGTTCAGCGCATTCAGCGCGCGCTCGAAATCGTCGCGGCCACGGACCGTGTCGCGATCAAGGCGCCCGATGCGAGCCTGGGGAAACATGCCGTGCAGCAACTCTTCCAACTTCTCTGAGCCCGTCCCGACGAAATACACGTACTCACTGCCGCAGTGCACGCATTTCTTCGGCACGGGCGCGATGAACCCACAGTAGTGGCATTCCATCTTGTGCTCGCGCTTGTGATGGGTGAGCGCGATGGCGCAGTTCCTGCACTCGAGTTTCTTGCCACAAGTGCGGCAGAGCACAACCGGGGAATATCCGCGGCGGTTGAGCAGCACCATGACCTGTTCTTTTTTCTCCAGGCGCTCGCGAATCTCCGCAGCCAGCTTGCGCGAAATGACCTGCTCTTGTCCGGTTTCCTGAAACTCCAGTCGCATGTCGAGAATTTCGACTTCGGGCAGCGGACGCTGCTCCACGCGGTCCGGTAACTCCAGCAACGCATACTTGTTCTTCGTCGCGTTGTAGTAGGACTCGAGCGATGGAGTCGCCGAGCCGAGCACGACAACGGCCCCGGCCATTTTTGCCCGAATGACAGCCACGTCGCGCGCGTGGTAGCGAGGTGTCTCTTCCTGCTTGTAGGAGGAGTCCTGTTCTTCGTCCACGATGATGAGCGCGAGATCGCTCACCGGGGCAAACACTGCCGAGCGCGTGCCGACGACCATCCGCGCCTGTTCGTTCTTGATGCGATGCCACTGCTCCGCGCGTTCGGCATCGGATAGTCCCGAATGCAGGATGGCGACCTCATCTCCGAAAATCTGGTGCAGGTCGGCGGCAACGGCTGGAGTGAGGCCAATTTCTGGAACCAGCAAAATCGCGGAGCGTCCTTTTTCGAGCACCTCGCGCATGCCCGCCAAATAAACGGCGGTTTTGCCGGATCCAGTCACGCCGTGCAGAAGCATGCCGCTGAATTTGCGTGCTTCCATGCCCTCGTCAATCCTCGCCAGTGCATTTTTCTGCGCCGGGCTGAACTCGAATTCGAAAGGCGACCGTCGCGGCTTGAGTTTCGACATCGTGCGATCCTGCGGTTCGTCGACGAGTTCGACCAGCCCTCGGCGGACGAGCGTGCTCAAGGTGGTGCGCGGGATCTCCAGTCCGCGCAGAACCTCGACGGGGACTCTGCCGCCAGCCGCGGCCAATGCGTCAATCAACGCTCGCTGGCTCTCGTTGAGCCTGCCCGTGTGGGGACGGGTCTCTGACCCGTCCAGCGGAGGCGAAGCCTCCGCTCCCAGCAGCACCGCAACCTTGATTGTGCGCGACGATTCCCGCGCCGCCGAAACATCTTCGCGCGCAATCCACTTCTTGCGGACCATCCCAGCGAGCAGAGCTTTCGACGAGCGCGTGGCACTCCGCAGGCTCTCTTCCCGTACGTTCTCGCGCTCCGCCAGGTAATCGAGCACACGGAACTCGACGAGTTGATCTTCGGGCGTGCGTTGCGAACGTGCTGATGATCCGGACATCCCCGCGAGATGCAGCGCCATGTGGCCTTGGTCGGTGATGTGATAGACGACCGCCCGCTTGAATTCCGCCGAAAGTGGCAGCATGGTGCGGAAGACCTCGCCCACCGGTGCGAGATAGTAGTTGGCTATCCACTGGCCGAGTTTCAGCAGTTGTTCGTCGAGGACCGGCGAGATGTCGAGCGCTTCGATGATTTTCTTGGTCTTGACCTGCGGTGGACGATCATGCAGTTCGACGACGATGCCCGACATGCGCTGCTGCCGGAACGGCACCAGCACCCGCCCGCCCACCACCGGCTCCATGCCCGGAGGGATGGTGTAGGTGAACACCATGTCCAGCGGCACGGCGAGGGCGACGTCAGCGAAGAGGGGCATGTGGGAGGTGTCAATGAAATCCTATCGCATTTCCCAATACTGTTGCTTGACAGTAGTATCGCGTTACGTTAGCATACAGTGAGATGATCGCGAGTTTCCGGGACAAGGAAACCGAAAGGCTGTGGCAGTCGGGCAGAAGCCGCCGTCTCCCCGCAGATCTGCAGCTACGGGCCTTCAAGAAACTCGCTATTTTGAATGCGGCGCTCACGCTCGACAACTTGAAGGTGCCGCCGGGGAATCAACTGGAAGCGCTGCGCGGAAACCGCGCTGGACAACACAGTATTCGAATCAACGATCAATATCGTGTGTGTTTCGTGTGGCGGGACGGGAACGCTTTTGAGGCAGAGATCGTCGATTACCACTGAAGAAGCGGAGTAACCATGACCAAATCGAGGAAGGTGTTTGCGGTTCATCCGGGAGAAATTCTCAAGACCGAGTTCATGGAGCCAATGGGAGTGAGTGCTTATCAACTGGCAAAAGCCCTCAATTTTCCGGGCATCTATGAAGTCGTCCGGGGAGACCGGGCCATCAGTGCCGACACTGCCATCCGCCTGGGGAAGTACTTCGGTCTGCCCGCGCAGTTTTGGCTCAATCTTCAGAACGATTACGATCTGAGAATCGCGGAGGGTAGCGGCATCGGCAAAGGGATTCGGCCCCGCAAGGTCGTTCATAGCGCCGAACTTGCCGACGCACAGTAGAGATTCCGCACCCCACGGTGTCTAATACAGTATGCGGAAACAGTGGCGATTAATTCTCCCTGCGGTTGGTCTGATGCTCTTCGGGATTGTGACCTACCAATCAGTGGAGCGGCGCCAGCATGAAAAAGCTTCCGGTCAGTACTTCTGGTGGGCATCTATCCGTCTTGACACTCATAGTGTTAACCGTCATCTGGACGCGAAACCTTGCATGGAGGCGGAAAGCGACTGTGTCACATGGGATGTGGCGTCCTTACCCCGCTCGACCGGACTGTTGGGCGCGATGTTGATCATCACGGCCTTTCCAGCGTTCTTCATTGGGGTGCCAGTCGTTCGAGGCTTAGGGCGTCTTGGGATCAGCGAAGTCGGAACTTTCATGATCGTGATGCCAGTGCTGATCGCAGGTTGGTGCAACGTTCTCGCATGGCTGGACAATCGCTGGAGGATCCGGCGGTCAAGCCCTACCCATCCCTGACCCGTGCTCCCGCGGGCTGGACGGACGAGGGCGTCCGTCCCTACGTGGTTGCTTTTGGCGCTTTCAGTCCCAACTCTTTCATCACCATCTGCAGATCCTTCCACGCCTCGCCCTTCTGCCGTGGATCGCGCAGCAGAAATGCCGGGTGGTAGGTGACGGCCAGCTTGCATCCGTCCCAGCGGGGATCGTTGCTGCGGTCGTTAATACGAACCCCCGCCGGCTTGAAGTCGTAGAAGCGGCCACGCAGTTGGATCATCGAAGAGTTCATTGCGAGCAGTGTTTTGGCGGCGGTGGCGCCGAGGGCCACAACTACCTTCGGTTTGATCGCCGCAATCTGCCGCATCAGGAAGGGCGAGCATGTCTCGGTTTCCTCGCGTTCGGGCGCACGATTCGCCGGCGGACGGCACTTCACGATATTCGCAATGTATACCTGCTCCCGCGAGAGCCCCATCGCCTTGATCATGTTGGTGAGCAGTTGTCCGGAACGGCCGACGAACGGTTCGCCCTGCTCATCTTCGTCGGCGCCTGGACCCTCGCCCACGAACAGCAACTCGGCATTTGGATCGCCCACGCCAAACACAATCTGCTTGCGTCCTTGCTTGTGCAGCGCGCAACGCGTGCAGTCGCCCAGGTCCTCGCGGATAATCTTCAGCGCCTTGGCGGGGTCCGTCACCTTCTGCTCGGGTTTTGGCGCGAGTACCTCAAAAATGTTCTCTTCAACAGCAACCGGCGCCGCGACGGCCGCGGCCTTCCGTGGGTTCATTTCTTCTCCTGATTCGGACTGAATTTCGGACGTGGCCATCGCAACCGATGTCGTGACGTCTCCGTCGCGACTCCCCGACGGCCCACGCCGGTAGAAATCGTAGATCCCCAATTCGTTGTAATAGCGGATGCGATCCGCGAGCGCGCGGCGCAGTTCGGGGTTCAGGGTGCGGGGCATTGCGGATAAGGATAGCAAAAGGCCGGTCGGGTGGGAGAAAACCAGCCTGTCGAGCTTCGCTCGACCTGGACGGGCGAGACGCCCGTCTCTACACAATCAGGGGCGGCTAGGGACCGGAGCCCGCTTGCACAGTTTCACTACCTGGTCGAGCACGCGCTGCGCGACTTCCCATTTCGAAGTCTCGGGTACTTCGACCACTTCCTCGTGCGAGATGATCGTGACCGCATTCCGGTCGGAATCAAAGCCCACGCCTTCGCGCGAAACGTCGTTGACCACGATCGCATCGAGCGACTTCGACGCCAGCTTCTTGCGGGCATTTTCGAGGACGTTCTCGGTTTCGGCGGCAAATCCAACGATGATCTGCGAGGTTTTCTGGCGCGCCAACTCTGCCAGGATATCGGCCGTGGGTTCCAGTTCAAGCGTCATCGGACCTTTACGCTTGATCTTCTGCCCAGCGGTTGCTTTCGGTCGGTAATCGGAAACGGCCGCAGTCTTGACGACGACGGTGCTTTCCGGCAGCAGTTTCAAAACGGCGGTGCGCATTTGCTCGGCAGTTTCGACCCGCGTCAATACCGCAGCGCCGGGAGGCACGATGGCGGTCGGCCCGCTCACCAGCAGCACGCGAGCGCCGCGCCGCAAGGCCCCCTCCGCGATGGCGTATCCCATGCGCCCGCTGGAGCGGTTCGTGATGTATCGCACGGGGTCAATCTTCTCGCGCGTTGGGCCGGCGGTGATCAGCAACGTCTCCCCGGCCAAGTCTTGAGAAGCCCCGAGCGCTTCAAGAACGGCGGCGACGATCGCTTCGTTTTCCGCCAGGCGGCCCGGCCCGGTCATGCCGCAGGCCAGATATCCGCTGCCGGGCTCCACGATCTTCACGCCCCGCTTGCGCAAGATTTCCAGATTTGCCCGGGTGGCCTCGTGATTCCACATGTTGACGTTCATCGCCGGAGCCACGACTACCGGTGCAGTGGTCGCAAGAAAGAAAGTGGTCAGGAAATCGTTGGCAATGCCATGGGCGAAGCGGGCCAGGACATCGGCGGTTGCGGGAGCCACGAGTAGCGCGTCAATGGACTGCGCAACAGCAATGTGCTCGATCGCGGCTTCAACATTCGCCGGCTGGTTTTCCGAGCCGAACAGATCGGTGATGACCTTTTCTCCGGAGAGGGCGGCGAAGGTGAGCGGACGTACAAACTCCTGGGCGGAGCGCGTCATGATAACCTGCACGCGAACGCCGCGGTCCTGCAG